>JBEPVO010000040.1:0-20101 GCA_041690975.1 Alphaproteobacteria bacterium
TAGACCTTGGCGCCCATCCCAATCTGTCGGGCGGTACCGGTCTGTTCTGGCGGTGGTGGTATGGCAGGAATGTACGGTTCGATCGCCGGCATCACCGCTTTGCCGCCGAGTTTGAAGGCAAACAGCCGTGCCGGTCCACGCTTGTCTTCAAGGGTCGACATACTGGTAGGACTTCCGAACAACCGGTACCCGCCCCCCAAACCGACTGGCATCAGGACATACTGCTCGCCATTGATGGCGTAGGTCACAGGCGTTGCCTGGATTGCAGAGCCTGTCTTGACGGACCAGAGCACTTTGCCCGTGTCCGCCGCATAGGCGGTGAAATACCCGCTCGCATCTCCCTGGAAAACAAGGTTCCCCGCCGTGGAAACAGGCGAACCATTCAGCTCGAGAGGAAGGGTCGCGATCCAACGCGGCTTTTGCTTGATGGGATCGAAAGCGACCAGCTTGCCGCGCGGCAGTGGCGCATAATCGCGATACTGACCTTTACCCCCTGCTGCACTTCCTCCGATATTCTGACGTGCCAGCTCCACCGCAAGTCCATCGGCTTCGAGTGCGGCCCCATTGGCACCCTCGCTGCCGCCGCCGCCGGGCCTGCGTTTGATCTCATACGCGGAGATGTACACAAGCCCTGTCTGCGCGTTGTAGGACAGGGGGAACCAACCGCCCCCAAGGCCGGTCTCTGGAAGATTTTTCGGAAGGCCGGCGTCCTGATAGCCTTTGGATGCCAAGGTGCTCAAACTCACCTGCTTCAGGGATGGATAAGGCGTCCCCCCAATGCCACGCGGCGCCATGGCTTCCTGACCCGTGCGGGCATCGAGCGTGTAGAAGACCCCGTTGCGCGGCTTGGTCATGATCACGCGGCGCGGCTTTCCGCCGATCATCATGTCCGCCACGAGCACGTGAAAATCTTCCGCGCCATCGGGCGGATAAGACGTCTGGTAATGCCAAACATACTCACCCGTGGCAGCATTCACTGCGACGATGCTGTTGGCGAACAACAGGTTTCCGCTCGGCTTGATGTGCGAAAAGTCGCCGGAAGCCTCCCCGGCGGTGGAGGTCGAAATGAACAGCAGATTCGTGACCGCGTCATAGGTCAGCGCGGTCCACGCGTTCGCACCGGCGAGCTGCCACGACTGTCCCTTCCAAGTCTTGGCAATGGTGGCGGTCGTTTTTGACTCATAGGGCTTGGACGGATCGCCCGGCGCAGTCCAGAAGGTCCAGGTCTTCTTACCCGTCTCCGCGTCGACCGCCACGACGCCGCCGCGCACGTCATACTCCATGCCGGCCCAACCGGTGTACACTAGGCCATTGCCAACACGCGGCGCTTCAGTAATTCCGGTCTGATCGGCATCGCAAACCGTGGTGTCCCACACTTTTCTCCCGGTTGCCGCGTTGATCGCCACGATGCGGCAGTCGCCGGTTCCCACATAAACTTTACCGTTCCAAACCGCGACGCCTCGATTCTTGCGCCCCTCATAGGAGTTGCGCCAGGGACCATTGATCCGGATGTGCGGGTCAAAACGCCAAAGCAACTTTCCCGTAACGCCGTCGAATGCCTCAACAACGTCAAGGGGCAGTCCCAAATAGATCACGCCATCGACCACGATCGGTTCCAGCGCCAGCCCCATGGGGCTGTCGACGTCGGCGGACCAGGCGAGCCCCAGGTTGCTGACATTCTTATCAGCAATATTCTCCAGCGGGCTGAAATGCTGGGACTCGAAATTTCCGCCATACACCAGCCAGTTGTTCTTGCGGTCGGACGCCGATAGCACACGTGCCTGTGTTACGTTGCCCCGAGCACCGCTGCTGTCTGCCTGGGCAGCAGACGCGGTGGCGGGCTGCGATGAAGCAGGCGTTTGCCTCACAATCGCCGCGCCAGCCAGCAAGCCCGTCGCCACAATTCCAGCCAACCAAACTCTCATCGCTGCCTCCCCTCTGACCGCTCTGATCGCGTGAAGCGTTCGCAATGTTAGCTTGGAGTCATGGTTTGTGCCATCGGTGGAGCGGCCAAGCCGATCCCTCATACGACGCGGAGCGCTGGCCAGGAGATGAATGCGGCACTCGAGATCAAAAATCCGAATTATGCCAACGCTCTAACAATTGGCAGCCGTTCACTTCATGTCGCCTTTGAGCCAGTCTTTGTCGCACTGCGACATCGCCCCAAGTTCGCTTTGATCGCGTTTCTACCGGATAGCGGACCTCGAGCCACCTCCGCTTTGGCAGCATTTCTGTTGAACAGCGGTCTTCGCCTATGTTCGCATTCTGTCGATGGCCGCCGCTGCACCGCGACATCAGCAGCGTTCTCATCAACGCTTCCCCTAGATGGCCTGCACTTCCGGTCACTATGATGGTCATATGCCTTCGCTTGTTTTGAGCGAAAGGGCGGCAAGGCGCGCGCGTTCCCGCCGTCCTTCCACAAGACAATACAAGGCGGCCGGAACAATCAATCCGGGAATCCAGGCCGTATCCGCACCGATCGCACGCGCGATGGAGCCGGTATAGAATGACAGCCGAACGAATGGGATCTGGACGGCAATCGTCAGAATGTAGATGGCGATCGTGCTGCCGTTGAAACGGCCGTAAAGGCCCCCGACGTCAAACATGTCTCTGATGCTGTAGGACCCATTTCGGACGAAATAATAATCCGCAAGATTGATCGCACTCCACGGCACCAGCACATAGACCATGATATCCAGCATATCTCCGAAATAGTAATGAAAATTGTGCTGGCTGAAAATCGCGATTGCCGTGGCGAAAAATATGACAACCGCCATGACCAGAAATTTCACGGGCTTGCTGACATGGCCGTGATTTCGGAAACCGGTGAAAACAGTGCTGACTGACATATAGGCGCTGTACAAATTCATCACGGCGGCCTGAAAAACGCCGAATGTGATCAGCGCCTTCACGGCGAAACCCGCGCGGCCGAACAGGCCGGCAATACCGATGCCAGGATCCGCGGCAATCTGGGCATAGCGAGCCGCCATATAGGCTCCCAGACACATGATCAGGGTCGCGCCCAGGAAATTGCCCATCGCGGTGTACCAGAATGTTCGTGCCGTGGAGATGTCGGGGCGAAGATAGCGCGAATAGTCGGCCACATAGGGACCGAAGGTGAGCGACCAGGCGGTAGCCTGTGTCAGTGTCGCCATGAATGTCGCCAGAACAAAGCCACGGTCCATGGTCTGAACGGGATCGGAATGCAGTCCTGCTCGCGAAATCAGCAGCAAGCCGGTCGTAAGAAAAAGAAGGCCAGAAAAAACCGTCAGGTAAACACCGATGCGGTGGATCAGCTCATAACCGATGAACGCCACCGCCAGGGTGGCAGCGCCAAAGCCAATCATCGCGGTATTGGCGCTCACAGGAATAAGGGAGAGGATCGTGGCTTTGACGATCACCTCGTCCGCCGCCATATACAATGTATAGGTGACGATTACCGCCAGCAGCGGAATCGCCGCGCCCAGAACTCCGAACTGCGCGCGGCTTTGTATCATTTGGGGGATGCCCAGATGAGGGCCCTGGGCGGAATGCGCCGCCATGAAAACGGTGCCGATGGCATTGCCGAGCACCAGCGCCAATATCGTCCAAAATAGATTCAGGCCCGCAAGAATTCCCAGAGTGCCGACGGTCAGGCAGACGATTGAAAGATTGATGCTGAACCAGATCGTGAACAGGCGCCGTTCGTCACCATATCGTTCGGAGAGCGGTACAAAACCGATGCTGTGTTTCTCGATTTTCACGGCGTCGTCCCCCGTCTGCCGGCCCGATCCGGCCGCAATTTCACTTCTCTATGCCACCGGAATTTGCGGTGGCGTCAGGACAGATTGCCCCCGAATACGCATCGTCACAAATCAACGATCAATCGCACCGCGAAACGGCGACCGCTGTTCCAGTAAATATTATAAGCGCCGGCGTCATTCAAATCCCAACTGCGCGAACCGAAGACATTCAGAATGGAGAACCGCAGCGCGACCGGCTGACCGCCCAGCGTCAGTTTATAGCGCGCACCGGCATCCATCGTCGTCCGCTCGGGAATGAAAACCTGGTTGTCCAAAGTGGCAGGCACACGGCCCGCATGCGTCACGCCCAGATCGAAAGACAAATCGTCGAAATCCGGTGGACGCCAGTTGAGATGAAGATCGATCTTGTGCGAGGCGATCCCGACCGGCAGCGCGCCCACCGTACCGAGGCGAACCGCCTCTCCTGTCACGCGGGGCTGAGAGAAGACGGCGCCCGCAACAACATCCAGCCGTGGCGTCATACTGCCGGACAGGGAGACTTCGACACCCTTGTTTTGGATCTGCCCCAGTTGCCGGTACAAATTGCTCGCATCGAGACTGAAATAGGGCTTTTCAATATCGAACAGCGTGGTGACCAACCGCACATTCGGCGTGATCGCCCAGCGCATACCAAAATCTTCCTGCCGGGTTTCGATCGCCGGCAATGCCTGGTTGCGGTTGGACGCATTCTGTGGGGCGATTCCGCTTTCCTCCAATCCGCGCGTGAAGCTCCCAAAAACCGCAACGTTGTCGGAGACGGTGCCGGTCAGTGCAACGTTGAACAGCCAGGGATCGGAGTTGGACAGCACGGGCGCCTGACCTGGAATAAGGGTCCGCTTGCGGTAACGAACTTTCTGCACACCCAACCCCAGCTCGCCCATATTCTTCCAGGCCAGCTGGTAGGCAAGTCCCAAGGTCATCTGATCGACATGGTCGCGAGTCTCGTCGGTATAGAGAAATCCCGGCGGCGGGACATCGATACGCTGACCGATCGCCACGCGGCCGAGACCGGCAAGGTCGGCCCCGCCATAGAGGCCATTCCAGTCCCGCGTGCGTAAGGACAGAATCGCGCGATGTACGCGGGTGCCTTCCGCGAAGCTATGATCCAGCCTCAACTCGCCGCTCGTTGACCCTGAGCCGGCAGGCGGATCAGAGAAGATGTTCAAATCGCCCCGCCCCTGCCGATCCAGATCGGTCAGGATGATGAATTTGTGATTGGGCCGCTTCTGCTCGGAACGGAACAGGCCCGCACGCACGTTCCAGCCTTCTGACAATTCCACCCGGGCCAACCCGCCGAAATTGACATCGAATTCGCGGTTGACCGCCCAGTCGGGTCCATAGAAATGACGACCCGGCATCTGTTGGGGAAGAAACGGGCCATTGGGGACATAGACCTGCCCCACCAGACTGTCGTGAATGTCGAGCCTGGACCAAAAAGGAAGGATTTCGATGTTGGGCGCCGGCGTCCAGCGTGCCAGCACACCTTCGCTATGCTGGTAGCTGCCGCTTCCGTCCGCCAGTACGTCGCGAAGAAAACCGATTCCACCGCCGACACTCAAAACACCGTCCAAGAGCGGCGCAGCCCCGTCGAATTCCACGGTGGTCGTACCTCGAGTATTGGTCTCGGCCAGACCGCTGAGATGAAGCTCGCTCCCCGGCAGGCGCAGAGAATAATCCACCACGCCGGTGGGCGCGGGGAAGGCGTAGCCTTGCGCCGCGATCCCCACCCTGATCCGGGAAGAACCCTCAACCCGCGAATTGAGTTCGGCCACCTGGTCGAAATAAAGACCGTCGATACGGACATTGCCCGCCGCCGTGGGCGAGAAGCCGCGCACGTCGAAAGAAGAGTAAAGCCCCACCTGCTCGTTGCCTACACTGGTCCCGAATGCGTCGTCTGCCTGGGTGACCGCATTCTCGGAAGCGCGCTGTGCCTCGGCCGGCCCGCCTTGGCTTGCCAACAACGCCGCCGCAAATGCGGCACGCAAGATGAATTTTCGATTCCCCTCAGTCGGCACCGGCACCCCCAAAATTCGGCCAAGTAGAACGCAGGCAACAATGCGGACCGCGCAACCGCGATCGGACGGTCCATGATGAAATCTATCCACACGGTGCGATGAGATCGGCGGCGCTTCGAAAATATGCGCCCCC
The DNA here is from genome assembly GCA_041690975.1 of Alphaproteobacteria bacterium. Lineage (GTDB taxonomy): Bacteria > Pseudomonadota > Alphaproteobacteria > Micropepsales > Micropepsaceae > Rhizomicrobium. The sequence continues at coordinate 5,931 of JBEPVO010000040.1, forward strand.
GCTCAACCTTCCACCGAATAGAACTTTCAATCTGAACGCGGGATGAACGGAAGCGCATCGTTACTTCGAAGCAATTTTCGCCGAAGGAATTACAGGTAAGAGAATGTAGGACGGGTATTTCGTAGAATGATAAATTGTCTGCGCCGCGTTCTGCATCCGCGTTCCGGTCGCCGGATCCTCGCCGGTATTCAGGTTGCGGTCGAAATGCGGGAAATTGCTGCTGGGGATTTCCAGGCGGATGCGATGTCCCGGCAGGAAGAGATTGCTGGTTGCCCACGTGTCGATATCGTACTCGGTGACTTTCCCCGGTTCCGGCAGGGAGGCCGGCTGCGCCTTGCCGCACCGACAGCGGGCCCGCAATATTCCGTCTTGAAGGTTCTGCGCCAGATATCTGCTGCCCCGCACCCGGGCCGGTGATTGGGCACGCAGGTCACAACCATGCATCTCAAGGGAACGGCGAAACCGCCGGATTGCTTTCAGGCGGGTGCGCGGATGTGCGGCGCGACGCTTTTGGAAGAAAATCTGGCGATCAGATCATAAGTGGCGCCCAAGAAGATTTGCCGCACCGCGGTGATATTGGCTTTACCGCGCCACGTCCGGCGCTCCAGCATCAGACATGCCTCCCCGGCTGGTACATCCAGAATTTGGGCCGTCGCTGCGTCCGCATTGATCGCGGTTATGCGGTGCTCCGCCTCGGTCCAGGGCACATGACCCAGCAGCCAGGTGCCGGGAGGATCGACGGAAAAATCCGCGACCTCCGCCGCCGGCACGGCCTTCAAATTGATAATGCGATCCTCAAGCGCGAATGGCCGTCCATTCGCGAGATGAAGACAGCGAAGGACGATGACGGAGCCCTCCCCCGCGAGCGCCTTTTCGTCGGCGCGGGTCGCCTTGCGGACTTTTCGCGACAGCAAACGCAGGCCATAGCTCCCGCCTCTGGCGACGACGTCCGCCTTGATGTCCGGAATATCCAGTATCAGCGACCGGATATGCGGCTGGGCGACGAACGATCCCACCCGCCGCCGGCGCACGATCAAGCCTGCGTCCACCAGGCTGGCGATTGCGCGGTTCACGGTCATGCGCGCGCAACCATACTGGGCCATCAAATCCCGCTCGAAAGGAATGCGATGCCCCGGCGCCCAGACACCGGTCAGAATCTTGTCTTCGATGTTTTTCCGGATTTTTTCGTATAGCGAAGATGCGACCTTCATGCCGTGAGCGCTGCGCTAGGGTGAAAGAAGCTTTTCCAACACCTTGCGGTACCGAGTGATGATGGCCTCTCTATGCAAATGCCGACCGTTACTGACAAGTTTTCTTCCCCCACGCCAAACATCTGCGATGATACCGCCAGTTCCCGCGAACACATAGCTGTCCAACAGGGAATCTCCAGAGCGGCAGGCCAGCGCTGCATGATCCGCATCGAGCGCCATGATATCCGCGGTGCAGCCGACGTCCAGACCGGATTTGATGCCCAAGGCTTGCGCACCGCCCGTCACGGCTCTTTCAAACAAAAGCCGGCCGGTGGATGGAATCGTGGTCGAAGCGGCGACATTCCGGACCTGGCCGGCGAGCCGTTGACCATACTCGAGCAACCTGAGTTCGTGGGCGGCGTCGATGAGGATATTGGAGTCCGAGCCAATCCCAAATTTTCCTGAACATTCAAGGAATTTTCCCAACGGAAAGATCCCATCTCCCAAATTCGCCTCGGTGATGGAGCACAGGCCCACCACCGCTCCTGAGGCCGCGATAGCGTGCATATCCACCTGGTCGATATGCGTTGCATGGATCATGCACCATCGCGAATCGACCGGAACATTTTGCATCAGCCACGCCATAGGTGGCTTTCCGCACCAGGCCACGCATTCATCGACTTCCCGCATTTGCTCGGCGATATGGATGTGAATGGGGCAGTTTCTCGCCAGTGAAAGTATTTCCGTCAGTTCGTCCGGCGTCACCGCTCGCAAACTATGCGGAGCAATCCCGACAAGCCCGTTCGTCAGGCCGGCGACCGCAACGGTGCAGCCTTCAACCAGTCTTCCAAATTCCTCCGGTGTGGAGATAAAGCGCCTTTGGCTTGCCTGCGGCGGCATGCCTCCAAATCCGGAATGGGCATAAAACACCGGCAGCAAAGTCAAACCGATTCCCACTGCGTCCGCCGCAGCAGCAATGCGGCCCGCCATCAGCGCCCGATCGTCATAGAATGCACCGTCGGGCGCCCGATGCAGATAGTGAAATTCACCCACATGGGTAAAACCGCTTTCCAACATTTCCATATAAGCGAGCGCTGCGATCGCTTCCAAATCGTCGGGCGAAATAAGATCCACGAAGCGGTACATGATCTCCCGCCAGGTCCAGAAACTGTCGCGCTCGCGGGCGCGCCTCTCCGCCAGGCCCGCGAACCCACGCTGGAATGCGTGGCTGTGCACATTAGGCATGCCAGGCAACCCGATCTTATGCCTTTCAGCGTCCGGTGCGGCGGCCACATCGCAAACGACTTCCCGGATGATGCCGCCGCCCATCCGGATTCTGACATTCGCCGCCCACCCGCCGGGCAGAAGCGCCGTCTCGAAATGCAAAATCGTGGCCGGCATTGGTTCACTCACTCGCGGACGCAGGCCTGGACATTCCCTCTCTTTTTGCAATATGTCTATACATAGAAGGGCTGACAGGCCCCGGAGGAACAATGCGCTGCGATAGGGTATGGCGTCATGCACGCTTGGCCACATTGGCCGCCTCTCGTCCCGGCATCGGAATAATCGAGAACGGCCTCCTTGCCGCCAAGAGCGGCAGGATCATTTTTGCCGGCGCCGCTAGGGATGCCCCGACATTCCGGGCAGACGAGGACATCGATTGCGACGGTCGCTGGGTAACGCCCGGCCTGATCGATTGTCATACTCATATTGTCTATGCCGGAAACCGGTACGCCGAATTCGAACAGCGGCTCCAAGGCGCTTCATACGAAGACATCGCCCGCAATGGAGGCGGCATTTTCTCCACGGTTCGCCAGACCAGGGCCGCAACCAGGGAAACGTTGCTGTCCGAAGCACTTGCGCGCCTCGATATGATGATGGCTCAAGGGGTGACGACGATCGAGATAAAGTCCGGGTACGGCCTTCGTCTGCAGGACGAGATGAAGCAGCTTTCCGTGGCGCGCTTGTTGGAGAGCCGCCGACCCATAAAGGTGTTCACGACCTTTCTTGGCGCCCATGCCCTGCCGCCGGAATTCAATGGCGATGGGGATGGCTATATCCGCGAAGTCTGCAACATCATGATTCCCCGGGTTGCGAAGGCGGACCTGGCGGACGCCGTGGATGTGTTTTGTGAGACGATTGGATTTTCGGCGCAGCAAACCGCACACGTGCTTGCCGCTGCCAAGAAAGCCGGCCTCGCCGTCAAGGTTCACGCGGAACAATTGTCCAATTCCGGCGGAGCCGCGCTCGCAGCCGAATTCGGGGCGCTATCGGCGGATCACCTTGAATATCTCGAGAAGGATGGCGCCGCGGCGATGGCCGCGGCTGGCACGATTGCCGTATTATTGCCAGGCGCGTTCTATTTTCTGAGAGAAAAAAGACCGCCCCCGCTGGATCTGCTGCGATCCGCGGGCGTCAAGATTGCCATCGCCAGCGACTGCAATCCCGGCACCTCGCCGGTCACCTCTCCCCTACTCGTCATGAACATGGCGGCAATCCTGTTTGGCCTGACGATCGAGGAATGCATGGCGGGGATGACGCGCGAGGCGGCGCGGGCCTTGGGACATTTTTCCGAAATCGGATCCCTCGAAGCGGGCAAACGATGCGACCTGGCCGTCTGGGGGGTCAACGAGCTGTCCGAGCTGGTTTACAATATGGGCTCCAATCCGCTGCATTCCCGCGTCTGGAGGGGCCTGTGACTCTCACGCTGATGCCCGGCAAGGTTTCGCTGGCCGATTGGTGCGCGATTTATCGCGGCTCCCCCTTGGCGCTGGATGCATCTTGCATGCCCGCCGTCCAGGAAAGCGCCGCTGCGGTCTCCCGCATCCTCAAGACCGGCGATGCCGTGTACGGAATCAATACGGGCTTCGGAAAACTGGCAAGCACGCGCATCGGCGATTCCGACCTGGCACGATTGCAACGCAATATCGTCCTGTCTCATTCGGCTGGAACGGGGGATCCGATGCCGACCAACATCGCGCGCCTGATGATGGCGTTGAAGTTGTGTAGCCTTGCACAAGGCTATTCCGGCGTGCGGCCCATCGTGCTGGATTTTCTGGACGCGATGCTGACCCGCGGTCTGACACCAGTGGTACCTTGCCAGGGATCGGTGGGCGCTTCGGGCGATCTGGCGCCCCTGGCTCATATGACGGCAACGATGATGGGCATCGGCGAGATATTTGTCGGAGCCACAAGGATGCCGGCGCTCGAGGCCCTCCAGGCGAACGGCCTGGATCCCATTACGCTTGGTCCCAAGGAGGGCTTGGCCCTTCTGAACGGTACGCAATTCTCGACCGCCTACGCGCTGGCGGGCCTTTTCGAAGCCGAAAACGCCTATCGATCGGCTCTCATCACCGGAGCTCTGGCGACGGAAGCCGCGCGCGGTTCCGACACCCCGTTCGACCCGCGCATCCAACGCGTCCGCAACCATGCGGGCCAAATCGAAACCGCGGCCGCGTTGTTGGATCTGATGGCCGGGTCAGCCATCCGGGCGTCGCATTTGTCGGGCGATGCAAGGGTGCAAGACCCTTACTGCCTGCGCTGCCAGCCACAAGTGATGGGCGCCATCCTCACCATCTTGCGGCAGGCGGCGGCAACGCTTCGCGATGAGGCCAATGGTGTATCCGACAATCCCCTGATCTTCGCCGAAAGCGGCCAGGCCTTGTCGGGCGGCAACTTCCACGCCGAACCTGTTGCGTTTGCCGCCGACATGATCGCGCTTGCCCTGTGCGAGATCGGCTCCCTGGCGGAACGGCGGATCGCGATGCTCATCGATCCCGCGCTTTCCGGTCTGCCAGCGTTCCTGACGCCGCGGCCGGGACTGAACTCCGGCTTCATGATGGCGCAAGTAACGGCCGCAGCATTGGTGTCGGAGAACAAGCAATATGCCTATCCCGCGAGCGTGGACTCCATTCCCACCTCCGCAAACCAGGAAGACCATGTCTCGATGGCCGCGCACGGCGCACGCCGGCTAATTCACATGGCCGCGAACACCTCCGCCGTCGTCGGGATCGAGTTGCTTGCCGGCGTACAGGGCTGCGATTTCCATCAAGGCCTGACGTCCAGCCGGTGCCTGGAGAATGTCCGCAAGGCCGTCCGCGCCAAAATCGCGGCGCTGGACGACGACCGGCATATGTACCCCGATCTCGAGGAAGCCAATCGACTGGTGCGCAGCGGATCGGTCATCAAGGCCGTCGATGGCGTCCGGCTGCCGGGGGTGGATACGATATGACGGAACGCTGGCTGCACCTGCGCCGTGGCGAGGTGCCCGTCATTTTGGCCATCCCGCACGCCGGAACCCGAATTCCGGAGGCCGTGGAGCGAAATCTTCATTCACCCTGGCTGGCGCGCAAGGATACGGACTGGTGGGCCCGACGGCTCTACGAATTTTCCTACGAACGCGACATCACAATCCTCGCGACGGAAATGTCGCGCACGGTCATTGACGTGAACCGCGATCCGGAGGGCGGATCGCTTTATCCCGGGCAGGCGACGACTGGGCTGTGTCCTTTGACCACATTCGATGGTGAAGCTCTCTACAGGATCGGACGCGAGCCCCAAGCCGCGGAGATCAACGAGCGGCGGCGGTGTTATTTCGATCCCTACCATCACGCCCTGACGGAAGAAATCGATCGCCTGCGCCTGCTATGGGGGACGGTGATTCTTTATGACGCACACACCATACGGTCGAAGATCCCGCGATTATTCAAAGGTACCTTGCCCTGTTTCAACATCGGTACGGACAATGGACGGACCTGCCCTCCGGAGCTGACGGCATCCCTCGAAAGAATTTGCAGCGACTCGGGCTTGACCACCGTCGTCAATGGCCGGTTTCGCGGCGGCTGGACGACGCGGCATTACGCGAACCCATCCGCCGGAATCCATGCACTTCAGATCGAGCTGGCTTGCAGAGCCTATATGGATGAACCGGCCGACGGGCCGAAGCCGGAAAACTGGCCCACCCGCTTCGACGCCCGACGGGCGGCCAAAGCCAGAAAAACGCTTTCCGAGCTTCTTGAGGCCTGTCTTCACTTCGCCACTTCGCAAGAACAGAGGTGCCCATGACCAGGATCGACAATAGCCGCGTGATCAAGCCCGACACCGGCGACCGGATAACCGCGAAAAGCTGGCTCACCGAAGCTCCCATGCGGATGATCATGAACAACCTTCATCCCGATGTCGCCGAACGACCCGAGGAACTGGTGGTCTATGGCGGCATCGGCAGAGCGGCGCGGGACTGGGAGAGTTTCGACCGCATCGTCGCGACCTTGAAAAGGCTCGAGGACGATCAAACGCTTCTGGTCCAATCGGGCAAGCCAGTCGGCGTATTCCGCACCCATACAAATGCTCCGCGCGTTCTGATCGCGAATTCCAACCTGGTGCCCCATTGGGCGACATGGGATCATTTCAATGAATTGGATCGCAAGGGCCTGGCCATGTATGGCCAGATGACGGCCGGCTCCTGGATATATATCGGCGCGCAAGGCATCGTGCAGGGTACGTATGAGACTTTCGCCGAAATGGGCCGCCAGCATTATTCCGGAAACCTTTCCGGTCGCTGGCTTCTGACAGCAGGTCTTGGGGGAATGGGCGGCGCACAACCCTTGGCCGCGGTCATGGCAGGCGCCTCCTGCCTTGCGATCGAATGCCAACCATCGCGCATCGATATGCGCATCCGCACCGGCTATCTCGATCAGGTCGCCGCCAACCTGGATCATGCGTTGGAGATAATTCGCCGCGCCTGCAAGAGCGGGACGCCGACATCGGTCGGGCTTTTGGGCAACGCCGCGGAAATTCTGCCCGAGCTGCTGCTGAAAGGTATCAAGCCGGATCTTTTGACGGACCAGACCTCCGCACACGATCCCATCAATGGATATCTTCCAAAAGGCTGGACGCTTGATCAGTGGGCGAGCATGCGGGAGCGCGATCCGAAGGCGGTCGAGAAAGCGGCGAAACAATCGATGGCCCTTCACGTCCAGGCGATGCTGGAATTTCAGAAGCGGGGCGTGCCGACGGTCGATTATGGAAACAATATCCGCCAGATGGCGAAAGACGAAGGCGTTACCGACGCATTCAATTTCCCGGGTTTCGTTCCAGCCTATATCCGGCCGCTTTTCTGCAGAGGTATCGGCCCGTTCCGCTGGGTGGCTTTGTCAGGTGACCCTGAAGACATCTACAAGACCGACGCGAAGGTCAAAGAATTGCTGCCCGACAATGCGCATTTGCACAATTGGCTGACCATGGCGCGCAACCGGATCAAGTTCCAGGGTCTTCCCGCCCGCATCTGCTGGGTCGGCCTGGGGGATCGACACCGCCTTGGCCTGGCTTTCAACGAGATGGTTGCCCGCGGCGAATTGAAGGCGCCCATAGTAATCGGCCGCGATCATCTGGATTCAGGATCAGTCGCTTCCCCCAACCGTGAAACCGAGGCGATGCGGGACGGATCCGATGCGGTTTCAGACTGGCCGATGCTCAATGCCCTGCTCAACACCGCGTCCGGCGCAACCTGGGTCTCGTTGCATCACGGCGGCGGCGTCGGGATGGGATATTCCCAGCATGCCGGAATGGTGATCGTCGCCGACGGAACCCAGGCGGCGGCTGAACGGCTGGGAAGAGTTCTCTGGAACGATCCGGCGAGCGGGGTGATGCGGCATGCCGATGCCGGATATGACATCGCGATCGCCTGCGCCCGCGAGATGGATCTGGATTTGCCAGGGATAACGGGCAGCGAATAACGCCACCTCCTGCAGCGCGGGTAGGATATCCTGCCTGAAACCAGTCGGACGAAGTCATGGCAATGACATTGCATCCGGCAAAGGGTCGCCCGCAGTCGGCCTGGAAAAACGGTAAAGGGGTTACCAGCGAACTGGCCATCTTTCCGCGCGATGCCGATCTCGAAACTTTTGGATGGCGGGTCAGCATTGCCGAAGTCAGAGAAAGCGGGCCTTTCTCGAATTTCCCGGGCATAGACAGGTTACTTGCGGTTCTTGAGGGGACGCTCGCTCTCAGCATTGATGGCGCAGCCGCGGTTTCTCTCTCTGCGGGCACCAGATCCATCGTCTTCGCCGGCGATGTTCCCTGCATGGCGGAGATTCAGGACGGCGGCGGCGCAAAAGACCTCAATGTCATGACCCGGCGTGGCCAGTTCTCGTCCCGCATGAGCTTGGTCATAGCGGATGGCCCGATCCCGATCCTTCCGCAGGCGTGTGCAACCCTGTTCGTAGCGCTTTGCGACCTGACCCTGGGGATGGAACGCTCGGTCGTCGCGCTGAAATCGCTGGATGTCATTTTCCTTGATGAGTCTATGACGGGCAAAGAGCGATTTTTCTGCACCCGGTCCGACAATAGAGCTGCCGGATCACGCAATCTTTACGTCATTCAGTTGTTCGCGGAACAACCGCAGACATCGGCGTAGAAGGCGCGAAGCCGGAAACCGGGAACATGGCGCTAGGCGCGGCTGTCTTCGAGGATATAGCCCCTGCCATTTTCGCGATTATGATAGCCGGCGTGTTGGTATTGCCCGAAGTGATGTTGGAAATCACCGAGGCACCCACGACCCGCAGCGCTTACGCACCATGGACGCGCAGCCGCGCATCCACCACCGCGAGGGGGTCGCTGGACAATCCCATTTTTGCAGTGCCGACCGGGCGGAAAATCGTCGTACTCGCATGGTTCGCCAAAGAAGGCGAATTAGCTGAGTTAGACCAGGTGGCGCATCTCCATATAGATGCATTTTCTCTCAACTTGGCTTCAAGTATGAGCATGAAGCTCCAGCTGTTAAACGTCATCCTTGGCGCATCTGCGAAATTTGTGCAGTAGCGGTTCGGTATACCCATTGGGTTGGCGTTCCCCGGTCCATCTGCCTACTTCATCATAGCGGCCACCGGTAATAAAATCGCGCTCGCTTGCGTACCACCATGGAAAATGGTTTGGGTGGCCGCTTTATAATCCCCAGGTTTAGCCGCAAAAATATTCTGCACGTAAGTCTGTGGGTTGCGGTCGTAGAGCGGAAACCAGCTCGATTGAATCTGGACCATAATCCGGTGACCGGGCAGGAATACGTGATTGGTCGGCGTCATGGTAAAATGATATCGCTGCGATTGATTTGCGGGGATCGGGCTTGGGCGTTCAAAACTCTCCCGATAGCGCCCGCGAAATATGTCCATCGATATCGGAAGCTCATATCCTGACATGTCCGGACGGGCGGCCAGCATATCGGGATAGACATCGATAAGCTTCACGACCCAGTCGCCGTCAGTGCCGCTGGTCGCGGCATAAAGATCGGCCACTGGCACACCACTGATACGAACCGGTGCTTTCAGCACATCGGTTTCATACGTGAGCACATCCGGCCGGTTGGCAAATGGCCGTTGATCGGTTGTGAGCCAGGATTGCCAACGGGGCGTGTCGTCGAACCGTACCGGGCGGGGCAAATAAGGTACTGGCTTAGCGGGATCCGACACATAGGATTGAGAACCTGCGGATGGCACATCAAATGACAGGGTCGTATTTGCGGCGAGATAGAGCGGCTTCAGGGTTGCGGCGCAATCTTTCTCACAGGCCAGTGGCCAAGCCGCAAAACGGTCCCAACGATTCTCGCCCGTGTTGTAAATCATTACCTTTGGCGTATCGGGCTTGGGGCTGTCCTTCAAATAATGATCGAAGAAAGGCTTGAGTACGTCGCGCCGCCATTGCAGGGCTGTATCGCCTTCAAACTTGAGCTCACCCAGCGAAGTGCCGTCATAGTTCGCACCACTATGTCGCCATGGGCCCATGACCAAATAATTGTTGTCGCTATAGCCGGCGTTTTTTAGAGCCGTCCAGCTGTGAATGGCGCCCCACATATCTTCCTGATCGAAAAGGCCTTGCTCCCACATTGTCGGCACGTGTGACGGATGCTGCGCCAGCAACTTGTCCAACGCCTGCCCCTGCCAGAATGCATCATAGGCGGCATGCTTCACGGCGCGCTGGTAATAGGGATATTGATCAACACCGTGCGCCTTAGCCCAGTCATCAATCGAGCCGCCACGCAGAAAACCGTCATAATCGTCATAGATGGCGCGCGGTACGCCTTCCCCTTCTCCGCGTGCGCTGGACTCACCAGTAATAAAGTCGAGGTTATTCTGTCGGAAAGCACCATAATGGAACCAATCGTCACCCATCCAACCATCGATCATGGGGCTTTCGGGTGCCGCCACTTTCAAAGCGGGATGCGGATCAAGCAGCGCCATGACGACGGTAAAACCTTCATAAGACGAGCCAACCATACCGACCCTGCCGTTGCTTTCGGGCACATGCTTGACCAGCCAGTCGATGGTGTCCCAGGCGTCGGTCGTTTCATCCGTTTTGGTAGGATTAAGCGGCCCGCGCACCGGACGGGTCATAACGAAATTACCTTCCGAACCGTACTTACCTCGAACGTCCTGAAACACGCGGATATAGCCATCGTTCGTCAAAAGCTCTTCGCTATGAGCAAGAGCGACGGCGCGATAAGGCGTTTCGCTCGCTTGAGCGCGCTTGGCAGCATTATAAGGCGTGCGTGTCATCACCATCGGCGCGTCGTGCGCGCCCTTCGGGATCACCAGGACCGTGTAGAGCTTGACGCCGTCTCGCATGGGGATCATTTCCACGCGTTTCTCGTAATCATAGCCAACGGTGTTTTTGACGATCTTGCTGGGAATATCGTTGAGATCCGGTGCGTCCTGGGCTGCAGCTGGCGCGATCAGAAAAACAGTCAATACAGCCGGCAAAAACCGAAAGCGAGCCATGTAATCCTCCCACGAATCACAAAACGCCTAGTCCATGACGTTAAGCTACCATTTTAGCCCACTACAAAGAATTCCTCCATCGAGAGATACCAACAATCCTGATGCACTTGCGGTTCATGCCGCGCGTAGAAAGTTCAAGCAAAAGCGAAGCCCATGGCTGCAGCGCTTGAGACGCCAGTTGAAACTGACGTTGAACGGACTGTCTGATGCGACACCGACCAGACTCTGAAAAGCGATCAGGGCTTCGGCATCGGAAAATCTCTTTCCGCAAAATTCGAAAGCAAAAGTTTCCAGCATCTGTCCGGTGACAATTATATTGCCGATGCAACCCTCACGGTATCGTCAAACCCGTTCGTATGCCGTTCACAATGGCTATTAATGGCGCCGCCGCGCATATGGTGGGCGACGTCCCGATCAAATGGGCTGATTTCGGTCTGGGGTCAGGAAATGGGAAGTCAGATGCCCGATCTCGGAAAAATCGTCACCGTTCACGCCGATCTGACGGTGAAGAAATCCTGATCTCGCCAAATCCGCAGGCTCGACTTGGCATTCCAGAACTTTAAATTTATCGAGTGAAGTGGCGCCCGGGGACGCACCCACATTTGTCTTATAACCTATTGATATCGCTTGGTAATATTTTACGACAACTCAAGTATACCGACACTAATACCAACGAAACCCACACTCGAAAACCCAATTTCCGATATGGGATTGGCGAAAGCGTGTGTTCCATCTGACAAACCGGTGCCGAAACGGGGCCATCGGAATAAACTGCAAGCGGGAAAGCCCGTTATAAAAGTAGCACTACCACTATGAAGCTTCGGGAAGGCCCACGACGTTGTTATCGGCGGCAATCGTTACCAGCACTATGACGCCTTCACTGCGGCAGACGAATTGAATTTAACCGTGAGGATCAACCCGCTCAAGCGGCATGTCCCAATGATTGAGCGTTAAGTCCCAGCGCTGCTGTTCTTCACGCTCCTGCGTGGCCTTGTCGGGAAATAGCTCCCGCTCGACTTCACCGCTGTGTTCTGAAGCTTCATAGCTGGAGAAGGTAATGATGATGCGATAATCCCATCGCGAGTCGTCGCTGGCATGATTGACGGGCGCATCGATGGTGTAATCGGTAATGTAGCCGAGCTCCTTCTCCCGATCCAAGGTCGCTATCTGATATTTTTGGAATATCTTCCACCAGTCGTGTTGATGACCCCATTTAACGTGAAAGACCCATTCAAGGCGATACGGTTTACTCGCGGTTTGGGCGCACGCCGTGCCAGCGGACAGTGTTGCAGCGATGAATGTTATGCATGCGACGACATTGCCAAGTGAACGCTTCATGATCTTCCCCTTAAAGTTAGAAACAAGCTTTTATCGGTACGAGCAGAGTCGCCACCACGCAGCCCGCGACAATGCCAGTGATAATATCGAACACCAATGTTAAGCGCGAAGGTGATGAGCAGCGATGCTCGATTCCCCCCAATTCGCTCGCAATGCCAAGAGATTCTTCTTACACTGCCATACCACGGGTTGGCAGGTCGGTGACAGGCGCGCCTTAGAGACAGTTCAAGAGCTGGTCAATCTCGGCTTCGGAGTTGAAGAAGTTCGGGCTGACCCTGAGGGAGCCGGGGCGTAACGAAACCTGAACTTTGGCTTTCGCAAGTTTATCGAAAGACGCCTTGTTGGCAATTTCGCTACCTGCCGTAAACGCAATTATTGCGGAACGTTCCTGTGGGGTTTCGACTGGTGACAACACACGGTGCTTTGCAATTCTTAGCCCCGCAATCAACCGGTCGGTCAGACGGAGATTGCGTACAGCGATATTTTCAATCCCAATTTCCGTCAACAGGCGCAGCCCTGCCGCCCAACCATGCAAAAGTGAGTAGGCGACGGTGCCGGTCTCGTAGCGCCGCGCATCATAATGGAATTTGAGCTCGGTAAAGCTGTGCTCGGCGGCAAACATTCCAGGTGACACTGGTGCAATCAGCGCGCGGGCGCGCTCATTGGCATACATGAAGCCGGTGCCGGCCAAGCCCATCAACCATTTGAAGCCGCCGCAGGCCAGAACATCAATGCCATCGTCAATGACGTTGATCCGACTTGCGCCCGCGCATTGTGTGCCGTCGACAACCAGCAGCGCGTCATGAGCATGTGCCAGATCGGACAGCGCCCGCAAATCGGCACGAAACCCGGTGTCAAATCGAACGGCTGTGATAGAAATAACCCGTGTGCGGTCATCCACCTGCGCAGCCAAATCTTCGACCAGCACACGGTTGTCTGCATTGGGCTGCACCATTCGGGTGCTCACGCCGCGGCTTTGCAGATTGAACCATGGAAAGGTGTTGTTCCAATGTTCATTTGCGGGCAACACGACATTATCGCCAGCCTGCCACAAAAACCCAGCCGCGACGGTGCTGATACCCGTGCCGGTGCTGGTGGTAACCGCGTAGTCTTTTGGTTGCCCGCCAAGCAGGCCGGCCAGGAGTTCGCGGATCGGCTCGCGAACCGAGGGTCGGGCGTTAAGATCAACCGCTGCCAGATCCAAGTATGAATCCAGCGCGGCGCGGCTGCGCGTGTTCAGCGGCGATTGGGCCGCGTTCATCAGGTAAGCCTGATACTGGGTGACCGGAAACAACGCGCGGATTGCGTCAAAGTCGCGCAAAATATCAATCGCGGCGTGAGACGTTTGATCAGTCATTTTGCAGCAGTTCCAATCCTGTACAGTTTGGCCGCCCAGGTCGATCTGATCATCGCCGCGACCACCGATACAGTCACTCGTACGGAGTGAGCTTTCTGCTTCTGTCCGCTGGCCAGCCCATCTGATGATCTGGACCAGATGTTAATGCATACTCGGTGTTTGCGCTACGGCAGGAGTGAGATGAGCGTCACTGGCCGCCACCCTGAAATAGATGATGACCATCACTACGAAGCCTGGCGCGACAAGGGCCATTGCGCCCTGGCGATAATTGCCGGCACCTCGGACGGATCGGTCTGCGTAACCTTTGCCACTTCAACGCCGTCTATTGGCGAAAGCACGGCCAGCGTGCCTCCAGCCAGTTCAGCTCTGCTCAGCCCTGCCGCTGCAAGAACGTCGTTGTGAGTCACAATGCCACTCCTTTGGCTACGATTCCGCGCTGTTCCACCATTCCCATCGAAACCAGCAACGGCGCCTTACCTTGTTGTGCACGAAAATCCTGTTTGGCGCCCATGCCGCGCC
>JBEPVO010000041.1:0-20047 GCA_041690975.1 Alphaproteobacteria bacterium
CGCCGTCCCTGTTTTTCGGCGCCGGCCACGACCGGATCTGCCAGACGCCCGCCACCGCGGCGTTTGCCGCCCGCATGCCCGATGCCCGGTTTGTCGAGATTGCCGGTGCGGAACATGAAATCTTGATGGAGCGCGATGCTATCCGTACCCGCTTCTGGTCGGCCTTCGACGATTTCATAAAGAAAAGCGCCCCAGCGATTTCCCGCTGAGGCGCTTCTTTCTTCAACATCTAAGTTACTGCGGCTGGACCGGAGCCGGCTGGGCCTGCGGAGCCTGTTCAGGCTGCGGGGCCGGGGTCGCCGGAGCGGTCGGCTGCTGCTCAGGGGTCACAGCCGGGGTGGCCGGGATATCCTGAGCGGTATTGCCGGGCTGGGGAACCAGCTGACCATTGCTGGCCACCGACGAAGCCGGGGGGGCCGGCGGGGTGGGCAGCGCGGTCGCGACCGCTGCATCGGAAGACGGAGCCGGCGCATTGCTGGCGACATCTGGTGATGCCGGCAGAGGCACGGCAACCGAGCCGTTCTTCGTGGCGCGATCAGCCGCTGAATTCAGCTGCGCGGTCTGCTCGGATTCCACCTTGTTCAAGGCAGAGCCATCCTTGCTCTTGCTGGCGCTTTTCACCGGCTTGTCGGCCTTCACATCAGGCGCGACGCTGGCGGTGTCGCTGGCGGGAGCCTTGGCAACCGGCGCGGCATCATAAGGCGACTTGGTCGTGGTGGCTGACGTGGTTGGCATATTGGCGGCCACATCCGGAGCCGGCATGGCGGCCGGCGGCGTCACGGGCGCAGGCGCGGTCTGGACCGGCGTGTTCGACGCCACCTGCGAAGCCGGCGCTTTCGTCGCGGCCGGCACAGAACCCGAGCCGCTGAAGGCATAGAAGCTCGCGGCGCCCAGAAGCAGTGCGACAACCAAACCGCCGCCGATCATCTTGGCCTTACCGCTGCCTTCCTCTTCTTCCTCGAAGTGGTGAAAGCCGGAAAGTCCGCCATTATCGATCATGGTGTGTTGCTCGCCGAAACCGATTTCGGTTGCGCGAACTTCTTCCGGCGCCATCGGCGCGGAATTGAAGTCATTTAGGTTGCGAAGGTCACTCATGTGATGTCCTGCCCTGTGAATGTTACGGTAAGAAAACGTGGGGACAGGCTTCGCGGTTGCAGAAACAAGCAGGGTATCATTGCGGCGGGATTGGGCGGCAGCGCGCAATTGCGCGCTATTTTCGCCTTATTTGACGATAGCGATTTTTAGCTGGCGAGAAGTTTCATCGCTTCGGTGTGAATGCGCCGGTCGCCGCAAGCCAGGATGCTTTTTCCCGATTGCGCCGAGCCGCCATCCCAGGCGGTGACGATGCCGCCCGCGCCTTCGACCAGCGGAATCAATGCCGCCACATCCCAGGCGTGAAAATTGGCTTCGATCACCACATCGACAAAACCAAGCGCCAGCGCCGCGAACAGATAACAATCGCCGCCATAGCGGGTCATCTTCACGAGCCGTTCGACGCGGGCAAAAGCGGAAAGCTGGTCCTTGGTGAAATAGGCGCCCGGATCGGTGGCGCAGAGCACCGCATCGGAAAGCAGGGCACAATCGCGGGTGTGCAGTTGCGACGCCTTCCCGGCCTGCACCAGATGCGCCGCGCCATCGACGCCGATAAAACGTTCGCCCAACACCGGCTGATCAAGAATGCCCAGCACCGGCTTGCCGTCATGCTCCAGCGCGATCAGCGAGCCCCACTCATGCCGCCCGGTGATGAAGGCGCGGGTGCCGTCCACGGGATCGAGCACCCAGCGATAACCGGAACTGCCAATCTGCTCGCCATATTCTTCGCCCAGGATTCCATCATCGGGGCGTTCACACGCCAGCAATTCGCGAATCGCGCGCTCGGCACCCTTGTCGGCCTCCGTCACGGGATCGAAATCATGGACACCCTGCTTGTGCGCCACGTCGATGCGCTGGCGGAACAGGGGGCGGATCACTTCGCCCGACGTGTCAGCCAGGCGATTGGCGAAGGCGATCAGTTCGGGCGTGACGGTCATGGACACAGCCTCGCGCGGTCGCCCTCGATGATCAAGGGCGCCGCACAAACAGTGACAGAAATCTTAGGCGTCCGCAGCCTGCTTCGCACGCTTGCGCAAATGCGGCAGCAACGCACGCTTGCGCAGACGAATGTTCAGCGGCGTGACTTCCACCAGTTCATCATCCTCGATATAGGCCATCGCCTGTTCCAGGGTCATCGGCACAATCGGGGTCAGCTTCACCGCCTCGTCCTTGGAGGTGGTGCGGATATTGGTGAGCTGCTTGGATTTGAGCGGATTGACGTCCAGGTCGTTGTCCTTGGCGTTCTGGCCGATGATCATGCCTTCATAGACTTTGGCGCCGGTGGTGATGAACAGCTTGCCGCGCTCCTCGATATACCAGAGGCCATAGGTCACCGCCTCGCCCTGCTCAGTCGAGATCAGCACACCATTGGTGCGGCCGCCGACGCTGCCCTTGTGCGGGGCATAATCCAGGAACATGCGGTTCATCACGCCGGTACCGCGCGTGTCGGTGAGAAATTCGCCGTGATAACCGATCAGGCCGCGCGCCGGGGCATGGAACACGATGCGGGTCTTGCCCGCGCCGGTGGGGCGCATGTCGGTCATCTCGCCCTTGCGGACGGAAATCTTCTCGATGACGATACCGGTATAGGGATCGTCGACATCGACCGTCACTTCCTCGATTGGCTCCATTTTCTCGCCATCGACAGTCTTGAACAGCACGCGCGGGCGCGAAATCGAAAGCTCGAAACCTTCGCGGCGCATGGATTCGATCAACACACCGAGCTGCAATTCGCCGCGGCCCGCCACTTCAAAGGCGCCTTCGCCGGTCTCGGCAACCTTCAGCGCAACATTGCCTTCGGCTTCGCGCATCAGGCGCTCGCGGATGACGCGGCTCTGCACCTTGTCGCCTTCGCGGCCCGCATAGGGGCTGTCATTGACCGAGATGGTCATCGCCAGGGTCGGCGGATCGATCGGGTGCGACGGAATCGGCGCGTCCACATTCAGGTCGCACAGCGTGTCGGCGACGGTGGCGTCTTCCAGGCCGGCAATGGCGACGATGTCGCCGGCTTCCGCCCGCTCCACCGGCACGCGTGCCAGGCCCCGGAAGGCCAGCAGCTTGGTGACGCGGGTCTTCTCGATGATTTCGCCGTCGCGATTCAGCGCCTTGATATTGCGATTGGTGGTGATGACGCCCGATTCAATACGGCCGGTCAGAATGCGGCCCAGGAAGTTGTCGGCTTCCAGGGTGGTGACCAGCATCTTGAAGGGATGCTCTTCGCCCGCCAGCGCTTGCGGCTTGGGCGCCGGCACATCGTCCACGATCAGCTGGAACAGCGGGTCGAGATTCTTGCGCTCGTCTTCCAGCTCCTTCACCGCCCAGCCATTGCGGCCGGACGCGTAGAGATAATGGAAGTTCAGCTGATCGTCATTGGCTTCCAGCGCCAGGAACAGGTCGAAGATCGATTCCAGTGTTTCCTTGGGCTGGGCGTCCTGCCGGTCGATCTTGTTGATGATCACGATGGGCTTGAGGCCCAGTTTCAGTGCCTTGGAGAGCACGAATTTGGTCTGGGGCATCACGCTTTCCGCCGCGTCCACCAGCAGCACCACGCCATCCACCATCGACAGGATGCGTTCGACTTCGCCGCCGAAATCGGCATGGCCGGGTGTGTCCACGGTGTTGATGCGCGTGCCGTGCCATTCGACGCTGGTGCATTTGGCCAGAATGGTGATGCCGCGTTCGCGCTCCTGGTCGTTGGAGTCCATGGCGCGTTCGGCCATGTGCTGGTTCTCGCGCACCGAGCCGGACTGCTTCAGCAGCTGGTCAACCAGAGTGGTTTTGCCATGGTCGACATGGGCGATGATGGCGATGTTGCGAATATTCATGAGTCAGGGCGCTCTGGCTGGGAAGGCCGGGCTTATAGACGCCCCCCGGGGGCCCCGCAATGCGCGCCGCAAAAGTCGCACCGCCATAAAATAATAACAACGATTCCAATGTGTTAACGAAGCTTTCGGGCGACCACAGGATGCCAGAGCGGTCTTTTTGAGACAATTATGAGAGAGTTTTGCCCTATAGAGTCTCCAGCGTAGAGCGCCAAAATACCGCTAAAGCCGTGTTCGGCTTGCAAAAATCCCCCCGGCGGGTGTGGGATGGGTGGAATTTCGGACGTAAATTTCATCGCCAGGCTGTTAGAGGTGTTGGCGGTGTCAATACGGTGTAGGGAAAACGACCTTGCGTAGCACGGTGTCGCAAAGTCATGACAAGGAGTGCCGGACGTCGCATCCGCGAGCCGGCTTGGGAAAGATCGCATGAATATGCAGGTAACGCCGCCAACGTCCGACAATGACGTGCCGGATCATGAAACGGTTCGGGGCGCGCATTCGACGCGCCGTTATCTCATCGGCGGCCTCGCGCTCGTTGCGGTGCTAGGCGGCTATTATTATTGGACCCATTCCGCCGACAAAGCGCCGCGCCGCGGCTTGCCGCCTGCGCCGGTGCGCGTCACCACCGCACAACAACGCGATATGCAGGTGGTGGAACACACCATCGGCACCGTCGTCGCCAATTCCATGGTGTCGGTAACTGCACGCGTGCAGGGCCAGCTCACCAAGGCCTATTTCAAGGAAGGCCAGATGGTGAAGGCCGGCGATCTTCTGTTTGAGATCGATCCGCGCCCTTATCAGGCCGCCTACGATAATGCGGTGGCGACGCTGGCTTCCGCCAAGAGCACTGCCGACCGCAACCAGCGCCTGTCGCTGGAAAACGCGATCTCCGCGCAGCAAAATGAAACCGCCGAGGCCGCCTATCTGCAGGCCAAAGCCAATGCAGAGGCCGCCCGTCTCAATCTGGAATTCACCCGGATCACGTCGCCTGTGAACGGCAAGACCGGCCCGATCTTGCTGCAGCCGGGCAATTTGGTTTCAGTCAATGGTCTGACCGCGCCGCTGGTCACCATCACCCAGATCCAGCCGATCAAAGTGTCATTCACTCTGCCGCAATCGGATTTGCCGCGTATCCAGGGACGCGCCCAGCATGGCGGGCTGATCGCCACCGTGAATTTACATGATGTGGGCGGCCAGGACCTGACCGCGCCGGTCGATTTCATCAGCAACGCGGTGAGCAGCAGCGCCGGCACCATCGAGTTGCGCGCAACTTTCACCAATGAAGATGCGGCACTCGTGCCTGGTCAGCTGGTCGATGTCGTCGTGGCGCTGGACAGCATCAAGAACGCGATCATCGTGCCGCGTGTGGCCATCAATCTGGGCCCCGACAGCCAGTATGTCTATGTCGTGACGCCGGAGCATGTCGTGGAACAACACGTCGTTAAGGTGCTGTTCGACGACGGTGTGAACATGGCGATCCAAAGCGACGTGAAGCGCGGCGAGATGGTGATCGTCGACGGCGCATTGCGCGCGCTTCCGGGCTCCAAGGTGACGGTGGCGCGCGCCCGTCCGCCCGGCACAATGCCGGGTCCGGCCGATGGCGCCGAAAAGCCTGCAGGCGGCAAGCGCGGTCAGCGTCAAGGCGCAAAAGCGGACGCACAGTAGAAACGACTTTTTGAAGACGACGGATAAGCCATGAATATTTCGCGCATCTTCATCGAGCGTCCGGTCCTGACCACGCTTTTCATGGCGGCGTTGGTGATCTTCGGCGTCTTCGGTTATTTCAATCTGCCGGTCAGCGACCTGCCCAATGTCGACTTCCCCACCATCCAGGTGAATGCCAGCTTGCCGGGCGCCGATCCCGACACGATGGCCTCAGGCATTGCCGCGCCGCTGGAGAACCAGTTCTCCACCATCGCCGGCATCGACTCGATGACTTCGTCCTCGTCGCAGGGCAACACCAACATCACCATCCAGTTCTCGCTGGACCGCAATATCGACAGCGCCGCCCAGGATGTGCAGGCGGCGATTTCCGCCGCCCAGCGTCAGCTGCCGCGCTCGATGCCGCAGCCGCCCACCTTCCGCAAGGTGAACCCGGCCGACTTCCCGATCATGTTCCTGGCGATGCATTCCGAAACGGTCAACCGGACGGCGATCGACGAATATGCCGAAACCCTGCTGGCCCGCCAACTCTCCACCATCAACGGCGTTGCGCAGGTGTCGGTGTTCGGCGCTTCCAAATATGCGGTGCGCATCCAGGCCGATCCCGACGCGCTGGCGGCTCGCCAGATCGGCATCGATTCGGTCACCAATGCGGTGGCCTCGTCGAACGTCAATCAGGCGACCGGCTCCATCAATGGCGCGGTGCAGGCCCAGACCATCCACACCGATGGCCAGTTGAACAATGCCGCCGAATTTGACCGCCAGATCATCGCCTTCCGCAACGGTGCACCCATCCGGTTGAAGGATGTCGCCCACACCTTGGACGGGCTCGAAAATCCCTATGGCGGCAGCTGGTTCCGGAACAACCGGATCATCGCACTGGCAATCAATCGCCAGCCCGGCTCCAACACAGTGGGCGTGATCAACGCGATCAAGGCCGTGCTGCCCAAATTCGAGGAAGGCCTGCCGCCGGCAGTCAAGCTGGAAGTGATGTACGACCAGAGCGTCAATATCCGCAATTCCATCGAGGATGTGCAGACCACGCTCTTGATCGCGGGTGCGCTGGTGGTCGGCGTGATCTTCATCTTCCTGCGCCGCCTCTCCGCCACCATCATTCCATCCCTGGCGCTGCCCATCGCGGTCATCGGCACGTTTGCGGGCATGTCAGCCTTCGGCTTCAATCTCGACAATCTTTCGCTGATGGCGCTGACCTTGTCGGTGGGCTTCGTGGTCGACGATGCCATCGTGATGCTCGAAAACATCGTCCGCCATATCGAGATGGGCGAAAAGCCCTATGAAGCCGCATTGAAGGGATCGTCGGAAATCGGCTTCACCATCCTTTCCATGACGATATCGCTGGCGGCGGTGTTCATCCCGATCGTCTTTATGGGCGGCATCGTGGGACGGCTGCTGCACGAATTCGCCGTCACCATCATCCTGGCGATCCTGTGCTCGGGCATCATTTCGGTGACGCTGACGCCGATGCTGTGCGCCCGCATCCTCAAGGACGAGCACGGCCAGAAGCACAATGCCTTCTATCGTTGGAGCGAAAATACCTTCAACGCCATGCAGGACACCTATAACCGCACGCTCACCTGGAGCCTCAATCACCGGCGCGTAATCCTGGGGCTGTTCGTGCTGTCGGTGGTGGTCTCGGGTCTGCTTTTCTCGGTGATGCAGCAGGACTTCCTGCCGGCCGACGATAATGGCCGCCTCGGAGGACAAATTCAGGCACAGAACGGCACCTCGTCCGCGCAGATGTACAAATATCTCGATGAAGTTTCGCGCGTCGTCAACGCCGATCCCAATGTCGCGGGCGTGTTCGGTCAGATTCCGGGCGGCAACGGCACTGCCGGCTCCAACAGCGCCTTCATGAACATCATCGTCCTGAAGCCGCTCAAGGATCGCAAGCTTTCCGCCGACCAGATCATCCGCGAACTGCGGCCCAAGCTGAACCGGTTCCCGGGCGTCAATGTGTTCCTGGTCAATCCGCCCACCATCCGCATCGGCGGGCGCGGTTCGCGTTCCCAGTATCAGTACACAATGCAGGCACTGGACCAGAAGGAACTGCAGGACGTTTCCGGACGCCTGATGGCGCAGATGAAGTCGATGCCGGCCTTCGTCGATGTCAATTCCGACCTTGATGCGGTGATGCCGGCAGTTCAGGTCAAGATCAATCGCGACCGCGCCGCTGTTTTGGGCGTCACCGCACAGCAGATCGAGACCGCGTTGGGCAGCGCCTTTGGCGGCACTCAGATTTCCCAGATCAATACGTCGTCCAACCAGTATCAGGTAATCGTCGAGCTCCTGCCGAAATTCCAGAACAGCCCGCAGGCGCTGCAACGTCTCTACATCACCTCCAACACCGGCCAGTTGGTGCCGTTGTCAGCGGTGACCGACATTCGTGCCGGTACGCAGCCGCTCAGCGTCAACCATTCCGGCGAAGTGCCCGCCGTGACGATTTCCTTCGACTTGCCCCCGGGCAAGACTTTGTCGGATGCCGTGACCGCCATTCGCGACGCCAACGTGGCGGTCGGGGTTCCGGATTCGGTGACTGCCAGCTTCCAGGGCACCGCAGCCGCGTTTCAAAGCTCGACCCAAAATATGGGCATGCTGCTCCTCATCGCCATTATCGTGGTCTATATCATCCTGGGCATTCTGTATGAGAGCTTCATTCACCCGCTCACCATCCTGTCAGGATTGCCCTCGGCAGCGTTGGGCGCGCTGCTGACCTTGTTCATCGTCGGCCTGCCTCTCACGCTCTACGCCTTTGTCGGCATGATCATGCTGATCGGCATCGTGAAGAAGAACGCCATCATGATGATCGACTTCGCGCTGGAGCGGCAGCGTTCCTCCAACATCACGCCGGAGCAGGCGATCTATGAAGCCGCGCTCACCCGCTTCCGTCCGATCATGATGACCACCATGGCGGCGATGATGGGCACCTTGCCCATCGCGCTCGGCCTGGGCGCGGGCGCCGAGTCCCGCCGGCCGCTGGGCCTGTGCGTGGCGGGCGGCCTGCTGCTGTCGCAGTTGCTGACGCTCTACATCACGCCGGTGATCTATACGTACCTCGATCGCCTGGGCTCACGCTTCTCCATCTATGGCAAGAAGAGGGGCGGCTCTGCGCCACATGCGCCGGCGCCCGCTGAGTGAGCCGTGTTCGATGAGCGGAAGCTCGTCGAGGATTTGGTCCGGTGGACCAAATCGAACGGCGAACGCGCCGAGCTTAAGCGAGGCGTAGCGCGGTATCGAATTTCAGATGACGTTGATGCGCGGCCGCAGCTTGTCGAGCGGTCCGGCCAGGAACAGGCCTGCCAGATAACCACCCAGATGGACTTGCCAGGCGATGGTGCCCGCCTCGCCGCCGATGCCCAGCCCAGTCAAGCCGGCCACCAGATTGATTCCCATCCAGATCAAGGTGAAGACGAGAATCTGCCGCGAGAAAATCGGCGCCATCCGCTCTTCGCCCGCCTGGGCCCATGGCGCCTGGGCCGGCAATAGCCGAAGGCCCGCCGCCATCAGACCCGATATCGCACCGGACGCGCCGATCACCGGCACCGCCGAACCCCAGTTGAACGCCAGATGGGTGAGCGCACCCACCACGCCGCAAGTCAGAAAGAACAGCAGAAACAGAAAGCCGCCAAAGCGACGCGCCACGATGGGACCGAACGCCAGCAGCCACAGACTGTTGATGATCAGGTGCGTGGCATCGTTATGCAGCGCCATATAGCTGGCAAACGGCACGATCTGCGCCAGCCAGCCGCCGGGATCGACATTGTGGCTGGCGAGAAACACCTGGCTGTAGCGGGCGGGAATGAAAGCGAACTGATTGATCAGCTCGGCGGAAAGATTGGCGGGCATCATGGCGCGGGCGCCATGCGCCGCAACCAGAATGACGATCAGGCTGATGACCACCGCCGGCGCCCGGAACATAGGCTGGCGGGTCCAGGGATCGGACGACTGGGGCTGCAGGAAGGCCATGGCCGGAATGTAAGCATTCCCCTTTGACAGGCAATCGGGGGACCCTCGGCCCTTGCCCCATCCGGAAGGCATTTTCGCGGGGAACTTGTGCCGAATTGATACGGAATTGGCCAACCCCGCGCGCAAAAAACCGTGCCGAAGCGAGGCGTTTGGCCTGATCTCGCCCCCGAGCCCACCTCGAATTCGGGCATATTTCCTTCTGTGCCGCCACGGCACGGCAAATCCCTAACGGAAATTAAGATCTGGCATGGCGGTTGCTCTGGTGAGGACGAGCACCCGGGACCTCGCCATGACTATGTCCAAAGCCATCTTGATTGCGGCCCTTGTCGCCACCGGCCTTTCCACGGCCGCGGCGGCCGGCGACTGGACCAATTCCGCCAATTACAACGGCTTCGGCAACACCACCCAGAACACGCCGTCCAATTTCTCGCTGCGCGACGCCAACGGCAATCTGACCGTGGTGAACGGCCAGTTCGTCGGCTCCAGCTATAGCACCAGCACGGGCGCGCAATCGGCCAGCGCCTATGGCAGCGGCGTCGGCGTGCAGGGCTCGGGCCCCATAACCGGTCAGGCCACCGCCATCGGCAATTCGCTCAATGTGGTCGTGGTCGGCAATCACAACACCACGGTGGTGGATTCCAGCCAGATCAACAACGGCAATCAGACAGCGACCGCTCAGATCAATGGCCGCTGACGTGAATGAAAGAAGGGTTATCCCCCCCATGACGCCTCGCGGACGAAAACATCTTTGGAAACCAGCGATGGTGATACTGGCTGCGCTGGCGCTGGAAGGCTGCATCAGCCCGTCGGCGGATGCCGTGGGCCGCTACACCTCACCGATCGGCGGCTCGCCCGTCATCTCGAACGAAACACCCTATTCCAGCGCCCTGCGCTGCATGTCCGGCATTGTCAGTCAGCATCCGGTCCGCATCGCGGTGGGCCAGATCGCCGATTATACCGGCAAGATCGAAGCCGACGGTTCGGGCCGCAAGGTGACGGCGGGCGCCGCCTTGATGGCGATGACCGCGCTGTCCAAATCCGGCGTCCATATGGTCGAACGTTTCGACACATCGGTTGCCGAGCTGGAACTGAAATACGCCAACAACAAGCTGATCGGCGACGACAAGAATCCCAAAGACGGGGATTTCCGCAAAATCATGGCCGGTTCGATTCCCGGCTCCGACTATTACATCGTCGGCGGCATCACCGAACTGAACTTCAACATCCGGTCCGAGAATGCCAGCGGCACCGGCGGCGGCACTGCCACCAACGCCACCACCGGCACTCTGGGCGGCGCCATTTATGTGATGAATGTCGGCCTGGATTTACGCCTGGTGAACACCAATACCTTGGAAGTCGCGGATGTGATTTCCTACCAGAAGCAGATCATTGGCCATCAGATTTCGGCCGGTGTGTTCGATTTCCTCGGCACCAACTTCTTCGATCTCAGCGCCGGCGAAAGCGCGCTGGAGCCGATCCAACTGGCGGTGCGTTCGGTGATCGAACGCGCGGCACTGGAGATGGTCACCCGCATCTATCGCATTCCGTCCGGCGGCATGTGCGGCTCGCCGCTCAACACCGCCGCCGATCCCTTGGGCGACCGCCCGTATCCCACGCGTGCGACCAATCAGCCTTATTCCGCAGATCGCCCCTATTCCATGGAGAGCAGCAATGATTCGCGCCAAAAACCTTATAATGGCTACAGCAATGGCAGCGCTGTCGGTGACGTTCGCCTACGCGGGCGGTACTAACCAACATCCCGGCGGCGGTAACTCCGGCGGCGAAGTTGGCAGCAACATCATCAACGGCCAGATCAACCTGCAATCGCAATTCTCGAATCTGACAGGAAACATCGACACAGTCGGGGGCGATGCCGTGGTGCAGAGCGCCGCCGCCGGCAACATGATCGACATCACCACCATGAACAACACGCGCGTGCTGAACAATCAGATCGTAGGCCCGGCCGCCGCCATCGACAGCAACATCAACACCAATGTCTCCAATGTCTGGGGCAGCGTCGGCGTCAGCAGCCAAGCGATCTGCAACGGCGCCAGCATCTCGACCGATCCGGTTCTGACCGCGGTCAATTCCTATCAGAAGTGCGAATCTTCGGATCCGTCGACCTCCGTCCATGCCAATATCAGCAACATCACGGGCGATGCCGTGGTGCGGGGCACGGCGCTGGGCAACAGCTTTGAAGCGGATTCCAATGCCGCGAACATGCCGATCGTGTCCAAGCAGTTCAACAATTCCATGTCCGCCTCAACCGTGAATGCCACGGTCTCGAATATCGGCGGTTCGACCAGCCTGACATCCAGCGCCATCGGCAATACCGGGCAGATCATTCACTATTCGACGCATTAAACCCCCTCCGCCTTCGCTGGCTCGAGAGCCAGCTACGGCACCTCCCCCGCCAGTGCGCTTCGCGCACGCAGGGGAGGCGGGGCGCGGTCAAGGCGCACTTCCCATTTTGCGTTTCATGCCTGGAAATAGTATTTCCAAGGTCATGACCGCCCTACCAATCGACTTGGAAGCCTTCGACGCCGCCCCTTTAACGCGCGAGCCTTTCCCCTTCGCCATGGTGCCGCGTTTCGTGAAGCCTGGCGCGATGGGCGCGATCAATGCCGATTATCCCCTGGTGGCCCATCCTGGTTCTTTTCCGCTGCCCACCCTGAAATACGGCCCGGCTTTCGCGGAATTCATGGCCGCGATCCAGGGACCGGAATTCACCCAGGCCGTGGAACGCAAGCTGGGCCTCAGCCTGAAAGGCCGCCCCACCATGGTAACGGCGCGCGGCGTCTCGGCGGCGCGTGACGGCCAGATTCATACCGACAGCCGCACCAAGCTGATCACCGTGCTGATCTATATGAACAATGCCTGGGAAGCGAAGACCGGCCGCCTGCGGCTGCTGCGCGGGCCCGACAATTTGGAAGACGTGATCGCGGAAGTGCCACCGGATGAAGGCACAATGCTGATTTTCAAGAACGAACCCAATGCCTGGCATGGCTTTCATGCCTTTGAAGGCCCGCGCCGGGTGATTCAGCTCAACTGGGTGACGGACCAGGGCGTGGCGCGGCGCGAACAGAGCCGCCACAAGGTCAGCGCTTTTTTCAAGCGTTTGCGGGGCAAAGGCCCAGGTTCAACGCGAATGTAATCGTAACCCGCTCAGAATTTCTCCCCCCGCATGGCGAAGCCATTGGCGGGGGGAAATGTCCGCCAGCGGGCTTGCCTGCGCGTAGGCGCGAGCCGGAGCGCCAGACTTAATCTAGCGGACAAAGGGGGGGATACACATGCCACTGACCCGCGAAATCGCGAATGCGATGGCCAATCTCCGTCTTTTCCACATTCGTGGAATCCAACACCACCTTGCCGAAACCGCCGGGCAGATCGAGCACATAGGTCGGCTGCGCCAAGCCGGAGATTTGCGCCCGCAATGCCCGCGTCAGGCCGAGACCTTCTTCGATCCCAAGACGGAAATGCGATGTGCCCCGCGCCAGATCAGGATGATGCAGATAATAGGGCTTGATCCCGGCCTCGACAAAACCGCACATCAATTCCCTCAGCGTTTCGACATCGTCATTCACACCTTTGAGCAGCACCGTCTGGCTGACCAATGCGATGCCCGCCTTTGTTAGCCGTTCCGCTGCTGCGCGCGCATGTCGTGTCAATTCGCGAGGATGATTGGCATGGATCGCTACCCAGCTGGTAATTCCGGGTGCGATCAGCGCGGCAACCAGATCATCCGTCACCCAATCTGGTTCAACCACCGGCACGCGGGTGTGCCAGCGCACCACCTTCACATGCCCGGTCTGCGCCAGCGCCTGAGTGATCTGGCCCATGCGGCGCGGGCTGAGGATAAAAGGGTCTCCGCCGGTCAAAATCACTTCCCAGATTTCGGGACGGCTTTGGATATAGGCCAGCGCGCCCGATAGATCGGCGGGCGACAACAGATTTTCTTTCCCGGGACCGACCATTTCGCGGCGAAAGCAAAAACGGCAATAGACCGGGCAACTCGATACCGCTTTCAGCAGCACACGGTCGCGATGGCGGTGAACGATGCCTTTGACCGGCGAATGTGCGTCGTCGGCGATTGGGTCGGCGCGCTCTTCATCGGTCACCACCAGTTCTGCGATGTCCGGCAGGAACTGGCGTGCGATAGGATCGGCGGAATCCGTGGGATCGATCAGCGCCCGGATCGTGGGAGAAACCGCGACCGCGTATTTCTTCGCCACATCGTGGATGCTCACGGCTCCGAATCCACCACCGGTATAGGCGTCTGCTTATAGCTCCCGATATTGGGCAGGAACATGGTGAGCAACCCGATGGCCGGCAGGAAAGCACAGACCTTATAGACGAACGCGATGTCAGTCTGGTCCGCCAGCCAACCCAACGCCGCGGCGCCGATGCCGCCCATGCCAAAGGAAAATCCGAAGAACAGGCCCGAGATCATGCCGACCCGGCCCGGCAGCAATTCCTGGGCATAGACCACGATAGCGGGAAAGGCCGACGCCATCACCATGCCGATGATCACCGACAGGATGCTGGTCCAGAACAGATTGGCGTAAGGCAGCGCCATGGTGAAGGGCAGAATGCCCAGGATTGAAAGCCAAATCACATATTTACGCCCGAACTTGTCACCCAGCGGTCCACCCGCCATCGTGCCCGCAGCAACTGCGCCCAGAAACAGGAACAGATGCACCTGCGCCGATTGCACCGACACATGGAACGTGTGGATCAGATAGAAAGTGTAATAGCTGGTAATGCTGGCCAGATAGAAATATTTGGAGAAGATCAGCATCAGCAGAATGACCATCGAGGTCATCACTTTGCCGCGCGGCAGATGATGCTCGTCATGGGCGCGATTGCTGCGCATCCGGGCCAGCCCGTGATGCTTGTACCAGGTGCCGACATTATAAAGGATCACGATGCCAAGCAGCGCCAAGGCGCCGGCCCAGGCAATGCTGTGCTGGCCGTAGCGCACCACCAGCGCGGCGGCGAGCAACGGACCCAGCGCCGATCCGGTATTGCCGCCGACCTGGAACAAGGATTGCGCCAAACCATGCCGCCCGCCCGACGCCATGCGTGCGACGCGGCTGGATTCAGGATGAAACACCGCCGAGCCGATCCCGATCAACATGGCGCAGAACAGGATCATGCCGTAACTGGCGGCTGAGCCGAGCATGACCAGCCCGACCAAGGTCGCAACCATGCCCGTCGCCAGCGAATAGGGACGCGGCCTCAGATCCGAAAAATATCCCACCATCGGCTGCAACAAGGATGCCGTGATCTGGTACGCCAGGGTGATAAGACCGATCTGGGTGAAGTTGAGATGGAAATCCTGTTTCAGGTTCGGATAGATCGCCGGCAGCAGCGCCTGCATCATGTCGTTGAGCAGGTGGCAGAAGCTGATCGCGAACAGCACCGCGAATGTTGTGTTGTGGGCGGTCTGGCGGACGGCGGCGGTATCGGTCATGGCGCCGGGAAAATGCCGTGATGCGCAGAAATTAGCCACCCCCCAAAGCGCAACCCGGCCTTTCACGGATCGGGGGGCAAGGGCGTCCAGAGCACATCGTCGATCTGGGGCGCGCCCGCCGCCAGCATCACCAGCCGGTCGAAGCCCAGCGCCACCCCAGAGGCGGGCGGCATTTGTGCCAAAGCGGCCAGAAAATCCTCGTCCAGGGGATAGCGCTCGCCATGGATGCGTTGCTTTTCGTCCATCTCGGCCTCGAAGCGGGCGCGTTGTTCGGCAGGATCGGTCAGCTCGCCAAAGCCATTGGCCAGTTCCACGCCGCAGGCATAGAGCTCGAACCGTTCCGACAACCGGGGATCGGCCGGTTTGGGCCGCGCCAGCGCCGCTTCCTGCCGGGGATAATCAGTGAGCAAGGTGAGGCGATCCAGACCCAGCCGCGGCTCGACCGCTGCCGCTAGAACCTTGGAGAAAATATCCGACCAGCCATCGTCGGCCGCGATCTGGAATCCCCCGCGTTTGGCACGGGTAGCCAGCAGATCGCGATTGCCCCGGCCCCGGTCATCGAGCGTATCCAGAAGCTCGATCCCGGCATGAATGCGGAACGCGTCGGCGACGCTGAGCCGCTCCGCCTCCGCAAACGGATCGCAGGCCCGGTCGCGATGACGCAGCATACCAGTCTGGGCGATCCGCGCAGCACGCCGCACCAGAGCCAGCGTATCCTCCATCACCCGCCCGACCTCCTCGCGCGCCCGATACCATTCCAGCATGGTGAATTCCGGCGCATGCAGCCGAGTGCGTTCGCGGTTTCGGAAGACGCGCGCGAATTCAAAGATTCGGGGCTCGCCTGCCGTCAGCAATTTCTTGGCCGCGAATTCGGGCGATGTATGTAGGTAAAGCGTCTCGGCCGTGCCGTCGGCGCGGATGCGAGTGGTGGCGAAGGCATGCAGATGGGCCTCGTTGCCGGGCGATACGGCCAGCGCCCCACACTCCACCTCGATAAAGTCGTGGGCCTCAAACCAGGCCCGCAAATCGGCCTTTATCCGGCTCCTAAGCATTAGGAGCGGGCGGCGGTCAGCATGGGTCTGGGTGTTCCACCACGGCATTGTGAGATCCTCGGGACTTGGCTTGGCCTTTTGCCCGGCGACTGCTAAGACCCCCGCCGATGTGGCTTTCAGCCCATTTAATAAAGAGGTTTCCCGTGGTTGCGGTTATCGCCAGCTCTGTGCGCAAAGGCAATGTCATAGAGAAAGAAGGCAAGCTCTATCTGGTGCTGACGGCGGAGAATATTCACCCCGGCAAGGGCACGCCCGTCACCCATCTGGAAATGCGCCGTATCTCGGACGGCGTGAAGACCGTGGAGCGCCTGCGCACCACCGACAGTATCGAGAAGGCGTTCGTCGAGCACCAGGATTTCAACTTCCTCTACCAGGACGGCGACCATTACGTCTTCATGCAGCCGGAAACCTTCGACCAGATTCCGATCGGGCTGGACGTGATCGGCGACTACGCGCCGTATCTGACGGAAAACATGGAAGTACAGCTGCAGATGTTCGAAGGCCGCCCCATTTCCATCGAAATTCCCCAGCGCGCCACATTTGAAGTGATGGAGACCGAGCCGGTGATGAAGGGCCAGACGGCATCCGGCTCGTTCAAGCCTGCGCTTCTGTCCAATGGCGTGCGCACCATGGTGCCCACCCACATCACGCCCGGCATCCGCATCGTGGTGCAGACGGCAGACGGCTCTTACGTGGAACGCGCTAAGGACTAAGCAGGGAACACCATGCCAAAGCGGATCGACCCGAAATCCTTGCCTGAAACTGTTGGCACACTTTATCCCCCACCGTTCGACAAGCCTTGCCGCGCCCGCGGGCGCCGCAAATTGGGCGATGCGGCTGGCCTGACCCAATATGGTGTCAACCTGCTGCGCCTGCCGCCAGGTGTCTGGTCCAGCCAGCGTCACTGGCACACCAAACAAGACGAGTTCGTCTATGTCCTGTCCGGTGAAATCACTCTGGTCACCGATGAGGGCGAGGAAATCCTGAAGGCGGGTGACTGCGCCGGCTTCAAGGCCGGCGATCCCAACGGCCATCACCTGCAGAACCGCAGCAATGCCGAGGCGATGGTGCTGGAAATCGGCACCCGCAACGAAGGCGACAGCAGCCCATATTCCGACATCGATATGATCGTGCCGCCGGATGGCAAGCCCGTTCTCTATGCCCATAAGGACGGCACGCCCTATACCGACATCAAGCGGCGCGGCCCTGAAGAGCCGTGAAGTTGGCGATCTCTGAACCCTGATTTTACGGTGTTTTGAGGCCTTCCGGCCCCCTGCCCTGGACCGGCGGGCTGTGGTAGGTTCCCGCCGGTTCGCCATCAGGGAGATGATTTGTCATGAAGAAATTGCTTTTGGGCCTGGCCCTCACCACCATTTTCGCCGCGCCCGCTTTTGCCGCTTTGAAAGTCGGCGATATGGCGCCGGACTTCTCGGCCGTCGCCAGCCTGGGCGGCAAGGAATTCACCTTCAAGCTGAATGAAGCGCTGAAGAAAGGCCCGGCCGTGGTCTATTTCTATCCGTCCGCTTACACCGGCGGCTGCGATCTGGAAG
Source organism: Alphaproteobacteria bacterium (assembly GCA_041690975.1). Taxonomy (GTDB): domain Bacteria; phylum Pseudomonadota; class Alphaproteobacteria; order Micropepsales; family Micropepsaceae; genus Rhizomicrobium. The sequence goes on from JBEPVO010000041.1 coordinate 17,636, forward strand.
CCCACACCTTCGCCGAAAACCACGAGAAATTCGAAGCCGTCGGCGCCACCATCATCGGTGTGTCGGCAGACAATCTGGAAAGGCTCAATCAATTCGCGGCGGATCCGGCTTTCTGTGCCGGCAAATTCCCCATCGCGTCGGATGAGAGCCTGGCCATTGCCAAGTCCTATAATCTGAAGACCAGCGAAGCCAAGGCAGGCGCCAAGGATGTTCGCGGCGTCGAAATCGGTCACGGCTTCATCGAGCGCATTACCTTCGTGGTGGGCAAGGACCACAAGATCGCGGCGGTGATGTCATCGACGGAAGACAAGATTTCGCCCGACCAGCATGTCGATAAGTCGCTGGCGATCGTTCAGAAGATGGCTTCAAAATAACCCCCTCCGTTTAGGCCCCCATCTGTGCGGCACGCGGGCAGGCCCGCTACCGCACATCTTCCCCCGCCAAAGGCTTCGCCTTGCGGTGGAAGAAAGTCGGGGCAAGCTTAGAGAGCGCCCGGGGCAAACCCGGGCGCTTTTTTGTGGCGGGCCCAATCCTTAATGGTTCCGATAAATTTTTACTTTTGGTTAAGGACCGTAAGGGGAACAGCTTCCCGCCCCCTGATGCGCGAAGGCCGCAGAGGGAAAAATCGTAGCAATTCCAAGCATTTAACGTTGCTTTCGGGCCACACTTCCGTGACACATTAACGTCTTTGCGCACCCGCTGACTCTTGCTTTAGTCTGCCCGGGCTGAACGTGGGTTCCGGAATTCTCCGCCACCGCATGTCCGACAATGCCGCCGATGGGGCACCCGCCAGCATCGGCATGTACCTGCAAGCAAAGCCGGAGCGCAGCCTTTGATTATCCTGATACGCATGTTCTTGCCCCTGGTCGCCATGCTGCTGGCGTTCGCGCCGCTCTCGGCCAAGGCCAGTATCCGCTTTGTGGACAATAACCCCCTGCTGACCAGCGCCCTGGTCGATCGCAGCGCCGATGGCCATTTCCCCATCACCGCGCCAGGCAGCATCACCAAGCTGATCGAGCTGACGGAACTCTCGATGCCGTCCCTGCCCACCATTGCGGTGGCCGAATTGCCCCAGCCTTCGATCGAGACGCCCCTGCACAAGCTGTTCTGCGTCGAATATGCCCGCGCCCGTTCGGGCCTGGCGGTGTTCGGCGACGCCAAATATTGGTGGGGGCGCGCCAAGAATCTGTATGCGCGCGCCGCCGCGCCGATGGAAAATGCGGTGATGGTGTTCTCCGGCACGACGCGGCTGAAGCGTGGTCATGTCGCGGTGGTGACCCATATCGTTTCCAAGCGCGAGATCCGGGTAGATCAGGCCAATTGGCAGAACCATGGCGAGATCGACCTTGCCACGCCGGTCCTGGATGTCAGCACCAAGAACGACTGGAGCAAGGTGCGCGTATGGGACATGGGTTCCAGCGGCTTCGGCGCCCATGTCTATGCCGTCTCGGGCTTCATCGCCCAAGAGCTGGTCAAGCGGGCGTCGAACGACTGATTTCGCCAATCGCACGTCGCGCGCGGGCGGCAGCGGTTTGAAAATCTCATGAGCAATGGTGTCGTCGCGGCGATTTTGTTCGCAGCGTTTCTGCACGCCGGCTGGAATTCCCTGATCAAGCGGCGCGATCAGGATGCGCTGATCGCAACCATCGGGATCGCGGGTGGGGCGGCGCTGATCTCGCTTTGTCTCTTGCCATTCGTTCCGATGCCGGATGCCGCGAGCTGGCCGTTCCTGGCCGCGTCGACCTTGCCGCAGATCGCGTATTACGCGCTGATCGCCAAGATCTATCGAAGCTCAGATCTGGGCCTGGCCTATCCGGTGATGCGCGGCACCGCGCCGCTGTTCGTGACCGCTGCGAACGCGGTTCTGTTTGGCGAAATTCTTCCACCGTTGGGATTTTTGGGGGTCGCGTGCATTTGCAGCGGTGTCCTGTTGATCGCGGGCGGGCGCTTCAGAGGCGCCGGCGCGACGGTGATGACGGCGATCGGAATTGCGGTCGTCATCGCGTCTTACACGGTACTCGACGGAATCGGCGTACGCCTGTCTCGGTCGCCGGCGGGCTATACGTTGTGGATATTCCTTCTCACCGGCGCGGCGATGGCCGGTTGGGGAATGGTCAAGCACCGGCGGCCATTGCTGGAATCCATCCGGACAGATTTTTGGATACCGCTCGGCGGCGGGGGCGCGTCTTTGTTGTCTTACGGCATCGCCTTGTGGGCGATGACTTTGGCGCCGGTCGCGGCGGTGGCGGCGCTGCGCGAAACCTCGATCCTGTTCGCGGCCCTGATTTCCGTGGTTTTTCTGCGCGAGCGCCTGACCGCCAATCGCATTGCCGCGGCGGTGCTGCTCACGGCCGGCGCAGTGGCGATCCGGCTTTCGTGATTTTCAGGGCTGAAAAAACAAAAGCCCCGCCG
>JBEPVO010000042.1:0-19670 GCA_041690975.1 Alphaproteobacteria bacterium
CGCCACTTTGCATTCGGGCGTCTTGTCGACCACCACCAGGAATTTGCGGACGCGGGCGGCAGGGCTCATGGCCGGATGCTACGGCAGTTTCCGTTTCAGGTCATAGAGGATTTCCAACGCTTCCTTGGGGGAGAGCGCATCGGGATCGACCGCCTTCAAGGCGTCTTCCACCGCACTGGTCTTGGGCACAGGTGCCGCAGCGCCGAACAGCGGCAGATCGTCGATCCGCGCCAGCGGTTGGTGGCCTTCGCGGCCTTCCTCCAACGCCTTCAGCACCTCTTCGGCCCGGTCCACCACCGCCTGCGGCAGGCCCGCCAGCTTGGCGACATGGATGCCGTAGGAACGATCAGCCGCGCCAGGCGTCATTTCATGCAGGAACACGATGCTGTCGTTCCATTCGCGCACCTTCATGGTGACGCAGGTCATGGCGGTGAGGCGTTCGCACAACGCCACCATCTCGTGATAATGCGTGGCGAACAGCGCGCGGCTTTTGTTGGTCTCATGCAGATGCTCGGCCGCCGCCCAGGCGATGGCGAGACCGTCATAGGTGGCGGTGCCGCGCCCGATCTCATCCAGTATCACCAGGCTCTTCGCGGTGGCTTGATTGAGGATCGCGGCAGTCTCCACCATCTCGACCATGAAGGTCGAGCGGCCCGCCGCCAGATCGTCGCCCGCACCAACGCGCGAGAATAACCGGTCGACAATGCCGATATGCGCGACATCGGCGGGCACGAAGCTGCCCATCTGCGCCAGGATCGCAATCAGCGCATTCTGGCGCAGGAAAGTAGATTTGCCCGCCATGTTGGGGCCGGTGACCAGCCACAAGCGACCCTTTGAATTGGGCGACAGGTCGCAATCATTGGGCACAAAACCGCGCGCATTGTCCGCCGCCAGTGCGGCCTCCACCACCGGATGGCGTCCCCGTGAAATCCGGAATCCCGAGCCATTGTCGAGCGTGGGCCGCGTATAACGCCCGGCCACCGCCAGTTCCGCCAGCGCCACTGCGACATCCATCACCGCCAGTGCATCGGCGATATCGCCCAGCATATCGGCGTGTTCCAGCGCCAGCGCGACCATCTCGTCGAACAGCGACCGCTCCAGCTCCAGCGCGGCGTCCGCGCTCTGGGCAATGCGGGTCGCCAATGATGCCAGTTCGTCAGTCGTGAAGCGCACCGCGCCCGCCATGGTCTGGCGATGGCGAAACAGATCGCGGCCCGTCTCGTCGCGATACGTCATCAGCTTGTCGGCATGCTGCTGCGTGACTTCGATGAAATAGCCTAGCACGCCATTATGCTTGATCTTCAGCGCCGCCACACCGGAACATTGGCGATACTGATTTTCCAGGCCGGCAATAACGCGGCGAGATTCATGCGCCAGGGTGCGCAGCTCGTCGAGTGGCGCATGGACATTGTTCTTGATAAAGCCGCCATCGCGGATGAGATAAGGCGGCTCATCCACCAGCAACAGCTCAAGTCGGTCAGACAGACGCGACACCGCCGCAATGCCTTGCACGATAGCATCCGATGCCTGCACAGCCTCGCCTGCAATCGCGATCTTCGCCAACCCATCGCGCAGGATGCGCGCCGCATTGATGCCGTCGCGCAGATTGCCGAGATCACGCGGTCCGCCGCGCCCCACCGACAGACGCGCCAGGGCGCGCGACAGATCGGGCGCGGTGCGCAAGGCTTCGCGCAGACGTCGCCGCAGCTCGCTGTCGCGTGAAAAGAACTCCACCGACTCGTGACGCGCTTCGATGGCTTTCACATCCGTGAGAGGTGCCGCCAATCGCGATGCCAGTTCGCGTGCGCCTGCGGCCGTCGCCGTGCGGTCGATCACTGACAACAGACTGCCATTGCGCGCGCCCGACAGAGTCTGCGTCAGCTCCAGATTGCGCCGCGTCGCCTGGTCGATCGCCATGAAATTTGACGGCGTCACCCGCGTCAGGCGCGCCAGGCGCGCTTGCTTGCCCTTCTGAGTCAGATCCAGATAGGCGATCAATGCCCCTGCTGCCGACAATTCAGCGCGGCTGAAACTGCCCAACCCATCCAAGGACGCCATGTCGTAATGTTGGGTCAGCGCGCGCTCGCCATTGGCGGAATCGAAGCGACTGGAAGGCAGCGGCGACAACGCCGCGCCAAAGGCCTTCAGCAATGGGCCGACGCTTTCATGTGCCAGCAAGCCATCGGGTATCAGCAATTCGCGGGGCGCGACCCGCGCCAGTTCGGCGGCGATGTCGCGCTCCTTCAGGCCCGCGACCCAGAAGGCACCGGTCGACATGTCGGCGGCGGCGAGGGCGAATTCGGCCCCTGAGCGGCCTAACGCTGCCAACATGTTCGACGAGCGGGCATCCAGCAGAGCGTCCTCGGTCAGGGTGCCGGGTGTCACCAGCCGCACCACTTCGCGCCGGACCACCGACTTGCTACCCCGCTTCTTGGCTTCGGCGGGGTCTTCGACCTGTTCGCAGACCGCCACCCGGAAGCCCTTGCGGATCAGCTTTTCCATATAAGATTCAGCGGCATGCACCGGCACCCCGCACATCGGGATGTCCTCGCCCAGATGCTTGCCCCGCTTGGTCAGGGCGATATCCAGAGCCTCGGAAGCTTTTGCTGCATCTGCGAAGAAGAGTTCGTAGAAATCGCCCATCCGGTAGAACAGAAGGTAGCCGTCGTGCATCTCCTTGATACCGAGATACTGCGCCATCATGGGCGTGATATCGCTCACAGGCATGGGCGCCAGATCTGCCGCCAGAGATGGTTGTTCCGTCATGCCGAAAAGCCTATCAGACTGGTTCCCCATCGCCCGACAGCAGCATGACAGGCTCGGCCGATAATCTGTGGATTGCTCAAACCGACGGATCCCATGGCCGACAACGATCGCCCCACCTTCACTGACGAGGAAGCCCTCTCTTTTCACGCATGCCCCAGGCCGGGCAAGCTGGAAATCACGCCGACCAAGCCGATGGCGACCCAGCGCGATCTCAGCCTGGCCTATTCGCCGGGGGTGGCAGTACCGGTACGCGCCATCGCCGAAAATCCCGATGCCGTGTTCGATTACACCAACCGCGGCAACATGGTGGCCGTCATCACCAATGGCACAGCCATCCTGGGCCTCGGCAATCTGGGGGCCGCGGCGGCCAAGCCGGTGATGGAAGGCAAGGCCGTGCTGTTCAAGCGCTTCGCCGATGTCGACGCCATCGATCTGGAAATCGATACCACCGACGTCGACGCCTTCATCAACAGCGTGCGTTATCTTGGTCCCAGCTTCGGCGGCATCAATCTGGAAGACATCAAGTCGCCGGACTGCTTCATCATCGAGCAGCAGCTGCGCGAGTTGATGGACATTCCCGTCTTTCATGATGACCAGCACGGCACCGCCATCATCGTGGCGGCGGGCTTGCGCAACGCTGCCAATATCACCGGCCGCGACGTCGCCGACATGAAAGTGGTACTGAACGGCCCCGGCGCGGCGGGCATCGCCACGCTCGAACTGATCAAGGCGATGGGCGTGCGCCCGGAAAACTGCATCGCGGTCGACAAGGTCGGCGTGCTGCACAAGGACCGCACCGATCTCAACCAGTGGCAGTCGGCCCATGCCGCGATCACCGACAAGCGCACTTTGGCCGAAGCAGTGGTGGGCGCGGATGTGTTGATCGGCGTGTCCGCCAAGGGCGCCTTCACCCCGGACATGATCAAGAGCATGGCCAAGGCGCCCATCGTTTTCGCCATGGCCAATCCCGATCCCGAAATCACGCCGGAAGAAGTGAAAGCCGTGCGCCCCGACGCCATTATCGCCACCGGCCGCAGCGACTATCCCAACCAGGTCAATAACGTGTTGGGCTTTCCCTATATCTTCCGCGGCGCGCTGGATGTGCGCGCCCGCACCATCAACGAAGCGATGAAAGTCGCCGCCGCCGAAGCGTTGGCGGCTTTGGCGCGCGAGGATGTGCCAGATGAAGTCGCCGCCGCGTATCGCGGCTCGCGGCCGGTCTATGGCCCCGACTATATCATTCCGGTGCCGTTCGATCCGCGCCTGATCAGTCGTGTCAGCCGCGCCGTGGCGGAAGCGGCGATCAAGACCGGCGTCGCCCGCCGCGTGATCGCGGATCTGGATCATTATTCTCATCAATTGTCGGCACGGCTCGATCCCTCTGCCACCTTGCTGCAGACCATCACGGCGGCGGTGCGCGCCAAGCCCAAGCGGGTGGTGTTTGCCGAAGGCGAAGACGAAGCCGTCATTCGCGCGGCCTTCGCGTTCCAGAATTCCGGCCTGGGCAAGGCGTTGCTGGTGGGCCGCGCCGATGTGGTGCGCCGGGGCTTCGAGCATATCGGCCTGGACCCGAACGCGCTGGAAATCCGCGTGCCGAGATCCTCGCAGGAAGCCACGCCCTATATCGAGCGGCTCTACAAGCGCATTCAGCGGCGCGGCGCATTGCATCGCGACGCCGTGCGCATGGTGCTCAATGACCGCAACATCTATGCCGCTTCGATGCTGGCGGCGGGTGATGCCGACGCCATGGTGACGGGCGTGACCCGCAATTATGCCGCCGCATTGGCCGATGTGCGTACCGTGATCGACGATTCCCACGGCACCCGCCCCATCGGCATGCAGGTGGTGTTCGCCAAGGGCCGTATCGTGCTGGTGGCCGACACCTCCATCACCGAATTGCCCAATTCCGAACAGCTGGCCGACATTGCCATCCGTGCGGCAGCAACAGCCCGCAAGCTGGGGCTAACGCCGCGCGTGGCGATGCTGGCGTCTTCGACCTTTGGCTTTCCCCGTTCGGAGCGCAGCGAGCGCATCATCGAAGCGGTGCACATCCTGGATACGCGCGGCGTCGATTTCGAATATGACGGCGAGTTCGCACCCGATGTGGCTCTGGATCGCGCCAAGCTCGATATCTATCCCTTCGCCCGCCTCACCGATACCGCCAATGTTCTGATCATGCCGGCGATGCATTCGGCGCAGATTTCGACCAAGCTTCTGCAGCAGCTCGGCGGCGTCAATATGATGGGACCGTTGCTGGTCGGCCTGGAAAAATCCGTGCAGATCGCACCGCTAGGCGCCAAGATGAGCGAGATCTACAATTCCGCCATCGTTGCGGCCTATGACATCAATGATTGACGCAAAAAAAACACGCGCCTTCATGGAAGGCATCTGGGACGGGGAAATCATCCCCGCCCTTACCGATTACATCCGCATTCCCAACAAGAGCCCGGCCTTCGATCCCGACTGGGAAGCACACGGCCATATGGACAAAGTGGTGGACCTGTTCACCGCCTGGGCGCGCGAAAAACTGAAACAGCTTCCCGGTTCGAATCTGGAAGTCGTCAAGCTATCCGGCCGCACACCACTGATCTTCATGGAAGTGCCCGGTAAGGCCGGAGCGTCGGCGCCAGTCGGAGCGATCAGTAAGGAATCCACCGTCCTGATGTACGGCCATCTCGACAAACAGCCGGAAATGCTGGGCTGGACCGAAGGCACCGGACCTTGGACGCCTGTTCTGAAAGACGACAAGCTGTATGGCCGGGGCGGCGCCGACGACGGCTACGCCATGTTCGCGGCGATCAGCGCGCTGCTGGCGTTGAAGGAACAAAATCTTTCCCATGCCCGCGCCGTGATCGTGATCGAGGCTTGCGAGGAATCCGGCTCGCCCGACCTGCCCTTTTATATCGATCATTTGTCCGACCGCATCGGCACACCCGATCTTGTCGTGTGCCTGGATTCCGGTTGCGGCAATTACGACCAACTTTGGCTGACAACATCGTTGCGCGGCATGGTGATCGGCAATCTGAATGTGCGTGTGTTGACCGAAGGCGTACATTCCGGCGATGCCAGCGGCGTGGTCGCGTCATCGTTCCGCATCGCGCGCCAACTTCTGTCACGGGTCGAGGACGAAGCCACCGGCCAGATGAAGCCGGACGCACTGTTCGTGCAGATCCCACCGGAACGCAGCGAACAGGCCAAAGCCGCCGCATCGATCTTGGGCGATGAGGTCTATACCAAGCTACCCTTCGCTCCTGACGTGACACCCATGGCGAGCGATCCCGCCGAACTGATCTTGAACCGCACCTGGCGGCCGCAACTGGCGATCACCGCGATGGATGGTTATCCGTCACCGGAAAATGGCGGCAATGTTTTGTTGCCCTACACAACATTGAAATTGTCGCTGCGCTTGCCGCCGACCTGCGAAGCCGAACCGGCGCGCATCGCGTTCAAGAAAGCGCTGGAAGACAATCCGCCTTATGGTGCCGAAGTCAGCTTCGATGCGCCGCGCGGTGAGACCGGCTGGAACGCGCCCGCGCTAGCGCCCTGGCTGGCAAAGGCATTGGATAAAGCCAGCAACGACGCGTTCGGAAAGCCGCCGGCTTTCATGGGCGAAGGCGGCTCCATTCCCTTCATGGCGATGCTGGGCAAGAAATTTCCCAAGACCCAATTCGTGGTCACCGGCGTGCTGGGCCCGCATTCCAACGCCCATGGTCCGAACGAATTTCTGCACATTCCCACGGCCAAGAACGTCGCGGCCTCGATTGCATCCATTCTCGCCGATCATGCGTTGCAGGGATGATGAGCTTCCTGGATTCCGCTGACGATGATCCCAAGCGCGCCAGCCGGCGTCCGCTGCTGTTCTTTGTTCTGGTGACTTTGGCGGTTGGCGCGGCCGCCAGCGTCTTCACCGAACCCAATATCACCACCTGGTATGCGGGACTGGTTCATCCATCCTTCGCGCCCCCCAACTGGTTGTTCGCACCGGTCTGGACCACGCTGTATGTGATGATGGCCGTGGCCGCCTGGCGGGTCTGGCGCATCGCAGGGACCAAGAGCGTCGAGATGGGCGCTTATGTGTTGCAACTGATTTTCAACTTCGCCTGGAGCGCGATCTTTTTCGCGTCCCATCAGATCGGCCTCGCCCTGATCGACACCGGCATTCTGGTGGCGTTGATCCTGATCACCACCATTCTGTTCGGACGCCGCGACCGACTTGCCGGATTGCTGTTTCTGCCGTACCTCGCCTGGACGAGCTTCGCGACGGCTTTGAACTACGCCTTCTGGTCCCTTAACCCCTGAAAAACCTGCATCTGGCAAGTTGCCGCCTTGGCAACTTCCTCTGCCCTCCCTATATACCCCCTGAGGTCGGCATGGGTTTGCTCAGCGGCCTGTTTTTGTCAAAGAATTCAATGGGATGGACCGGAGGACGCCGTCAGGGTCAGGACTCCATGCCCATTTGAGAGGAAGTGAAATGGCTAAAGTAATCGGTATTGATCTGGGTACCACCAATTCGTGCGTCTCGGTGATGGAAGGGGCTGCCCCCCGGGTTATCGAAAATGCCGAAGGCGCCCGCACCACGCCGTCGATCGTCGCCTTCGCCCCGGATGGCGAACGTCTGATCGGACAGCCCGCCAAGCGCCAGGGCGTCACCAATCCCGAATTCACCTTCTTCGCGATCAAGCGGCTGATCGGCCGCCGCTTCGACGATCCGCTGACCAAGAAGGACATGGGCATGGTGCCCTACACCATCGTCAAAGCCGACAATGGCGATGCCTGGGTTTCAGGCCGCGACTCCAAGAAGTTTTCTCCGTCGGAAGTCTCTGCGTTCATCCTGCAGAAGATGAAGGAAACCGCCGAAGCCCATCTCGGCGAAAAGGTGACGCAAGCCGTCATCACCGTTCCGGCCTATTTCAATGACGCGCAACGTCAAGCCACCAAGGACGCGGGCAACATCGCGGGCTTGGAAGTTCTGCGCATCATCAACGAACCCACCGCTGCCGCGCTGGCTTACGGCCTGGACAAGAAGCAGTCCGGCACCATTGCGGTCTATGACCTTGGCGGCGGAACCTTCGACGTGTCGGTGCTGGAAATCGGCGATGGCGTCTTTGAAGTGAAGTCGACCAATGGCGACACCTTCCTGGGCGGCGAAGATTTCGACACCCGCGTCGTCAACTTCCTGGCTGATGAGTTCAAGAAAGAAAACGGCATCGACCTGCGTTCGGATCGCCTTGCGCTCCAGCGCCTGAAGGACGCCGCCGAAAAAGCCAAGATCGAATTGTCGAGCGCGCAACAGACCGAAGTGAACCTGCCCTTCATCACGGCAGATGCTTCCGGTCCCAAGCATCTCACGATCAAAATCACCCGCGCCAAGCTGGAAAGCCTGGTCGACGATCTGATCCAGAAGACGATCGGCCCGGTGAAGCAGGCGCTCAAGGATGCCGGCGTCACTGCGCAGCAGATCGACGAAGTCATCCTGGTCGGCGGCATGACCCGCATGCCCAAGGTGCAGGAAGCGGTCAAGGCGCTGTTCGGCAAAGAGCCGCACAAGGGCGTCAACCCGGATGAAGTGGTCGCCATGGGCGCCGCAATCCAGGGCGGCGTGCTGAAGGGCGAAGTCAAGGACGTGCTGCTGCTCGACGTCACCCCGCTGTCGCTGGGCATCGAGACTTTGGGCGGCGTCTTCACCCGCCTGATCGACCGCAACACCACGATCCCGACCAAGAAGTCGAACATCTTCTCGACCGCCGACGACAATCAGAATGCCGTCACCATCAATGTGTTCCAGGGCGAACGCGAAATGGCGGCCGACAACAAGTCGCTGGGCCGCTTCGACCTGCAAGGCATTCCGCCCGCGCCGCGCGGCGTACCCCAGATCGAAGTCACTTTCGACATCGACGCCAACGGCATCGTCAGCGTCACCGCCAAGGACAAGGCCACCAGCAAGGAGCAGCAGATTCGCATCCAGGCCAGTGGCGGTCTGTCGGACGCCGACATCCAGAAGATGGTCAAGGACGCGGAGTCCCACGCCACCGAAGACAAGAAACGCCGCGAGATGATCGAAGCCCGCAATCAGGGCGATGCGCTGGTCCATTCGACCGAAAAAGCGATGACCGAGCATGGCGACAAGGTCGATGCCAGCCAGAAGCTGGCGATCGAGGCTGCTATCGCTGCCTTGAGGGAATCGATTAAGGGCGACGATGCCGAAGATATGAAGACCAAGACCAACACCTTGGCCCAGGCGTCAATGAAGCTGGGCGAAGCCATGTACAAGGCAAGCCAGGCGGAAGCCGGCGGCGCGGCGCCCGAAGGCGGCGAAGCCCCCTCTTCCAATGGAACTGGGGCCGACGACAATGTCGTGGACGCCGACTTCGAGGAAGTCGACGACCAGAAGAAGGCGTAATATTGAGGACGCTCCGGCCTTCCTGCTCCGCCCAAACGCGGGGCAGGTGGCCGAGGCACCGGTAAAAAGGTGCAGAGGCCGGAGGGGGTGGATTTTTTGGTATGAGCAAGCGCTGTTACTACGAGACCTTGGAATGCGCCAAAGGCGCCACGGTCGAGACTCTCAAATCCTCCTATCGCAAGCTGGCGATGAAATTCCATCCGGACAAAAATCCGGATGACGCAACCGCCGAAGTCCGTTTCAAGGAAATCAGCGAGGCCTATGACATCCTGAAGGATGATCAGAAGCGCGCCGCCTATGACCGTTTCGGCCATGCCGCTTTCGAGGCTGGCATGGGACGCGCGGGCGCTGCCGGATTCGATTTTGCCGGATCCTTCTCCGACGTGTTCGAGGATTTCTTCGGCGACCTGATGGGCGGGCGGCGCGCCAAGCGCAGCAATCGCGGCCAGGACCTGCGCTACAATCTGGAAATCTCGCTGGAAGAAGCATTCCGTGGCCGCAACACCGAGATCAAGGTGCCGACCCTGGTCGTGTGTGAGAGCTGCACCGGATCCGGCGCAGAGCCCGGCCACAACGCCGAGACCTGTCCCACCTGCGCCGGTCACGGCAAGGTGCGCGCCACCCAGGGCTTCTTCACCATCGAGCGCAGCTGCACCCAATGCCGCGGCACCGGCAAAATCATCCGCCATCCCTGCAAGACCTGCCGTGGCGCAGGCACGACGCAGAAGGAGCGCACCCTCACCGTCGATGTCCCGCCGGGCGTCGAGGAAGGCACCCGCATCCGCTTGTCGGGCGAAGGCGCTGCCGGCCAGAATGGCGGCCCCAATGGCGACCTCTATATTTTCCTGTCGGTGGCGGAACACGCGATCTTCCAGCGCGACGGCCACAATCTGCATTGCCGCGCCCCGGTCTCGTTCGTGACGGCCTCCCTGGGCGGCTGCATCGAAGTGCCGTCCCTGGATGGCGGCCGCGCCAAGGTGACGGTCCCGGAAGGTACCCAGCCCGGCCGGCAGTTCCGCCTCAAAGGCAAGGGCATGCCGGTCCTGCGCAGCGCCCAGCGCGGCGACCTGTACATCGAGGTTGCGGTCGAAACCCCGGTTAAGCTGTCCAAGCGGCAGAAGGAACTGCTGCGGGAATTTGAAGGCGAAAGCAAAAGCGGCTGCCAGCCCGAGGCAGAAGGGTTCCTTGCCCGGCTGAAAGAGTTTTGGAACGGCTGCGATACCGCTTAAGCTGGCGGGGCTTCAGCACGCTAGGCCCCGTGACCACCCGAACCGACACCTTCACCGACAATCTGCGCTTTCTGCGGGCGCTGATCGCGCGGCCCAAGAATATCGGGGCCCTGGCGCCGTCCAGCCGTGCGCTGGCCCGCGCCATTGCCCGTCAGATCGATCCCACCCATCCGGGCCCGGTCCTGGAATTGGGCCCCGGCACCGGTGTCATCACCAATGCGATTCTGGAGCACGGCATCGCGCCCGAACGGCTGACAGTGATCGAATATGATGCCGATTTTGCCGCCGCCATCGCCGCGCGCTTTCATGGCTTGCATGTGATCCAGGGCGACGCCTTCGATCTCACGCACACCTTAGGCACCCGGCTGACGGAGCCATTTGCTGGGATCGTCTCAGGCATTCCCCTGCTCAATTTCCCGATCCCGCGCCGCCTGGCCTATATGGAAATGCTGGCCCAGCAGCTGGCGCCGGGTGCGCCGCTCATCCAGTTTTCCTATGGCATGCATGCCCCGGTGGTACCGCCGGCCGGTCATAGCGTGGTCTGCGCCGCCCTGGTCTGGGCCAATCTGCCCCCCGCCAGGGTCTGGGTGTACCGGAAGATTTAATTCCCCCTCTGTCTCTTTCGCGCAAGCGCTCAGAGACATCTCCCCCCGCCAGCGGCTTTGCCGCGCGGGAGGAGAAAGCCGGAATTTGCTTCGCGGCCCTATTCAGCCGCTTCCGCCAGGACCGGGGCCGCCTCAAGCACGTCGGGGCCGACATGGGCCTCGAACTTCTTGAAGTTGTCCCGGAACATTTGGACCAGCTTCTTCGCTTGTGCGTCATAAGCCGTCTTGTCGGCCCAGGTGTCGCGCGGGTTGAGGATTTTGCTGTCCACCCCCGGCACCGCCACCGGCACCCGGAATTTGAAATGAGGGTCGATCCGCATTTCGACCGTGGCCAGACTGCCGTCCAGCGCCGCGTTGAGCAGAGCCCGGGTCGCCTTGATCGGCATGCGGGCGCCGGTGCCGAAAGCGCCGCCAGTCCAGCCGGTATTCACCAGCCAGCAATCGGCGCCATGGGCCGCGATCAGATCACGCAGCAGGTTGCCGTATTCCGAAGGATGCCGCGGCATGAAGGGCGCCCCGAAGCAGGTGGAGAAAGTGGGCTGCGGCTCCTTGCCCAATCCTTTTTCCGTGCCCGCCACCTTGGCGGTGAAGCCGGACAGGAAATGATACATCGCCTGGCTGGGCGTCAGCCGCGAGATCGGCGGCAACACACCGAAGGCATCGGCCGTCAGCATGATCACATTCTTGGGGCTGGCGGCGCGGCCGGTTTCGCTGGCATTGGGAATGAAATCGATCGGATAGGCGGCGCGAGTATTCTCGGCATACTTGTTGTCGTTGAGATCCAGCACGCGCGTATCGGGGTCCATCACGACATTCTCCAGCACCGTGCCGAAGCGTTCGGTGGTGGAGAAAATCTCCGGCTCGGCTTCGCGCGAAAGCTTGATCACCTTGGCATAGCAGCCACCTTCGAAATTGAAGACGCCATGTTCGCTCCAGCCATGCTCGTCGTCACCCACCAGGGTGCGCGAGGCATCGGCGGACAGAGTGGTTTTGCCGGTGCCCGAAAGGCCAAAGAAAATTGCGGATTTTCCATCCTTTCCGACATTGGCCGAGCAATGCATCGGCATCACCCGCTTGGGCGGCAGGATGTAATTCAGGATGGTGAAGACGGACTTCTTCATCTCGCCCGCATAAGACGTGCCGCCGATCAGGATCACCTTCTTGGTGAAATTGACCGCGATTACGGTCTGGCTGGCGCAGCCATGCTTGGCCGGATCGGCATTGAAGCTGGGCAAATCGATGATGGTGAATTCCGGATCGAAGCCTTTCAGATCCTCTGCGGTCGGGCGGATCAGGAGCTGATGCACGAACAGCGAGTGCCAGGCATATTCCGTGACGATGCGCACCTTGATGCGATGGGTCAGGTCGGCGCCGCCGAACAGGTCCTTGGCGAACAATTCCTTGCCTTCGGCGAAGGCCATCATGTCAGCATGGAGCGCATCGAAATGCGCCGGGCTCATCGCCTTGTTGTTATCCCACCAGACATTGGGTTCGGTGTCGGCGTCCTTGACGACGAATTTATCGGTGGCGGAGCGGCCGGTGTGATGGCCGGTCAGCACCACCAGTGGGCCATCCTTGGCGACATGACCTTCGCCCCGGCGCACAGCTTCTTCGTAAAGCGCGGGCGCGGTCAGATTCCAGTTCACATGCTTGAGATTGCGGAAGCCATGGGCTTCAAGACCGAAGGCAGACATCATTCCTCACTGAGTATATGGCAGTGACCACCGGCATTCCGGTTGGCCGCAATTTCCCCGCCCGCAAAGCCTAGTCGCACTGCGGCCCGCTCACAATCTGAGAGCGAAGAAGTGGTAAAGTTTCAATAATAACAGTGACTTGTATGGCCTAGCGGCGATGACAACGCTTTAGCCGCCGTGAAAGGTGCGCCGGCCATAGAGCATGGTGACGTTGATGCGGCGGTTCAGATAGCCGTCCTTGAATTCGATCCGGTCGGTTTCATGGAACAGATCGGAATCAAAGATCACCGCCCGGTTGGCGCGATGGGGGATGACGATGGGCTTGGCGCCTGCTTTTTCCAGAAAGGCGCGAATGCCTGGAACATCAGCATTGTAACGATCGAAATTCCAATCCTGCGGCGCCTTCACATCCCACACCACCAAACCGCCGCCGTCGGGATTGCGATTGGCATCGTCGGGCGTGATCCAGAAATTGACATTCACCGCCGCCTGATCGGCATGCATGGGAATGCCCGACAGACTGCTGTCATATTTAAAGCCCCACATCAGCCCCAGCCCATGTTCGCCAATCACGGTGGGAAAGACATCGCGCAATTCATCCGCGATCTGGCCAAGCAGGGGGCAGGCGAAGCCCCGTGCGGGCACCGCGCCCAGATAACCTTTCTCATAGGGTCGCTGCCAAATGGTCGAGCCCCAGCAGAAAAGCCTGACCGCTTCCAGCGCCGCTTCGGTAAGAAGATTGTCGATCACCACAATCTGCGGCTTGCTCTCTCGCCAGCGCCGCGCGATCTCTTCTGCATTGGCGGGATTGACCGCCGGACCTTGTATTCGCGCGCCTGCTTCCAGATGAAAGCCCTGGTCGTTAATGCCGTGTGCGGCCAGATAGGCGCGTTGCTCCGCGTCGTGGCGCTGCTTGTGCGGCGGATCATATGTCTGCGCCAGCGGCTTATTGCCGTAAACGACTTCGGCATGGCTTCGATAGACTTCCAATCCTTCCGGCACCCGGCGCGCTTCGCAAAGAACCGCGCCCTTGAGATTCAATGCCGGCGGATAATCCGGCAGGATGGCAAGCGCCCGATCCAGCGCATCGAGTGAATCCGCCAGACGCTGCGTGACATGAAACATGGTGGCGCGCTTGTACCAAGCATCCACCTCTTCCAGCCCCGCCGGGATTTCTGTTGTCCGTTTTGCGGCTTCCTGCGCGGCGGCGCGTTGCTGCAGGATTTCCAGATCGCCGGGCACGATTTCTAGCGCCTTGTCGAAACTGACGATGGCGTCGGCGATACGCTCCAGCCCGACCAGCGCACTGGCGCGCCCGCGCCAGGCTGCGACATGGCGCGGCATCAAGATCAGTGTCTTGTCGAAACTCTCCAATGCCTGATCGAAGCGCCCCAGCAACTGCAGCGCGATCCCACGATTGAACCAGGCCGGGGCATGATCCGGCTTCAGCGCGATGGCGCGGTCATGGCTGGCGAGCGCATCGCTGAGGCGACCCATGCCCTGCAACACCCCGCCGCGATCGGTCCAGGCTTCGGCGAAGGCCGGCATCACCGCCAGAAGCCGGTCAAAACTTTCCACCGCATCGGCCAGGCGGCCAAGTCCGACCAGCGCCAAGGCGCGATTGTAGAGGGCTCTGGGAAAACCGGGGTCTATCGCCAGCGCCCGGTCGAAATCAGCCAATGCCCTTTCCTGCTGCCCCGATGCCGCCGACAGCGCACCTTTGAGCAGCCATGCCTCCGCGGCTTGTGGGTCGATGGCCAACGCCGCTGCAATGGCGGCTATTGCCTCGTCGTGACGCTGCTGTTGGAACAGCGACAGCGCCAGCCGGTATCGCGCCGGATAATCGCCCGGGCTTTGCGTCAGGATCTGACGATAGAGTTGATCGGCTTCTGCCAGCCGGCCGTCCTGGTGCAGGGAAACCGCCTGGGAAAGCAGCATCTGAGATGTCATGGCGGGGCACGCTAGCCCAGGCGGGGACAAAACAAAATCGCCGGCGGCGGGCTGTTCCGGCGCCCAGCCAAGCATTACATCAGGCCATGGCCCTGAACGACGAAGAACTGGAACGCTATGCCCGCCACATCGTGCTGCGGGAAGTGGGCGGCGTTGGCCAAGCGAAAATCCGCGCCGCCAGGGTGCTGATCGTAGGCGCGGGCGGACTGGGCAGCCCGTGTGCGCTCTATCTGGCCGCCGCCGGTGTCGGTCATCTGGGCATCGTCGATGACGATGTCGTCAGCCTTTCCAATTTGCAGCGCCAGATTCTTTTCACCACAGCCGATGTGGACAAGCCCAAGGTGGGGGCCGCTGCCGCGCATCTGGCCGCGCTCAACCCCGGCGTCGCGGTGACCACGCACAAGGCTCGGTTGACCGCAGACAATGTGCGGGCGCTGATCGCGGATTATGACATCGTCGCTGACGGCTCCGACAATTTCGAGACCCGCTTTCTGCTGAACGATGCCTGTTATTTCGCGGGCAAGATTCTGGTTTCAGCGGCAGTGACGGAATTCGACGGCCAGCTTGCGACCTTCAAGGCCTGGGACAAGAGCGGCGCCTACCCCTGTTATCGCTGCCTGTTTGCCGCCCCACCCCCGCCCGGCACAGCACCAAGCTGTTCGGAGACCGGTGTGTTGGGGGCGGCTGCGGGCGTGATGGGATCGCTGCAGGCCCTGGAAATCCTCAAGCAAATCACGGGGATCGGCGAAAGCCTGGCGGGCAAAATTTTGATTGCCGATACCTTGGCGGTGCGCTTCCGCACCGTGTCCCTCAGCCCCGATCCCGCCTGCCGGTTGTGCGGCGCGCATCCCCAAATCCGGGACATTCGGGCTTAACCCCGTTTCAACGCTGTCCCCGCCACAGTCTCATGGCATGCCAGCCGCAATCGGTCATGCGCGGGGGCAGATGACGCGACAGGTCCATTTCGAAGTCTTTCGTCGGGCGGGCGCCCGGGGCGGCTGGACGATGCATGAAGTCGTGAACGAGCGGACCCGCGCGCTGACCATGGCGCAAGAGATGATGGCGTCGGAGAAGGCCACCGGCGTCAAGGTCATCAAAGAAACCTATGACGACGAAACCGGCGATTATCTGTCGCTCAAGATTTTTGAAGACGGCCACAACCAGATGAAGATGGCCCCGGCGCAGGAAGACGCGCCGCCGTCGTCGCCCTGCTTCAAGCCTGACGATCTTTATTCCTATCACGCACGCCAGACCATGATGCGACTGTTCGTGGATTTCCTCGCCCGCAACAAGATCACCATCACCGAGCTGATCCATCGCGCCGACATGCTGGACAAGCTGGAGGCGACGGGCACGCTGTATCAACACGCCGTCCAGAAGATCGCGGTGGCGCAAGCAGCATCCGGCACCACCCCGGTCCAGCAGATCGTCAAGAACCTCAATGAGCTGACCACACAGGCGACGCAGCGCGTCTATCGTGATCAGCGCAAAGGCCTGTTCCCCAACCCCCGCTCCGACCAATTCACCGAGCTGGCCACCAAGCTCGCCGGTCAGGGCGATGCCGCCTATCTGTTCAATGGGGCGTTGGCGCGTCATCTCAAAGAAACGCAAAGCTGGAACGACAAGGTTCTGGCGCTGCTGGAAATATTGGCGAAGACGCCTGCGTCGGGCGATCCCCGTATCCTGGTGCTTTCATCCATCGACGCAATCCTGGCCGAGGCTTTGAGCGCCTCCACCGCGCTGCATGAATTGATCGGACAGGCAGAAAATCTCGCCGAAGCGCTGACCCGCCTGGTGGAACTGTTCCTGGGAAAGACGGTCGCGGACCCCAACCATGGCGGCGTGGCCGCGCTTGCCGCGCGCTTTGCCGCCGACGAGTTGCCGGAAGCGCGCACCGCCATCGCCCGGCGCATCGTTGCCGAATTCAAAAGCGCCAAGCGGTTGCGCCCCGATTCACTGGTCGAAGAACTGATCGCCTTGCGCAGGCTGGCCAACCGTGTCGTCTATGGCGTGGGAAAATACCTCAGTCACGAGGATCTGATCGCGGCCTTTACTCTGCGTTCCAAGCGCCTGGTCACACAGGAAACCTTGAGCAGCTATATCCAGGATTGCACGCCGGACGAGAAGGTCGAGCGGCTGCTGTTCGTGGAAGAGAATATCATCGGCATCGAGAACAAGCGGCAGTTGGCTGGTTTCATCACGCCGGTGTTGAATTCCGCGTCTTTCGAGAATTACTTCCAGAACCCGAAAATCCCTGTATTGCAGCGGCTGCAGCGCCTGGTGCAATTGCAGGGCCGAGTGCGGCGCGCCAGCTTTGTCGATGTGCAGCGGCAGGAAATTTCCGACAAGATGGATCGCCTTGCCTGCGATATGGCCGCCCGCGCCAAGCTGTTCGAGAATCTGGAAGCCAAGAATCAAAGCCATGTCGAGAAGGCCGCGACATTGCTGAAGCTGACGATGGGCGGTTTCTTCACCGAAGGCACGATGTCGGCAAGGGCCCGCGACATCATCCTGTCTTGCCTGGCGACGCCGGGCTTCCTCACCGGCTATTTTGCCAGCCAATCGGGTGCCGATACCGAAGCGGCGATGACGGGGCTGATGACGGATTTGAACAAAGCGGGCATCACCGCCGAGACTGGGCTCAAAGCGATTGCCGCCTGACCACTAAAGCTTCAATTCCCAGGTCTGGCCGACCAGATCCTTGCCGAAGCTGTGATGCTTCTCTTCCTTGACCAACTGAAAGTCGGCGGCCTGGTAGATTCGCCGCGCCGACACCAACACGTCATTGGTCCATAGCTGCAGAATCTTGTAGCCGGCGCCCCGGGAAAATTTGATGCAGATATCCACCAGCAGGCGGCCCAGGCCCTGGCCGCGTGCAAAGGATTCGACATGCAGCATGCGCAGGCGTGCGATGTCTTGGTTTTCGCGGACCACAAACACCGCACCGGCGGGCGCACCGTCCAGTTCTGCGATCCAGCATTGTTCGCCGGGACCGTTTTTGAACTTGCCCACGATTTCGGAGACCAAGGTTTCGTAAGACCCGTCCCAGCCATATTCTTGGGCATAGAGAATGGCCTGGCGATGGATGACCCAGCCCATGTCGCCCGGCCTGGGCGGGCGCAGCAGGATTGCCGGTGCCGCCTTCTGTTCGGGCGACATCAGGAATTGAAGGGCCTGCATATGTCGCACGATATCTTGCTGCTCTTTTTCGCCATGCGCATCCAGCATCGCCAGGGTGGCGGTCTGCGCGCGCTCGTCCAATCGCGAAAAGGCGATGCGTCCCTTGGCGGTCAGGTGCAGCAGCCGGGCCCGGCCATCGTCCGGCGCCGCTCGCCGGGCGACCAGGCCCTGTTTTTCCAAGCCTTTGAGCATGCGGCTGAGATAACCCTGGTCCAGCCCCGTCATCGCGCGCAGCGCCGCCGCTGTGACCGGCTCGGCATGGGCGATTTCATAGATCACCCGCGCCTCGGCCAGGGAAAAGGGTGTGTCGAGCAGGTCTTCGGCCAAAACGCCGATCTGCCGGGTGTAAAAGCGGCTGAACCGGCGGATTTCACGGGCGCGCAGATCGGCTTCCGACATGCATGACAAAGTCATATAATTACATGACGATGTCAACTATTTGGCGGATGGCGCCGATCCGGCTTTCGCGGCCTTCAGATTGTCCGCGACCAGTAAAGCCACCCCCAGGGTGATCACGGCATCTGAAAAATTGAATACGAATAGCGGCGCGCGGCCCAGATGCAGGAACAGATAGTCAAACACCGCCCCATAGCGGCTGCGGTCCAGCAAATTGCCCAGCGCACCGCCGACGACAAGGCCGTATCCCATCGCCGTCAAACTGTTGCCGGCCCTCCAGGCCAGCATCCCGACGCCGATGATGATGGCGGCCAGAATTGCGATCAGAACATATCGGCCGGAATTTTCGCCTTGTGAGAACAGGCTGAAGGATACGCCCCGGTTCCAGGTCTGCGCAAAATCGAGAACATTGGGAATCAAAACCATTCCCTCTTTGACGCGCATCAAGATATTTTCGAGCAGCAGATTGAGAACAAGCGCCGCGCCGGCACAGGTTGCGCCTTGCGCACGAAATTTCGTCAATGCGCGGCATCCCAATTGTCGGCGGCGCGGGCTTCCACCACCAGGGGGACAGAGATTTCGGCGGCCGGAAGCGAAGCCTTCTCCATCACCGTCATCACCAGCTTGCGGGTCGCTTCGACCTCTTTGTCCGGCGCTTCGAAGATCAATTCGTCATGGACCTGGAGCAGCATCTTGGCCGATAGCTTGTTGTCCGCCAATGCGCCGGGCAGACGGATCATGGCGCGGCGGATAATGTCGGCCGCTGCGCCCTGGATCGGTGCGTTGATGGCGGCGCGCTCGGCCCCGCCACGGAAACCGGGGATCTTGGAATTGATCTCGCGAATATGGATGCGCCGCCCGAACAGCGTCTCGACGAAACCATGGTTGCGGGCGAACTGCTTGGTCTCTTCCATATAGACGCGGATGCCGGGAAAGCGGGCGAAATATTTCTTGATGTAATCACTGGCTTCGCTTTGCGCGATGCCGAGCTGGTTGGCGAGGCCGAAGCCGGAAATGCCATAGACAATGCCGAAATTGATTGCCTTGGCCCGGCGGCGCACTTCCGCCGGCATGTCCTTGACCGGCACGCCGAAGATTTCTGATGCGGTCATGGCATGAATGTCGAGGTTTTCGGCAAAGGCTTTCTTCAATTGCGGGATGTCGGCGATATGCGCCAATAGCCGCAGTTCGATCTGGCTATAGTCGGCGCTGATCAGCTTGGTGCCCTTGGCGGCGATGAAAGCCTGGCGGATGCGGCGGCCTTCTTCGGTGCGGATCGGGATGTTCTGCAAATTGGGATCGGTAGAGGCCAAACGCCCCGTGGAAGTCGAGGCCATCGCATAAGACGTGTGGACGCGCCCGGTCTTGGGATTGATGTAGCCCGGCAGTGCATCAGTGTATGTGCCGCGCAGCTTGGCGAGGCCGCGCCATTCCAGAACCTTCTTGGCGA
>JBEPVO010000043.1:0-18590 GCA_041690975.1 Alphaproteobacteria bacterium
CTTCGCCATCTCCGCAATGGCGGCCGGTGGAATGAATTTGGCGATCGGGCCCTTGGCGACCAAGGCGCCGCCGCCCGATACGCTGTCGCTATCGGGCTCTTCCAGAATGATATAACCCAAGCCCGGCGCGCCTTCGCTACGGGCCCATTCATTGAGTTTGTCGAAGAAACTGCGTGGCTGTGCTCCCGCACCGGGTGCGGGGATGCCGCGCACGGTCTTGTTCTTGAAGGCTTTGAACTCGACATCGGCGCGCGCGAACACGGCGCTGAGATCGGCAATCAGGATCGGATTGCGCAAATCGGGCTTGTCCGAGCCATACTTCAACAGCGCTTCGGCATACGGAATACGAGGATAGGGTGCTTTGTCGACGATGCGGCCATTGGCGAATTCCTCGAACACGCCCTGCAGCACCGGCTCGATGGTCGCGAAGACATCATCTTGCGTGACGAAGCTCATTTCCACGTCGAGCTGATAGAACTCGCCGGGGCTGCGATCGGCGCGGCCGTCTTCGTCGCGGAAACAGGGTGCGATCTGGAAATAGCGGTCGAACCCCGCCACCTGGATCAATTGTTTGAACTGCTGCGGTGCTTGGGGAAGCGCATAAAATTCACCCGGATAACGGCGCGACGGCACCAGGAAGTCCCGCGCGCCTTCAGGCGACGACGCCGTCAGGATCGGGGTCTGGAATTCGTTGAAATTTTGCGCGTGCATCCGGTCGCGCAGCGAACGGATGATGTTCGAGCGCAGCATGATGTTCTTGTGCAGGCGCTCGCGGCGCAGATCCAAGAAGCGATAGGTAAGTCTGGTCTCTTCCGGATAATCCATGTCGCCGAAGACCGGCAGCGGCAATTCCTGCGCCTGGCTTTGGACTGTCACATCCTCGATGCGCATTTCGACTTCGCCGGTGGCGAGATCCTTGTTCGTGGTTTCTTCGGACCGCGCCACCACTTTGCCGGTCAGGGTGAGCACCCATTCGGAGCGGGTAGTATCGACTGTCGAGAAAACCTTTCCATCGGGTTCGATCACGCATTGTGTGATGCCGTAATGATCGCGCAGATCGATGAAGATCAGCCCGCCATGGTCGCGGCGGCGATGAACCCAGCCTGACAGGCGAACCGTCTGGCCGACATCGGATTTGCGGAGCTGGCCGCAGGTATGTGTGCGATAGGCGTGCATGGCAAACCCTTGAGGAAAGGCGGTTTTTGGCGGTTTATGGAGGGCGGGTCAAGGGAGACGGCATAGCCGGTGGCGTCCCTGTTTTTGTTGTCATACCGGCCAGTTAGGTTGACGGAATCCGAGGGGAATCAGCCATGAAAGCCATATTTGCCTCTACCCTGCTGCTGGGCCTCTGCGCCTCGCCTGCCCTGGCCCAGGCCCCCGCGCCGCGCAATGTCATCATCTTCGTGGCCGATGGGCTGCGCTATGGCAGCGTCGAGCCCGGCAACATGCCCAACTTGGCAAAGCTGAAATCCGAAGGCGTGGACTTCACCAACAGCCATTCGCTCTATCCCACCGTGACCACCGTGAATGCGTCTGCGATCGCCACCGGCCATTATATCGGCGACACCGGCGATTTCGGCAACACGCTGTATGTGGGCCAGCCCATGATCAGCTTGAAAAATTCGACTATGGGTTTCCTGGAAAACAATACTGTTCTGGACGAGATGAACCAGAAATTCGGTGGCAATTACCTGAGCGAGACGACCTTGATCGCGGCCGCGCGGGCCAAGGGCTGGCAGACCGCGATCATGGGCAAGGAAGGGCCGGTGCGCATTCAGGATTCCACCGCCGCTTCAGACGGCAGCGAAACTCTGATCGTGGATGACGCCACCGGCAGTGAAGGCGGACTGGGCCTGCCCACCTGGTTCAGCGCCAATACGCGTCAGGCCTTTGTCGGCCCAGTCGCGCCCAAGCCCAGTGTTCCTGCCATCGAACAAGAAGTATGGCTGATGAAGGCCACCACCCGCATCGTGCTGCCGCACTTTCGCGAAACCGGAAAACCCTTTGCACTTCTGTTCTGGTCGCGCGATCCCGACATGAGCCAGCACAACACCAGGGACAGCGTCGGCGAAATGATCCCCGGCATCAATGGACCGAGCAGCCTGGCCGGCACGCGCAATGCCGACACGATGCTGGGCGAGCTGCTGGCCTATTTGAAGGAAACCGGCCTCGACAAGACCACGGATGTCTTCGTGACTGCCGATCATGGCTTCACCACGGTGAATCATACCAGCGCCACCAGTCCGTCCGCACGCATGGACCCTTCCGCGCCCCTGACCGATCTGCAGTCCGGCTTTTTGGCGATGGATCTGGCGGCGACCCTGGGCTTACCGCTGCGGCCGCCGGGCGACACCGGACCGTCGGTGGATTTCAGAAATGGTGGAAAGCTTCCGGGGGGCTCGGGACTGCTTGGCCGCGATCCACTCCATCCCGAAGTGATCGTAGCGGCCAATGGCGGCGCGGACCTGATTTATCTGCCGGCGATGAACGCCAAGGATCAGACCCCGGCCAAGGAAATGGCGGGCGGTATCGTCAAGTTTCTGCTGGCTCAGGATTATGTCAGCGGCGTTTTCGTCAATGACAAGTTGGGTAAAATTCCCGGTGCCCTGTCGTTGAGCGATGCCGGACTGATGGGCGGGGCGCGGACGCCGCAACCGGCCATCTTTGTCAATTTCCGCTCTTTTTCGACCGGTTGCGAAAATGAGCTGCAATGCGCGGTAGCGATCATGGATACCCCCCTGGCCACCGGACAGGGCAATCATGGCAGCTTCAGCCGGGCCGAAACCCGCAATTTCATGGCCGCCATCGGGCCCGACTTTAAAATGGGCTATGCCGATCCAGCGCCCATTTCCAACGCCGACATCGCGCCGACCCTGGCACATGTGATGGGGTTGGACCTGCCGTCCAAGGGCACCCTGAAGGGTCGGGTCATTTCCGAAGCATTGACGGGTGGAGCCGAGGTCACGGTCCAGAGCCGGGTCATCAAGTCCGCACCCGGGCCCGAGGGGGTCCAGACCATCCTCAACCTTCAGACGGTGGGCGCTACCCGGTATTTCGATGCCGCCGGTTTCGAGGGCAAGACGGTCGGCCTAAGGGCACAATAAAAGCCACCCTTTCCAGGCCGAATCCGCTATCACCGCCGGATGCGGATTGTTGAAACGAATGAGGCGCTGGCAGCCTTTCTGAGTGAGCTTTCGACGGCGCCCTACCTGGCGCTGGACACCGAATTCCTGCGCGACCAGACTTATTACCCCAAACTTTGCCTGATCCAGGTGGCAGCGCCGGTTGTAGCTGGGCTTGAAGGCATCATTGACCCCCTCGCCCCCGGCCTCGATCTGACGCCTTTCTACGAACTGCTGAAGCGGCCGGACATCGTCAAAGTGCTGCACGCAGCGCGCCAGGACATAGAAATCTTCTATCTTCAGGGGGGCGTACTGCCCGACCCGCTATTCGACACCCAGGTCGCGGCCATGGTGTGCGGCTTTGGCGACGCGGCGTCCTATGAAACGCTGGCGCGCAAGCTGGCGCATGTGGAAATCGACAAATCCGCCCGCTTCACCGACTGGAGCCATCGTCCACTCAGCAAGCGCCAGCTTGAATACGCGCTCGCCGACGTCACCCATTTGCGGGTGATCTATGAAAAATTGTCGGCGCAACTTGCCCGCACTGGACGCAGCGGCTGGGTGGAAGAAGAAATCTCCGCCCTGAAGGATCCCAAGCTTTATCGCCTCGATCCCGAACTGGCCTGGAAGCGGCTGAAACCCCGCACCAGCAACAAGAAGTTTCTGGCGATGCTGGCCTCTTTGGCGGCCTGGCGCGAGCGCGAGGCCCAGACCCGCGACATTCCTCGCGGACGCGTCCTGAAAGACGAAGCCTTGACCGAAATCGCGGCGCACCCGCCGGAAAGCGATGAAGCGCTGGAACGCATTCGCGCCGTGCCCAAGGGCTTTGCCAATTCCCGGCTGGGCAAAGGCCTGATGGAGGCGATCGAAGCGGGGCGTGCTGCGCCGCCGCCGGACGGAATCGCGCCGATGCCCGCGCGCCGCAAGCGCGAGCCGTCGCCCGCTGCCATCGACTTGCTCAAAACCTTGCTGCGACTGCGCGCCGAAGCGGCGAATGTCGCACCGCGCCTGATCGCCAATGCCGAGGACATCGAAAAGCTCGCCGCCTATGAAGACGAGGATATTGCTGCGCTGCGCGGTTGGCGGGCGGAAGTGTTCGGCAATGATGCGAAAGCCCTGCGAAAAGGGGATCTGGCTATCGCCCTGGAAAATGGCGAAGCTGTCATCGTCGAGCTGGAGGAAGAAGTATGAAACGGATCCTGAGCGCCGCGGCCCTGCTGGCTTTCATCGCCTCGCCGGCTTTTGCCGCCGACTATGCCACCCTGGTGCTGACCACGGCCGCGAATGTCGCGCCCGAAAAGGCCTGGTCCCGCATCGGCGACTATTGCGCCATCAAGGATTGGCTGGGGCTTGCCTGCAAGATCACCAAAGGCGACGGCGCGGTCGGCACGATGCGCGACCTCGACAATGGCCGGGTGGTCGAGATGATGGTGGCCAAGACGCCGCTCTCCTACACCTATATCCAGCCCCTCAATCCCGCGAACCTGTATCACGGCACCCTGGCGGTCGAGCCCGACGGGGCCGGTCACAGCCGGATCGTCTACACGATCCTGTACGATCAAGAGCCGCTAGGGACCGAAGACGCCAAGGCGGCCGGTCGCAAACAGCGCACCGACCGCTTCACCGCGGCATTGGCAAAAATGAAGTCGATGGCGGAAGCGCCTTAAAGCGTCCGGCCGACCGCGCGCCTAGGCTTCGTCCAGATTGACGCTGCCGGTGGCCAGTTCTTCGGCTTCCTCGCCCTCATAGGGATCCTCGTCCGGGCCCAGGCTGTCCGAAGGATTGGGCACGTCGAAGCCGGATGGCGGGATCGCTTCCAGGAAGCCGGCCGCCTTGAGTTCGTCCAACCCCGGCAGATGACCGACACTCTCCAAGCCGAACTGGATCAGGAAAGCTTCGCTGGTTCCATAGGTGACCGGGCGTCCCGGGGTCCGCTTGCGGCCGCGGATCTTGACCCAGCCAACTTCCATCAAGGTATCGACTGTCCCCTTGGACATGACGACGCCCCGGATGTCTTCGATTTCAGCCCGGGTGACGGGCTGATGATAGGCAATGATGGCCAAGGTTTCGATTGCAGCCTTCGACAGGCGCTTCTGTTCCGGCTGCTCCTTGCGCAGCAGAAAGGCTAGATCGGCGGCTGTCCGAAACTGATATTTCCCGGATACATAGCAAAGGTTTACGCCGCGCTTTTCATAGATTGCTTGAAGAGTGGCCATTAAACCTGGGACGTCTGCACCTTCCGGCAGAGATGTAGACAGGGCTTTCTGATCCAGGGGTTCCCCGGCTGCGAACAGCAGCGCTTCAACCATCCGCAGATGCTCGGGGTTTACGCTGGCGGGGGTTTCGGTCTCGACGTCCATCTCGGTTTCAATTGTCGCTATCAATGTTGCTACGCGGTTCATGTCACGCCCCTGTTTCGGGTGCCAGTGGTGCGTGCGCTGCAGATCGGTCGCGCACATAAATCTCCTCGAACGGGGCTCCTTGGCTCAGTTCAACCTTGCCGTCCCGGGCCAGTTCCAGACAGGCCAGCAGGGTCGAAGCCAGGGCCGATCGCCGTCGGCGCCCGCCTTGCCAGTCCGGCGGCAGCAGACGACTGAGACCGCTCCAATCGCTGATACGCCCCAACATCCGCTCCAGCCGCTCTCGAGCCTCCTCGATCTGCAGAACTGGGGAGATCGCGGGCTGGTAAGCCTTGCCGCCAAGGTGGCGGGCCCGGTCGGTGGCATAGGAGGTCAGCAGATCGTAGAGCGTGTCCTTGTAGGTCCGCAGCTTGACGACATTGACTGCCTCGGGATCGCCTCGCCCGAACACGTCGCGGCCCAGGCGTTCGCGGTTCATCAACCGGGTGGCGGCGGCGCGCATGGCATCCAGCCGTTGCAAGCGCCAGCGCAGCCGGGTCGCCATTTCGTCGGCGCTGGGCTCGCCCTCCGGTGCTTTTTCCTGCGGCAGC
Source organism: Alphaproteobacteria bacterium (assembly GCA_041690975.1). Taxonomy (GTDB): domain Bacteria; phylum Pseudomonadota; class Alphaproteobacteria; order Micropepsales; family Micropepsaceae; genus Rhizomicrobium. The sequence continues at coordinate 6,073 of JBEPVO010000043.1, forward strand.
ACAAGGCGGGATTTGAGATAGGCCAGCCAGGCCGCCATCACCAGATAGTCGGCGGCCAGCTCCAAATTGATCTTCTTGGTCGCCTCGATGAATTCCAGATACTGGTCGGCCAGTTTCAGGATCGAGATCTTGGCGATATCGACCTTCTGGTTGCGAGCCAGAGTCAGCAGAAGGTCCAGCGGCCCTTCGAAGCCGTCCACCGTCACCACCAGCGCCTCATCGTTGGCGATAATCGCAGTGGACTCGAAATCGTCGAAATTTTCTGCTGTGTCGGTCATGCCATCGCCAGCAATTGTGCCAGATGCGCCTCGGCGGCCTGGGGGTCAAAAACGTCCGGCTGTATGAGGTGCGCCAGTGCGGCCTCTGCCCGCTTCAGCGGCAGGCCTTCCAGGATTTTCGTTTCCGACGCCACTAGCTTCATCTCGTCCATTTTGCCGTTGCAGTGGAGTACCACGTCGCAGCCGGCAAACAGGGCCGCCCGCGCGCGTACATCCAATGGGCCATCCAGCGCCTGCATCGACAGGTCATCGGACAACAACAATCCGGCAAATCCTATCTCACCCCGGATCACATCCCGAATGACTTTTGGGCTGGTGGTCGCAGGTCGCTGTGGATCAATCGAATCGTAGACAACGTGCGCGGTCATCGCCATCGGGCAAAGATCCAGGCTGCGGAAGGTGACAAAGTCGCTGGCCGACAATTCCTCGGCCCCCGCATCCACCCGGGGCAGCACCAGATGGCTGTCGGCCCCTGCCCGGCCATGACCGGGAATATGCTTCATCACCGGCAAGACGCCGCCTTCGATCAAACCCTCGATCTGGGCCCGGCCGAGATCAATCACTGTGGCGGGGTCATGTGCAAACGCCCGGTCGCCGATAATGTCATGGGAGCCGACCACCGGAACATCCAGCACAGGCAGGCAATCGACATTGATGCCAAGCCCCGCCAAGTCATGTGCGATCAGCCGGGCATTGAGATACGTGGCTTCCCGCGCTGCTTCCGGATTGTCGACATGCAGATCACCGAACCGGGCGGCCGGCAGACGGGCATGCCAGGTCGGGGGTTTGAGCCGCGCGACCCTGCCGCCTTCCTGATCGATCAGGACGGGGGCCGAAGCGTCGCCCACGGTTTCCCGAAAGGCGCGCACCAGCGAGCGGACCTGATCCGGTGTCTGGATGTTGCGGCCGAACAGGATGAATCCCCAGGGCCGCACGTCGCGAAAAAAAGCACGCTCGTCGGCGGACAATGTGAGCCCGCCACAGCCATAGATTGCCCTAGATCGCATTATTTACCCAGGAAGCAGCCGCCGCCATCCGCCTTCAGGCGGTCGCACAGCGCCGAGGCGACGTCCTTGCTGGGGAAGCCTGCGATCCGCAGCCGGAACCAGGTGCCCTTCTCGCCCAGATCCACTTGCTTCACGTCCGGCGAATAACCAGCCAGCAGCGAAGCATGCTTGGTCTTGTAGGTGGCCCAGGCCCGGTCGGCATCGGCCTGCGACTTGTAGGCGCCGATCTGCAGAACGGACGCACCGGCTGCAATTGGCATACTCGCAACAGGAGGGCTCGCAACGGGAATACTCGGCGCGGGCGGTGCAGCGGCGGCAACAGGTTTGGGCGCAGGCGGTGCGACAACAGGCGCACTCGCCGTGTTCAGCGTCCGTGGCGGTGCCGTCGCCGGACCGATCGGTGCAGCAGGCTGCGGCGGCAATTGCGAGGCCTTCAAGGCGGGCGCCGGTTTTGGCGCAGGGGCGGCGGCGGCGACTTTGACCGGTGCGGCTGGCGCTTCAACTTTTGCAGGCGGAGCTGGTGCAGGCGTTTCCGTCAGCGCAGGCTTTGTCGCGGGTGGCGGCGACACAGGCGCGGCCGCAGCTTGCGCGGTATCGTCGTCCGGCGGCGCCGGCTGCTCGTAGATCTTGAAGCCCTTATAAGGTTCCGCGGCACCGCCGGGATTTTCCGGGGCCACACGCGCGGGCCCTGCATCGGCCGTTATCACAGGCGTTTCCCCACGCCCACGCGCCACGCCTTCGCTGTAGGCCAGCCAGACAAAGCCCGCGAACATCGCCAGCACCAATAGTGCCAGCACGATCAGGAGCGGAAGGCGGGAGCCCTCTACGTCCTCGTCCTCTTCAGACGAGTCGTAAACCCGCACATCCTCGCCGGGTTCGTAAAGGCCGCGCTCGTGCTGGGGCATTGTTTGTTTATCCGAATCTAGGTGGCAGGACTTTAGCATCCACAACGCCGCGAATCACCAACTCTCCGCCCTGCCCGGGCGAATTCGCGATACGCTTAAAATCGCGTTCCACAATTGCGCCAAATTGATCCGGCCATGCCAGCAGCCGGGTCAATCCAGGGATATACGCGTCCCGGTCACGCGGGCATGTTCGGCCAGCGCGTAATTGTCCGTCATGCCGGCGATATAGTCGCGCACCACACGGCGCGTCGCCGGATCGCCCGCTGCGCCGCATTGCGCCGCCCAGTCGGGCGGCAACAGTTCCGGCAGCGCCACCAGTTTCAGGAACAGGTCCGTTACCACGCCTTGCGCGCGCGTCATCGGGCCGATCACCCGGGGATGGCGATACATGCGAGCAAAAAGAAATTCCTTGAGCGCGCGCACCTCTCCCAGCATCGCATCGGAAAATCCGGCCAGCGCCTGCGGCGTGGCGCGGATATCGGCGACGGATTGCGGGTTTGCCGCCGCCAGCCGTGCCCGGGTCTGGCGAACCACATCGTCCATCAGGGCGCTCATCAGTGTACGGATCAGCTCGCCGATGAAACGACTGAGTTCCAGATCCCCGCGAAATGATTGAACCGCCCGGACATGATCGCCTGCCAGCGGCGCCGCGGCGAGGTCGCCGATCGTGAACAATCCTGCGCGCAAGCCGTCATCGATGTCGTGATTGATATAGGCGATATCGTCGGCAAGAGCGGCGATCTGCGCTTCCAGTCCGGGCCAGCGTGCCAAATCCAACGAACAGCGTGCGTCAAAGCCCGCGATGGGACCGGGGACATTTCCGACGATAGGCCCGTTATGCTTGACCAATCCCTCGAGCGTTTCCCAGGTCAGGTTGAGACCGTCGAAATCCGCATAGCGGTGCTCGAGCTTGGTGACCAGGCGCAGCGCATGGGCATTGTGGTCGAAGCCGCCAATGTCCCCTGTCACGGCATTCAGGGCTTCCTCGCCGGAATGACCAAAGGGCGTGTGGCCCAGATCGTGGCTGAGCGCCACGGTCTCCGCCAGATCCTCATCCAACGCCAGAATACGTGCCAGGCTGCGGGCCAGTTGGGCGACTTCGACCGAATGGGTGAGCCGGGTGCGGAAATAATCGCCTTCGTGTTGAACGAAGACCTGCGTCTTGTGCTTGAGGCGGCGGAAGGCCGTGGAATGGATAATGCGGTCGCGATCCCGGCTGTAGCAGGTCCGGGTGGGGCTTTCATTTTCGGGGTAAAAGCGGCCCCGGCTCTGCGCCGGACGGGTGGCGAAGGGCGCCAGGGCGGCGGGGGGCACGAATACGGGTCCCAGCAAATGACCGGGTGGCAGCGGATCGGCTTGTATCTGGCCCTTTGCGGATGCCATGGCGAGGACTACATAAGGCTTGCCACTAGTCCTGCCTAGAGTTCCGCCATGAATATGCCCCTCAGTATGCCCGTCACTGTATCTCCCAGCGCCGCCAAGCGGATCGCCGCCATCCTGGCGGGCGAAGGCGGCGGCGCCATGCTGCGGCTGGCGGTGACCGGTGGCGGCTGTTCCGGGTTCCAGTATAATTTCGCCCTGGATGAAACCCGCTTGGCCGAAGACCTCTTCATCGAGGAAGGCGGCGCCAGGATCCTGATCGATCCGGTGTCGTTGGATTTCCTGGCCGGGGCGGAAATCGATTTCACGGACGGATTGATCGGCCAGGCCTTCAAGGTCAACAATCCCAACGCCACCGCCTCTTGCGGCTGCGGCACCAGCTTCTCCGTCTAAACGCTATCGCCCTCTGAACATCGAAAGAATTTCCCGGTCGGGGATTGGCTGTTCGCGCAACCGCCCCAAGAAATAGAAAGCACAGGCGCTGTTATAAGCGGTCTGGGTTTTGGGAAATATTCTCTCAAGGCTTCGCACGGGATACGTCACCAGCAATCCGATAAAGCGCATTGCCGATTGAATTTTGTGATCGTCCGAAAGTGACAGCAGTGCATTGCGAAACAGGTGGATCCACGAATAGACCGGACCTCCACACATGCCGCTTTGAATATCGTCGAAATGCCGAAAGAGCCTGCGGTGCCCCAGATAGGTGAACCGGGTGAAATCATAAGCCCCCATATGGACAGGCTGGAGGAATGGGGTGACTGCGATCACGAAACCCTTGGGTTTGAGAACGCGTACGATTTCGGAGACGCATCGTTGCGGGTCGCAGACATGCTCTAAAACCGACTCCGCGAACACCGCATCAAACGAACAGTCCTCAAACGGGATGTCGTGCGCATCGCAGATGCAGCAAACGCCTTTGGCGAACGTCACATCCGTGTAGACAATGTCTCCCGGATAGTTTCGCTCACCGGCGCCGATCACGAGAATTCTTGGATTGCTGTTTTGCGCGACGATGTGTTCGATTGGGTTGAATGATGCACCAATGACGGCCGCTTCCGACAATGTTCTCGCAAAGCGGCGATAGGCTTTTTTCAGTCCCGATGTCTGGTCGAGCGATCCACCATAGGCGCTGGCACCACCATATCCAGTCCCGCGCGCATAATCGGAGAGCCTAAAAACGCTATTGTCCTCGTTAAGCAATACGGGGACGCCATTCACGATGGGAAACGCCCTGCCGCAACCAGAACAGATGAGCGTGTCACCGCAATCCTGGAGCGGCTTCTTGTCGACCGGGCATACAAAGGAGATGGGTGATTTTACGGGGCTGCCAGAAATTGAAGCTTCGCCATGTCCATGGTATTCGGGTACCCGCTCCTGATGCTCCCTGAGTTCTGTCATCCAGGCCCCCAATTCGGTCGTCGGTGCGACCTGAAGCAAACCGTGTATCAGTACCGTAAAACATTTATCAACTGGCGTAATCTGGAGATGGTGGCGGAATGAAGATTGCGACCTGGAACGTTAACTCTGTCAAAGTAAGACTGGAAGCCGCTACCGCCTGGTTGAAGGAAGCCAAGCCGGATGTGGTGGCCTTGCAGGAAATCAAATGCCTGGACGAGAATTTCCCCGCCGAGGCCTTTGAAGCTCTGGGGTATAATTGCGCCGTACACGGACAGAAGACCTATAACGGCGTGGCGCTGCTGTCTAAGCTGCCGCTCGAAGATGTCACCCCCCGCCTGCCCGGAGGGAATGGCGATGACCATTCGCGTTATCTCGAAGCGGTGGTGACGGGCGACAAGGGAACATTGCGCATCGCCTCGATCTATGCCCCCAACGGCAACCCCATCGAAACCGAGAAGTTCACGTACAAGCTGGCATGGCTGGAGCGGCTGCGCGACCATGCCAAAGGCCTTCTGGCGAATGAAGAGCCTGTGGCGCTGATCGGCGATTACAACATCATTCCCGAAGACCGGGATTGTTATGACCCCAAGGCCTGGGTCAACGACGCCCTCTTCCAGCCCCAGTCCAGGGCCGCGCTCCGGACCATCGAAAATCTTGGCTATACCGATGCCTTCCGCGCCCGTAATCAAGCTCCCGGGCAATATACTTTCTGGGACTATCAGGCGGGTGCCTGGCGCAAAAATCACGGCATCCGCATCGACCATATCATGCTCTCGCCCCAAGGGCTGGATCGCCTGCGCGGCTGCGGTATCGACAAGCATGTCCGCGAAGGCGAAAAGCCTTCCGATCATGTTCCCGTCTGGGCAGAACTGGATCTATGAAAAGCACCTGTCATTGCGGCCGTTCCGGCGATATGTGACGCATCCTCAAATGGCCGCATTTTCCCGCATAGTGATGCCTTGCAAACATGGAACCGCGATGCGTGGCGCTCTTGTCCTGATGGCGATTCTGGTGGCGCTGCCCGCGCACGCCGCCGCGCCCATCCTGTCCGACAAGCCGATCGCGCGGATCGACGGCCTGATCGCAACCGCCAAGGGCAACAACATTCTCATCCAGGCGCGCGGCGCGGTCATGGGCGGTGGCTGGAACCGTGTGGCGCTCAAGCCGGTCAAGCCCAGCCTGCCCGGCGATGCCCATACCATCGTGGTGGAATTCGTCGCCCAGCCGCCCGCCTCCAATCAGGCCGTGATCCCGGGCCTGCTACCGGTGACCGCCACCATCATCGTCAAGAACCGCAAAGGGATCGTTTCGGTACGCGCCATGTCCGCAATCAACGAAATCACCACCCAGATTCTGAAATAAATTCGCCCTTCCTCGCGCTAAGATGATCCCATGCAGATAGATTTCATTTCGGACACGGTTTGCCCCTGGTGCTTCATCGGCAAACGCCGCCTGGGCCGCGCCATTGCGATGCGGCCGGCCATCAGTTTCGACGTCCGCTACCGGCCTTATCGCCTCGATCCCAGCGTGCCCAAGGGCGGGCTGGAGCGGGACGCCTATCTCACCGCCAAGTTCGGCAAGAATGGTGGCGTGGAAGAAGCACAAAAAATCATCGCCGCCGAAGGGGCAAAGGAAGGCATCGAGTTCGACTTCGCGGCCATCCGCCGTGCGCCCAACACGCTGGATTCCCATCGCCTCATCCGCTGGGCGGCATTGACGGGCGCCCAGGACGAAGTGGTGGAGCGCTTGTTCGCCGCATATTTCGAGAATGGCGAAGATATCGGCGATATCCGCGTGCTGGCTGACATTGCCGATACCAGCGGCATGGATGGCGCGCAGGTGGCCGACATGCTGGAAAGCGACCAAGACCTTGTCCTTGTGGAGCGCGAAGACCAGTTGGCCCGCGAAATGGGCGTCACCGGCGTCCCGGCAATGATCTTTGCCAACAAGGTCGCAGTTTCCGGCGCACGCGAACCGGAGGTCCTGACCATGGTGATCGACAAGGCGCATGAAATGGCAGCTCAGGCTCAAAGTTAAATGCACCGGCCCGCGTGCGCCTCAGCGCACTGGCGGGAGAGCTGATCGTAGCTGACCCTCGGGCCAGCGCAGATCGGAGGGGGCAGTTAAGCCGCGTCCGCCACGACCCGGTTGCGGCCCGCCTTTTTGGCGCTGTAGAGCGCTTGATCGGCGCGATGCAGCAGCGCATCGGCGCTGTCGCTCATGCCTTCCAAGCCAGCGATGCCGATGGAGATCGTGAGATTGAGCGAATTGGGCGCACGGCTGATGCGGAACGGCGTGGTTTCGATCGAATGACGCAACCGCTCCGACACCGAATAGGCGAATGCCACATCGGTATCGGGCATCACCACCACGAATTCCTCGCCGCCATAGCGGCAGGCCAGATCGATGCCGCGGACATTGGCGGCGATGCGTCCTGCGAATTCCTTCAACACTTCGTCGCCGATGTCATGACCATAGGTGTCGTTGACCGACTTGAAATAGTCGATGTCCATGATCACGAAGGCGATGGGCTTTTCAGTCTTCTTGGCGCTGGAGACCAGGTTGCCGAGGTGACGGCTCATATAGCGGCGATTGTGCAATCCGGTGAGCTGATCGGTGATCGCCATTTCCAGACTGAGTTGGACATTGTGGCGCAGCCGGTCGGCATAGCGCTTCTTGCGCAGCTGGGTGCGGACGCGGGCCACCAATTCATTCTTGTCGACAGGCCGCGTCAGATAATCGTTGACGCCCATCTCGAGCGCTTGGGTGAGCTTGCGGCGATCGCCGTCCGAGACAACCACCAGAATAGGAACGTTGCGCCCTTCCGGCAGCGAGCGCAGTTGCGAGCAAAGTCGCAAACCGTCAAAGCCCCGCATGCCCAGGCTGACCACGACCAGGTCGGGATCGCCGCCGCGCACGCGGACCAGCGCTTCCTCGAAGGTATCGACTGAGGTGACTTCATGCTGCGGCGACAGCGCCGAAGCGAACCAGGCCACGGTCTCGAGCCGGTCCTCGATCACCAGGATGCGGCCGGCGGGATTGGCGTCGAGCAGATTCTCGGCGGGATCAAGAAGGCCCATGCTCTGGCCGGTGGATTCGCGCATCCGCAATTCGTCGGTCATCAGCTTCAGGCGCACCAGCGAACGCACCCGCGCAAACAGGGCGGCATCGTCCACGGGCTTGGTGAGAAAATCGTCAGCGCCGGCTTCCAGTCCCGTGACGCGGTCGGACGGTTGATCCAGCGCCGTCACCATCACCACCGGAACATGCGCGATCCTGGGATCGGATTTGATGCGGCGGCAGACCTCGAAACCGTCCATACCGGGCATCATCACGTCAAGCAGCACGATGTCGGGCACATTCTCGGCCATGCGCGCCAAGCATTCCAACCCGTTAAAGGCCGTGACAACGTCAAAATATTCCGCCGTCAACTTCGCTTCGAGAAGCTTGACGTTGGACATGATGTCGTCGACGACGAGGACGCGTGCGGTCATGAAATTCGGGCGCTCACGCCCTTACCCGATGAAACGGCGAACGGTTTCCAGAAAGCTGGTCACCGAGATCGGCTTGGAGATATAGGCTTCGCAACCGCCCTGGCGGATCACTTCCTCGTCGCCCTTCATGGCGAAAGCGGTGACGGCGACCACGGGAATGGATTTCAGCGAATCGTCTTCCTTCAGCCATTTGGTGACTTCCAGGCCGGACACTTCCGGCAGCTGGATATCCATCAGGATCAGGTCGGGATGGTGTTCGCGGGCGATGTCCAGTGCTTCCATGCCGTCCTTGGTCTGCAAAATATTGTAGCCATGGGCTTCCAGCAGGTCGTGGAAGAGCTTCATGTTGAGCTCATTATCCTCCACGATCAGAACGGTTTTTGCCTTGGCGTCCATGGCTTCTCTCCAGCCCATTACGGGCACGGGGGGTGACAGAATTCTGTGCTTGCGCAGTATTAGGGAGAAGGTCTTAACGCTGTCTTGACGATGAGGGATTGCATGACGCCAGAAAAGGCAGAAATCCTGGCTTTGGAGGCCCTCGCCTGGCTGGCTGGCCAGCCGGACGGCATTGCTCGCTTCCTGACCGTCTCGGGCCTGGAGGCAGCGGACTTGCGCCGGGCGGTCGGCGATCGCGACCTGCTGGGTTCGCTGCTGGATTTTCTTCTGGCAAATGAGCCGCTTCTGCTCGAATTCTGCCAAAACGCATCAATGTCGCCCCCGGCGGTTCACAAGGCTCGTTTTCTGTTGGAGGCATGATGCGGTTCGGCGTGGATTTGGGCGGCACCAAGACCGAGATCGTGGCCCTGGATGACTCCGGGCGCGAAGTCCTGAGGCGGCGCATCGCGACGGTTCGCAATTATGCCGGGACGGTCGCAGCGATTGCAGGCCTGGTGGCGAACGCGGAGCGCGAACTGGGGGAGAGTGGCAGTGTTGGGCTCGCCATTCCCGGCAATGTTAGCCGCCGAACCGGGCTGATCAAGAACGCCAATTCCGTCTGGCTGAACGCTAAGCCCTTCTCGGGCGATCTGGAAAAAGCCCTGGGCAGGCCAATACGGCTGGCGAATGACGCCAATTGTTTTGCGCTGTCGGAAGCCACGGACGGTGCGGGAGCGGGCCATGCCGTGGTGTTCGGCGTCATTCTGGGCACTGGTACCGGCGGCGGCGTGGTGGTGAATGGCCAGGTGCTGGAAGGTGCGCATGGCATCGGCGGCGAATGGGGCCACAACCCCCTGCCCGGCATGACACAAGAGGAATGGCAGAAGGTTTCGCCCTGCTATTGCGGCCAGCAAGGCTGCATCGAGCAATTTCTGTCCGGACCGGCCCTGGCAAAAGATTTCGAGAAACACGAAGGCCAGGATAACCCGGGTTGGACGGCGGAAAAGATTGCCGCTTCCGACACCGCGCCTGCGCGCGTGGTTGTCGCGCGCTGGATGGAAAGGCTGGGCCGGGCCCTGGCGTCCGTGGTCAACATCCTGGATCCGGACGTGATCGTGCTGGGCGGCGGGCTTTCCAATATCGAAAGCCTCTATCGCGACCTGCCGTCTTTGGTCGAACGCCATGCCTTCACGCCGGAAGCGCCACCGCGCATCGTGAAGAACATACATGGCGATTCCAGCGGCGTGCGCGGCGCTGCCTGGTTGTGGGAGTTATGATGCCCTATCACTTCGCTATATGAGGGCTTGAATGACTTTGGCCCAATGGCCCGCCTTTTGCCGCGACTGTCTTTCGGACGCCTCGCCGCAAGCAGCTTGCCCCACCTGTGACGGCACAAGAATTCTCGCGCATCCCGAACTGGAAACACTTTCGATCGCGCACGTGGATTGCGACGCGTTCTATGCCGCAATCGAGAAGCGCGATGATCCTTCGTTGGCGGAATTGCCGGTGATCATTGGCGGCGGCACGCGCGGTGTGGTGTCCACGGCGTGCTATATCGCGCGCCGCTATGGGGTGCGCTCGGCGATGCCGATGTTCCAGGCCCGCAAGCTTTGCCCCGAGGCCGTCGTCATCAAACCGCGCATGAGCGTTTATGTAGAGGTGGCGCGCGAGATCCGCAGCCTGATGCGCCAATTGACTCCGCTGGTCGAACCATTGTCGCTGGATGAGGCTTATCTCGATCTGTCAGGCACCACCCGCATTCACGGGATGGCCCCTGCCCGCACGATGGCGAGATTGGCGCGCAACATTGAAGAGCAGCTGGGCATCACCGTTTCTGTGGGCCTGTCGGGCAATAAATTTCTCGCCAAACTGGCCAGCGAGTTGGACAAGCCTCGCGGTTTCGCCGTGATCGGCATGGCGGAAGCCAAATCCTTTTTGCGCGACAAGCCGGTTGGCATTGTTCGCGGCGCCGGCAAGGTGTTGGCGGCGCGCCTGGAGCGGGACGGCTTTGCCACCATCGGCCAGCTTCAGGACGCAGACCAACGCGACCTCGCCAACCGGTATGGCGCGACGGGACTTTGGCTGGCGCGGATCGCGCAGGCTCAGGACAGCCGCGCCGTCGATCCCGGCGGCGAGATGAAGACCATCTCGTCCGAAACCACCTTCAACAGCGATCTGTCGAAGCTTTCGGACCTGGAAGCGGTGCTGTGGCGGCAGGCCGAGCGGGTTTCCACCCGCGCCAAGAATTACGGGCTTTCCGGGCGCACCGTGGTCCTGAAACTCAAGACTTCCAGTTTCCGGCTTCTGACCCGCAGCGCATCCCTGGACGCCCCCACCCAACTGGCCGACAAAATATACCGCGTCGCCCAGTCGGCCCTGAAGCGGGAAGCGGATGGCAAGCGATTCCGCCTGCTGGGCGTGGGGCTTTCCAATCTCACCACGGGTGCGCAGGCCGATCCCGCCAGCCTGATCGATCCGGTCAGCGACAAGCGGGCGGCGGCGGAACGAGCGATGGACAAGATTCGCTCCAAGTTCGGCGGAGAATCCGTCGGCAAAGGCCGGGGATTACGAAAATAGCTCATGGAAAAACCCGCCTATATGCGGTCTTATGCAGTCCCAACGCGAAGGTGCCCATGTCCAAGATCGAAGCCCGCCTGAAAACACTCGGCCTTGTGTTGCCGACCCCGCCCGCGCCGGTCGCGAGCTATGTCCCTTACGTGGTGACGGGCAATCTGGTCTTCATTTCCGGCCAGGTGACGATTTCGCCCGAAGGCCTCAAATTTATCGGCAAGGTCGGCGCGGATATTTCGCTGGACGATGGCAAGGAGGCCGCCAAGCTCTGCGCCATCAATCTGCTGGCGCAGTTGAAAGCGGCCTGTGGCGGCGATCTGGAGCGCGTACGCCGCTGCGTCAAGCTGGGCGTCTTCGTCAACGCCACCAATGATTTCACCCAGCATCCCGAAGTCGGCAATGGCGCATCCGATCTCATCGTCGCTGTGCTGGGCGATGCCGGCAAGCATGCCCGCGCCGCCACCGGCGCCGGTTCGCTGCCACGCGGTGTGGCCGTCGAAGTGGACGGTGTATTCGAGATCGCATGACGGTACGCCTTGCGGATGGCGTGACCGGAATTGGCAGACAGGCATGGAATGCCTGCGCCAATCCGGACAACCGGACCGATCCCCATCCCTTCACGCGGTTTGAATTTTTCGATGCGTTGGAAGCATCCGGCTCCGCATCACCGCGAACCGGATGGCAGCCCGCCCACATGGTGCTGGAAGAAAAAGGCGCCGTGACCGGCATCCTGCCGGCCTATCTGAAAGGCCATTCCCAGGGCGAATATGTCTTCGACCATGCCTGGGCGGACGCGCTAGAGCGGGCGGGCGGCGATTATTATCCCAAGCTGCAATCGTCGGTGCCGTTCACGCCCGTGACTGGGCCGCGCATTCTCACGGCCGATGCCGCCCATCGGGCGCTATTGCTGAAAGCGGGCAAGTTGGCGACCGACCAGATCGGGGCTTCGTCCTTGCACATTACCTTCCTGCAAAAAGAAGAATGGGAAGCGGCGGAGCGCGAAGGCTATCTGTTGCGCACGGACCGGCAATTTCATTGGCGCAATCATGGCTATCGCGACTTCGAACAGTTCCTGGGCGAATTGTCGTCGTCCAGGCGCAAGAATTTGCG
>JBEPVO010000044.1:0-18586 GCA_041690975.1 Alphaproteobacteria bacterium
TGCCTTCGCCGAAGCCTTCATTGCCCTTGCGCTGGATGATCTCGAAAAAGATCGGTCCGATGGCGTTCTGGGTGAAGATCTGCAGCAGCAGTCCGGTTTCTTCGTCGCGGGCGCCGTCCATTAAGATGCGATCACGCTTGAGGCGCGGCACGTCCTCGCCATGGCCGTGGATACGGTTGTCCAGCCGCTCGTAATAAGTGTCCGGCGTATCCTGGAAAGCCACGCCATTGTCCCGCAGCATTTCGACCGAGGCATAGATATCGCCGCTGCCCAGTGCGATATGCTGGATGCCTTCGCCCTGATAGGCATGTAGATATTCCTCGATCTGAGACTTGTCGTCGGAGGATTCGTTGATCGGAATGCGGATATTGCCGTCGGGACTGGTCATGGCGCGGGATTTGAGGCCCGTCAGCTTGCCTTCGATGTCGAAATACCGCACCTCACGAAAATCGAAGAGCCGCTCGTAGAAGCCAGCCCACAGATCCATATTACCGCGAAACACATTGTGGGTGACGTGATCGATGCTGCAGAGCCCGGCGCCATCATGGACAAAGCCGCGCGCGGGATCGGTGGGCAAGAAATCCACGTCATAGATCGAGTGGCTGCCATAACGATCCACCAAATAGATCACGCTGCCGCCGATGCCCTGGATGGCGGGAATGTTCAATTCCATCGGGCCCACCGCGTTGGCGAAGGGCGTGGCGCCGCGCGCCAGAAGCTGGCGGTAAGCCGCCGCCGCATCCTTGACGCGAAACGCCATGGCGCAGGCGCTGGGGCCATGGGCCTGGGCGAAGCGCACGCCATGACTGCCCGGCTCGGCATTGACGATGAAATTGGTGTCGCCCTGGCGATAGAGGGTCACTGCTTTCGAGCGATGACGGCCGACGGCGCGAAAGCCCATGCCTTCAAACAGGCGGTGCAGTGCGGCGGGGTCCGGGCCAGTATATTCAACGAATTCAAAACCGTCCGTGCCGATCGGATTGTCCCAGAGTTCCATGAACCTGTTCTCCTGCAATTGACGGGTCGCGAAGATGGTTTCATATGAAACTATCTCGAGTCAAGCTCTGCCGGAACTGGTGTCACAAATCCACAGAATCGCTTGCCCTTTATAAATTGGCGGCACCGGGCTGGCAGTGTGTAATCTGATGGTGCGAGTCCTGCGGGGGGCCGCAATGTGGACGGGGCGAATCCATGAAACGTCTGGTTTTTTCCGGCATGCTGTTTGCGGGTGCGAGCCTTGTTTTGCCGCCCGGCGCGGGCGCGCAGGAGGCGCCGCAATTGTTTTCCGCCAATTGTGCGGGCTGTCATGGCGAAGGGCTGATGGGCGGGCGCGGCCCCAGCCTTTTCGCGCAAAGCCTTCTGGCCGAGCATTCGGATGGCGAGTTGCGCCGCACCATCGCGACCGGCATCGCAGCGAACGGGATGCCGTCCTTCAAAGACGTGCTGAAGCAAGACCAGATCGCGCAGATCGTTTCGTATCTGCGAAATCATGGCGGAGAGCTGCAAAACCAACCTGTCTTTGTGCCCAATCCTGACGGGCAGATTCTGCGGACGCGCAAGCAAACCGTTCGGATCGATGTCGTTGCCGCCGGCCTTGATACGCCCTGGGGCGAGGCGTTTCTGCCGGACGGGCGGTTGCTGGTGACGGAGCGCAGCGGCCATATCCGCATTATCGATCACGACAAATTGCTGCCCGATCCGGTCAAGAACACGCCGGTGCCCTGGGTCCGCCAGGATGGCGGCTATTTCGATATCGCGGTGCATCCGGATTATCGCAAGAATGGTTGGATTTATCTTTCCTATTCGGAAATCGCACCGGGTTATTCCGGACCGGTTGCCGATGCGACGACGATCCCGCCCTCTATGACCCGGATTGTGCGTGGGCGACTCAACAGCCGCAACGAATGGGTCGATCAGCAGGATATCTGGCGGGCCGATCCCGGTTTTTATACCGCTATCAATATCCATTATGGCTCGCGCTTTCTGTTCGATGGCAAGGGTCATTTGTTTTTCTCGGTCGGCGAGCGCGGCGACATGACCAATGCGCAGAAATTGTCGACCCCGCTGGGGAAAATCCATCGCATCAACGGTGACGGCTCGGTGCCCGCCGACAACCCGTTTGTCGGACGCGGCGATGCGGTGCCGACGATCTGGAGCTATGGTCACCGCAATCCCGAAGGCTTTGCGTTCGATCCGACGACCGGGTTGATGTGGGAATCCGAGCATGGACCTGCCGGCGGCGATGAAATCAATATCATCAAGAAGGGGCATGATTACGGGTGGGGCGTCGCCACTATGGGGCTGCAGCCCGGCATCACACAGCAGCATGCGCCCGGCATGGATGATCCCATTGCCTATTACTCGCCCGCCATCGCGCCCAGCGGAATCGCTTTCTACAAAGGCAATCGCTATGCGGGCTGGAAGAACAATCTGTTCCTGGCGGCGCTGGTGGGGCAGAAGCTGCTGCGTTACGAGATTGCCGGGCGCAAGATCACAAGCGAAGAAACGTTATTCCAGCAATTTGGCCGTACGCGTGCCGTGATCACGGGGCCGGACGGCTTGCTTTATGTCCTGGTGATGAATCCGACCGGCCGCAATACGGGCGTTGACCTTTCCGCCTCGGTGTCCGGCATGGTGGTGCGGCTGACACCGGTGAAATGACAGCCCAAATGGCGCATCAATTCAATGCGTCGCCCATGGTCCGACGTCCGGCTTGCCTTGTGTGTTGGCCAAAGGCCCCAGTTCTTCCTTCACGCCCTTGGCGATTGCGGCCATCTCGGTGCCGCCCTGGAAACAGGTGAAATCCGGACGGTCGCGCCAGGCGAGCGGACCACATAAGCGGATGCCCGCTTTCACGGCCGCATCATGCACGATGTTGATCTCCCGCTCGTAATCCGGATCGCCCTGCTTGGTGCCTGCGAAATTGCCCAGATCGGCGCTGGCGGCGAAGATCGCGGTGACACCGGGAATCTTGGCAATACGGTCGGCATCCTTGAGGCCGTCCAGTGTTTCGATCATCAGGATCAACACCAGATTGTCGTTGATGGTCTGGCGATAGCCACCGGGCACATTGGCATAGATGCTGAATGCCTGGCCGCCGCCGAGGCTGCGCTTGCCCAAGGGTGGAAAATAAGCCCAGTCGCGCGCCTTGATCGCTTCCTCATAGGACCGGATGGTCGGGACCACCAGCACCAAGGCGCCGGCATCCATCGCATGTTGCTCCTCACGCTCGTCGGTGTAGGCAACGCGCACGCCCGGCACCGCCCTGGCGGTGGGGCAGGCGCCCCACATACGCTCGACGTCTTTCCAGTCGCGCGCGGAATGCTGCTGTTCGGTCCAGATAAAGTCGTAACCCGCGCCCGCCATGGCGCAATAGGTTTCCGGATCGGTGGCCGCGAACAAGGTGCCGCCGACCACTTTCTGGCCCTGCATCATCTTCAGCTTGACGGGATTCCAGATCTTGACGCCGGGCGGGGCGTCCCAGGCATGGCCGTATTTCCATTTGTCCATGTCGAACTTGCCCTGGTTCGTAGCTCCCGCCGGGGCGCGGTCGATGGCATGGCTGTCCTGGCCCGCTTTTGCCGCGAGTGGAAATTCGCCGCTCTTGGCGATTTCGTCTTCGGTTGCCTGGCCGAATGCGACGGCGCTGGCACCCAACGCAAGTGCAGCAGACAACAGCGATGCCGTCACGATCGGTCTCATGGAATGGTCCCTGCCGAAATTCGCCGCTCATCACGTCCCGCGATTTGGGCATTGTCAAATTGCCGGAGCGAGTCCCCGGACAAGGCGCGATTTCTTGCGCCGATCTGCGGGCACGCATAGGATCGCGGCATACTGGCAAGAATCGCTGTTGGGGGTTGATGATGCCGCGCGGGATGCAGCCGAGCCGCCGCTACTTTCTTGCCTCCGTCTCGGCACTTCCGATTCTGGCTTTTGCCGGCCAGGCTGCGGCGCGCACCGTGTCCGGCGTTTTGCCCTGGAAGGCCTTCGCCGGAGACCCGCCCAAACCGGTCAATCCCATGGGCTGGTATTTCTTCAATCCTGAGGAAGTGGCGAGCGTCGAAGCCATCGTCGATCGCTTGATACCGCCGGACCGGCTTTCAGTGGGCGGCAAGGACGCGGGGTGTGCCGTCTTTATCGATCGTCAGCTGGCGGGGGCATTCGGAAAATCCAGCCGTCTCTACATGAAAGGCCCTTTTGCCATGGGATTGCCGACGCAGGGCTACCAGGGAGAGCTGACGCCGGAAGGCCGTTATCGCGACGGCTTGCGGGCGCTCAACGATCATTGCCGCGCCGCGCACGGCAAGAATTTCGCCGCGATGCCGCCCGTGGAGCAGGACGCGGTCCTGTCCGGGCTTGAAGCTGGCAAGATCGATCTCAAGCTCGCGCAGGGCCTCAGCACGCGTGCGTTCTTCGAGCTGGTCCTGCAGAACACGATGGAGGGCTTCTTCGCCGATCCCCTGTATGGCGGCAACAAGGGCATGGCCGGCTGGAAGATGCTGGGCTTTCCCGGTGCGCGCTACGATTATCGCGATCACATCGGCAAGCCCAATGTGCCTTATCCGCGTGGTCCCATCTCGATCTATGGCGAGGCCTGAGCGATGGCGCAGCTTCTGCCGCGCAAAGATGTGGTCATCATGGGGCTGGGATGGACCGGCGCGATTTTGGCGCAGGAACTGACGGACGCCGGTCTGAACGTGGTGGCGATCGAACGCGGCCCATGGCGCGACACCGCCACCGATTTCAACATCGGCTATATGCCGGACGAGTTGCGCTACGCGATCCGCAAGGAATTGTTCCTGGCGCCGGCACAGGAAGCCATGACCATGCGCAACAATGTCGCGCAGGTGGCGTTACCGATGCGCGATTACAGCTCCTTCCTGCCTGGTGCGGGTGTCGGCGGTGCCGGCGTGCACTGGAATGGTTTCAACTGGCGCTTCTTTCCCAGCGACTTTCAATTGAAGACCCAACTGACCCGGCGCTATGGCGCGAGCCGTCTCAAAGAGTTGCAGCTCGAAGATTGGGGCGTCAGCTATGACGAGATCGAGCATTGCTTTGACCGGTTCGAATATGTCTGTGGCACCTCGGGCAAGGCCGGTAATTTAAAAGGCCAGATCGTCGAAGGCGGCAATCCCTTCGAGGGCGCGCGCAGCCGCGAATATCCCCTGCCGCCGCTGAAGATGCCCCATTGCTCGACCTTGTTCACCGATGCGGCGAAGGAATTGGGCCTGCATCCATTTCCGTTGCCTGCCAGCAATATGTCCAGGCCATATGTAAACACGCTGGGCGTGGCGATGGGCGAATGCACCTATTGCGGTTTTTGCGAGCGCTTCGGCTGCGCCAATTATTCCAAAGCGATGCCGCAGACCACCATCCTGCCTGTGCTGATGAAGAAATCGAATTTTGAGGCGCGCACGGAATGTGAAGTGTTGAAGATCAATCTGCATCCCGACGGCAAGACCGCCAAAAGTGTCACCTATGTCGACGCGGCGGGCCGCGAATTCGAGCAGCCGGCAGACATCATCCTTCTATGCGGCTATGGCCTGATGAATGTGCGCATGATGCTGCTGTCCGGCATCGGCAAACCCTATGACCCCGCGCAAGGCAAAGGCACGGTGGGGCGCAATTATTGCTATCAGACCCAGGGCACCGCGGCGCGGCTGTTTTTTGAGAACAAGCACTTCAATCCGTTCATCGGCAGTGGAGCGCTTGGGGCAGGCATCGACGATTTCAATGGCGATGCCTTCGATCATGCC
Organism: Alphaproteobacteria bacterium; assembly: GCA_041690975.1. GTDB lineage: Bacteria > Pseudomonadota > Alphaproteobacteria > Micropepsales > Micropepsaceae > Rhizomicrobium. The sequence continues at coordinate 5,757 of JBEPVO010000044.1, forward strand.
GGCCTGGATTTCGTGGGCGGTGCCAATATCAGTTGCGGCACCAGCAATGGCCGCCCCATCAGCAATCGCCCGACACCGCCGGGCACGCCGCGCTGGGGCGCGCAATGGAAGAAGGCGGCGGCCGAGACCTATCAGAATTTCACCGCGATCGGGGCGCAGGGATCTTCCTATCCCGCGCGCGGCAATTATCTCGATCTCGATCCTACCTATAAGGATCGCTTCGGCCGGCCTCTATTGCGCGTCACCTTCGATTTTCCCGACAACGATCTGCGCATGTCGCGTTATCTGGCGGATCAGCTTGCGAAAATCGGCAAGGCCATGAACCCCAAGCAGATGGCGGTCGGCCATGCCGCCAAGGGTTGGGATTCCGTGCCATATCAGACGACGCACAATACGGGCGGCGCCAGCATGGGCGCGGATCCAAACACCAGTGCGGTCAACCGCTATCTGCAGAGCTGGGATGTCTCCAACCTGTTCGTAATGGGCGCATCGGCATTCCAGCAGAATGCGGGCAAGAACCCCACCGGCACGGTGGGTGCGCTGGCCTACTGGGCGGCGGAAGCGATCCGGACCCAATATCTCAAAACGCCCGGAGCTTTGGTGCCGGCATGAGAAAGCTCGCATTCGCCGCATTGCTGACTATCTGCGCCGCAAGCGCTGCGAATGCACAGGATGCGGGCATCGCTGCCGGACGCTATCAGGCTGTGCTGGGCGATTGCGAAGGTTGCCACACCGTGCCAGGCGGGCAAGCTTTCGCGGGCGGCACGATCCTGGAAACGCCGTTCGGAAAAATCGCGGCACCCAATATCACATCCGATCGCGAAACCGGTCTGGGCCGTTGGAGCGAAAGCGATTTCCGCCGTGCCCTGCGCAAGGGCGTCGCGCCGGGCGGCGAACGTCTTTATCCGGCAATGCCGTATCCCGCCTATGCGCAGATGAGCGATGCCGACATTGCGTCGCTATGGAGCTACATGAAGGCAGTGCCGGCGGCGCGTCATGCCGTCGAACCCAATCTGTTGCCATTTCCGTTCAACATTCGAACCCTGATGGCGGGCTGGAATTTTCTGTATCTGAAGCCCGCGCGGTTCGAACCCGTTGCGGGAAAGACCGCCGAGTGGAATCGGGGCGCTTATCTTGTCACCGGTCCTGGTCATTGCGGCGCCTGCCACACGGCCAAGACGTTTTTGGGTGCGGACCGCGCTGAGACGCTGACGGGCGCGTCTCTCCAGGGTTGGTTCGCGCCGCAGATCACCGGCGCCAAGCCACAGGGCGTCGGTGGCTGGGGCACGGACGATATCGTCACCTACCTGAAGAGTGGCTGGAACAGCCACGGAGTCGCCACCGGGCCGATGGCCGAAGTGGTGGAGCATTCCACATCGCAGATGACACAGAGCGATCTTCGCGCCATTGCCGTCTATCTCAAAGATAGGCCCGCCGCCGTAATGTCGCCGCAGATCGTGCTGGCGCGCGACCACCCGGCGATGCAATCGGGCGCGCGGCTCTATCAAGACAATTGCGTTGCCTGTCATGGCTGGGATGGCAAGGGCGCAAATCTGATTTTTCCGCCTCTGGCGGGCAACGCTATTCTTATGCAGCCGAGCGCGGAAAGTCCCGCGCGCGTGATACTGGAGGGGGCGCAGGCGGTCAGCACCAAGGCGGCGCCGACAGGGCCTTCGATGCCGTCTTTCGCCTGGAAATTCAGCGATGCCCAGATCGCCGATCTTCTCACCTATGTTCGCAACAGCTGGGGCAATGCCGCCCCGCCCGTAACCGCCGATACCGTGGCGAAAATGCGTGCGGCGCTGCACAAGCGGGCCGATGCGCGCTAGGTTCGGGCGCGCGTTCGCCACCCTGCTGGTGCTGAGCGCGGGTGGGACGGCCGATGCGCAAACCGGGGCGGCATCACCGGATCTGAAAATCATTTCCATCGATGTCGAAGGCGGCGCTGCTGTCTTGATCCGCACGCCGGAAGGAAAATCACTTTTGATCGATACCGGCTGGAAGCCGGGCGAGGGCGTGCCGTATCCGGTAGCGGCCGGCGCGCCGCCCGTCCCCCAGCCCGTCAGCGCCGATCGCATTACGGCGGCCGCCGCAGGATTGGGAATCGGGAAGATCGATTATCTGATAATGACCCACTATCACGCCGATCATCTGGGCGGGCTGGAAGCATTGCGTGCCCGGCTGCCGGTCGGCACTTTCGTCGATCACGGGCCAAACCGGGAAATCGCGCCGTCGGGCCATGCCACAGCCGGTTCGCCCGAGGTGCGCTATCCGGCATGGCTGGCCGCTTCGGCAGGACATCCGCACATATCCGTTCACGCCGGTCAGACACTGGATATCGGCTTACTGCATATTCTTTTCGCGGCCTCAGATGGCGCGGTGCTGGATGCGCCGCTGCGCGAGGCCGGACAGTCCAACCCACAATGCGCGGGTGTGAAACGTGCGGTGAATGATGGCGGCGATGAAAATAACCGTTCGCTGGGGTTGCTGCTTCATTTCGGCGTGACGCGCATCGCCTATCTCGGCGATCTGAGCTGGAATAAAGAGATCGCGCTTCTGTGCCCTGCCAACAAGGTCGGAAAAGTCGACGTTTATTTCGTCACGGGCCACGGGATGAACCTATCAAGCAGTCCGCCGACCGCGGCGCTCGATCCTCTGGTCGCCATCATGCAGAACGGTCCGCTGAAAGGTGGGGACCAGGAAGTCATCCGCACGGTAAACGCCTACCCCAGCCTGCAAGGCTTCTGGCGCACACATGCCACGGTTCGGTTTCCCGCCCTGAATGGTGATCCGGACTTCATCGCCAATCCGGACAAGGTGCCGGATCGGGGCTATGCGATCGCGCTCGATATCGCGCCCGGCGGCCGGATCACGGTGACCAATACGCGCAATCAGTTTCACAAGACCTATCAGGCGCGAGACACAAAGCTGCGCTGATATCCATATCCTGCATCGGGGTCCACGTCATGATTCAGAATTACGATCCCTTCCATCAGCCGATGGTGTCGACCGCTGTCGCCGCATTTCCTATTCTGCTGCTGTTGGTGATGATCGCGTCGGGAAAGATCAAAGCCTATTGGGCCGCGCTCATCGCATTGGCCGCCACTCTGATTGTCGCGATCGGGGCGTACGGTATGCCGGCCGGCATGGCGTTCAAGGGCGCGGCGCTGGGTCTGGTCGGCGGTTTTTTCCCAATCGGCTGGATCATCGTCAATGTGCTTTTTCTTTATCGCCTGACGGTGGACAAGGGTCATTTCGCTGTCTTCCAGCATTCGATGGGCTCGGTTACGACCGACCGGCGGATGCAGCTGCTTCTGATTGCTTTCTGCTTCGGTGCCTTTTTCGAAGGTGCGGCCGGTTTCGGCACGCCGGTGGCGGTAAGCGCGGCGATGTTGATGGGCCTGGGCTTTTCGCCCTTGGCAGCGGCGTCCATGTCGTTGCTGGCGGACACCGCGACGGTGGCGTTCGGCGCCCTGGGCGCGCCGATCCAGGGCCTCGCCTCCGCCACCGGGCTTGATCCGTTTGTGCTGGGGCAGGCGATCGGGCGGCAGTCTTCGGTCTTTTCGCTGATCATTCCCTTTTACATGATCTGGATGTTCTGCGGCGCGCGGAAGATGTGGCAGGTGTGGCCGGCGATTCTGGTGGCGGCGCTGTCCTTCACCATTCCGCAGTTTCTGATCTCCAACTATTCCAATCCCTATATCGTGGATGTGGCGGCGGGCGGCATTTCGATGGCGGCGCTGGTGCTGTTCCTGCGGGTCTGGCAGCCACGCGAGATCATGACCGCGACGGCGCTGCGGGTCGCCGACGATTCCCACAGCGAGATCCGGCCGAACCCGCCATTGCAATCGCTGCCCACCACGCGGCAAGCGATCAATGCCTGGATTCCCTGGCTGATTTTGTGTGTGGTGCTGGCGTTCTGGGCGAGTGACACTTGGAAGCACATCGCCAATGGGTTGTTCGCGCCCGTCTATCATGTGCCGGGCCTGGACAAGCAGATATTCCAGACGCCGCCCGTGGTGGCCAAGCAGGTTTCGGTTGCCGGCGCCTTCACATTTTCGTTCTTGACCTATTCCGGTACTGGCATCCTGGTCTCCGGCCTGATCGCCGGAATTTTCATGGGTTGTTCGCCGGGCTATCTGATCCGCAGCTATGGCCGGAATTTGCGGATCGTCGCGCCGTCCATTGTCACCATCACCGCGATGCTGGCGCTCGGCACCTTGACCAGCCTTTCCGGTGCCGATGGGACATTGGGCCTGGCCTTTGCGGGAACAGGATTCCTGTTTCCTTTCTTTGGCACCATGCTGGGCTGGCTGGGCGTGGCGGCGACCGGCTCGGATACATCGTCCAATGTGTTGTTTGGCGGCTTGCAGGTGATTACGGCGCATCAGCTGAATGTGTCGCCGATCCTGATGGCGGCGGCCAATTCCACCGGCGGCGTCATGGGCAAGATCATCTCCATATCGTCCATCGTAGTCGCGGCGACGGCGACGGGCTGGCATGGCGGTGAAAGCAAGATCCTGCGTTACGTGTTCTGGAGCGCGGTGTTCCTGGGCGTCCTGGTGGGGCTACTGGTGATGCTGCAGGCTTATGTCTGGCCCTTCACCTTGACGGTGCCGCCGGGGTGACGAAACGGGCGTGGCGCGTTTAAGCTGCTCGCGATTTCAGATGCGGACGTCCATGCCAGATCCAGTCAGCAACGCCATCGCGGATTTCATGCGGCGGGAAAAGCTCGGTCCGGAATTTGCGGAAATGGTGGCGCGCATCTATCGGCCGCTGGCGACACGGATCGAAACGCTGGCGCTGGCGCGCCGTGGATTGGTGGTTGGTTTTTGCGGCTCTCAGGGCAGCGGAAAATCCACGGGAGTTGGTGTGCTGCGCCTCCTGCTGGAAACCACCGGCCTGCGGGTCGCGACGTTGTCCATCGATGATCTGTATCTTCCGAAGGAAGCACGGCAGAAGCTTGCCGAAGATGTGCATCCCTTGCTGGTGACGCGCGGACCGCCGGGTACACATGATATTGCCTTGGGTGAGCGCTTGCTGGACACGCTGTTCAAACCGCAAGCCACTTCCATTCCCCGCTTCGACAAATCGCAGGACACGCGTGCTGACCCTTCGCTCTGGGAACAATTCCAGGGGCCGGCGGATGTCATCCTGTTCGAGGGTTGGTGCGTGGGTGCGAAGCCTGAACTGCCGCAGGCGCTGGTTGACCCGATCAATGATTTGGAACGCGATTCCGATCCGGACGGCAGATGGCGCCGGTATGTCAACAACGCGCTGGCCGGTCCCTACCAGCAACTGTTCGGCCATATTCAATTTCTCGCATTTCTGCAGGCGCCGTCGTTTGAGGTGGTGGCAGGCTGGCGCAAGGAGCAGGAAGCCAAGCTGCGGGCACGGACAGGCGCGTCATCAGGCGTCATGAGCGACGACCAGATCGACCGCTTCGTGCAATTCTATGAACGGCTGACCCGCTTCATGCTGACGGAAATGCCGTCACGCGCCGATGCGGTGGTGCAACTGGGTGCAGGCCGCGAGGCGTTGGAGCTCGACATTCACATCCGTTGAGGTGGCATCTGCACTGAACGGGCTTTACGCCTTGCTGGCCAGGCGACCGATCAGCAGATTGAAGAAGCGGGCGGAATCCACATCGATCGCAACATTGGCGTTGGGCACGAATTTGTCCCGTAACATGGTGGAAGTCTTGGTTCCGGCCAGGGTCGGCGCAGAGCCACGCAATCCGGCTTCATTGGGACGGTAGCCCAATGTCTCGCCAGCGGTCAGCTCTCCGGTGGTTTCGACATCGATGTAATATGGCTTCCATTTGAGCAGCGACGGATCAAGGAACGACGCCAGGGCCAGCGAGTCGTGCATGTTCGGACCCGACAGATTGCCGGCTTTGCGGTTGAGGTCGATATCGTTGCGGGCGATTTTGGCCGCCGCCATGCTGACTTGTGTATTGGCCGCTTCCAGTATTTTGACATGCGCGTCCGTCAGCGCGGTTTTGCGCGTGACGTCCAGGCCTACCATGGTCACGGGAATGCCCGACTGGAACACGATGCGGGCCGCTTCGGGATCGACATAGATATTGAATTCTGCCGACGGCGTGACATTGCCGCCCGAGAGCGAGCCGCCCATCATCACCACGCCCTTGATCATGCGGGCGAGATCCGGATCGGAAGCCAGCGCGGTTGCGAGGTTGGTTTGGGGGCCCAGCATGATCAACGTCACTTGGCCGGGATATTTCCGCACCGTTTGGCGAATGAAGATCGATGCAGGATCGGCGATGGGCTTGATCTTTGGTGCAGGAAACACCGCCCCGCCCAGGCCATTCTCGCCATGGGCATAGGTCGCGGTGATAAGGCGCCGTTGTAGCGGGGCCTTGGCGCCCGCCGCCACGGGTATGTCGGTGCGGCCGGCGATTTCAACCATGCGCAAGGCGTTGGGAAGAGACAGCTCCAACGGCACATTGCCCGCGACCGGTGTGATGCCTTCGATTTTGAGTTCGGGCGAGCGCATCGCCAGCAGCAATGCAAAGGCGTCATCCACACCCGGATCGGTGTCGATGATGACGCGGCGCGCCCCGGCGCCTTGACCGAATGCGGTGCCCGAAGCGGCAAGGCCTGCGGTCAGCCCGGCAGCGGAAGATACAAATGACCGTCTGGTGATTCTCTCGAAGTTCATGTGATCTCTCCCCCGCGCTTTGCCCAACCATAGCCTCAGTTCGCGGCACATCAAATTCGCTTTTGCAGATGTGCCGCGTTGTCTCGCACTTGCGTAAGGAATGTGCCTGTTGAAGGCGCATATGAGTTGTGAGACCTTATCGGAAATATACAAAATTGGGGGGCCTGATGTTTCAACCGGACGGTTACACTGTCGCGCTCGCCATGATGGTGACGACCATGATCTGCTGGGGATCATGGGCCAACATGATGAAGCTGACGCCCGGCTGGCCCTTTTCGCTTTTCTACTGGGATTATGTGCTGGGCGTTTTGCTGGTCAGCCTGTTGCTGGGCCTGACTATGGGATCCACCGGTGGTCCGGCCGCGATGATGGCGAATCTGCGCCAGGCCGATACGGTCAGCATTCTTTATGCCCTTGCGGGCGGCGCGGTGTTCAATGTCGCCAATCTGCTGCTGGTGGCGGCCATCTCCATCGCTGGACTGGCGGTGGCGTTCCCGGTGGGAATCGGCCTGGCGTTGGTGGTCGGTGTACTGCTCAATTACGCCATCGCTCCTGCAGGCAATCCGGTGCTGTTGTTCGGCGGTGTCGCGCTGGTGCTGGCGGCCATCGTGGTCGATGCGCTGGCTTATCGCAGCCGCGGCAGCGACGGCAGCAAGAATGTCGCGCGCGGATTGAAGATCGCCATCGCTTGCGGCTTTCTGATGGGCATCTTCTATCCGCTGGTCACCAAATCTTCGGAAGGTGCGACGGGACTTGGACCCTATGCGGTGTCATTCGTATTTTCCATCGGCGTCCTGCTGTCCGCGTTGGTGTTCAATACCTATCTGATGCGCCGACCCATCACCGCCGACCCACCTTGCGGCTTCGGGGGCTATTTCGCCGCGTCCCCTCGGACGCATCTGGTGGGCATTGTCGGCGGCGCGATCTGGGGCTTGGGCATGACCTTTTCGCTGGTGGCGGGGACGACGCATTTTGTCGGTCCGGCGGTGTCCTATGCCATTGGACAAGGCGCGACCATGGTATCGGCCGCCTGGGGCGTTTTCGTCTGGCACGAATTTGCGGGCGCACCGGCATCGGCGCGCAAGCTTCTCACCTTGATGTTCGCGCTGTTCCTGATCGGATTGGGCATGGTCGCCACGGCACCGCTTTACACATGAGCGCACCTGACATTCTGGTGGTCGGCAGCGCCAACATGGATCTGGTGGCGTTCGCGGATCGCTTGCCGGGGCCGGGCGAGACCTTGCTGGGCGGGGCGTTTCAAAGCTTCGCAGGTGGTAAGGGTGGCAATCAGGCCGTGGCGGCAGCGCGCGCCGGTGGCAAGGTCGCGTTCCTGGGAAGTGTCGGTAACGACATATTCGGCGCGCGGTTGCGCAGCGGGCTCGAGGAAAATGGTGTCGACACGCGGCTGCTCGGCACGGTGGAGGGCGCTTCGGGCGTTGCCATCATCATGAGTGGCGGCGGCAACAACATGATCGTGGTGGCGCCTGGTGCCAACGGCGCGGTCACCGCCACGATGATCGACAAAAGCGCTTTCGCGGGCATTCGTTTTGTTCTGGCCCAGCTGGAAACGCCGCTGGACGGGGTGATCGAAGCCGCGCGGCTGGCGCGTGCGCAAGGCGCGACATTCATTTTGGATCCCGCGCCGGCCCGCGCCTTGCCGGGCGAATTGCTCGCCATGGTGGATTGGTTGACGCCCAATGAAAGCGAGGCCTGCGGCTTGCTGGGGCTGAAAAGCATGGGCGAGCCGGCCCTGATGGCGCGGCAGCTCAAGGCGCTAGGCCCCCGCGGTGTCGTCCTGAAGCTGGGCGGGCAGGGCGTGGTATTGCTGGGCGACGACGATGTTCCCGTTGCTATCCCGGCACACAAAGTGACGGTCGCCGACACCACGGCAGCGGGCGATGCCTTCAATGGCGCTTTTGCGGTGGCCCTGTCCGAAGGTGGGACGCCCCTACAGGCGGCGCGCTTTGCGGTCGCTGCCTCGGGAATTTCCGTGACGCGCCAGGGCGCGCAACCGGCCATGGCCTCGCGCACGGAAATCGACGTTTTGATGACGCGAAGCTGACTTTTCCGCGCCATCGCCGGGAGGGATTGAGATGAAAAAATCGATGCACTTTGGATCGTTCGCTGCAGTTATTGTGCTGACATCTGCCGCGAGCTTGCTTCCCGCACGGGCGCAGGATTCCAATTACCGCCCCGTTGGCCAGCAGATACCGCCGCCTGCCTGCTTCACTTTGACGGAAGCATGGGAGGATTTGCGGGCCGGGCAGGGACCGGCGCCTTGCACACCTAAGCTGCAACAGGAATGGCTGAAGGATATTCAGCACTGGAAGGAAGAGCGCCGCATCCGGATGGGTTATGATGATGCGCGCTACCGGATGCCGGAAATGAAATGGGCCCAATCCAGTTTCATCCAGCCGCAGACCATGGTGCAGGACCGCTATCTCTATGATCCCATCCAGCACAAATATACGGTCGACCGGTATCTCGACGATTTGCAAAAGCGCTACGGCGGCGTCGACTCGGTCCTGATCTGGGGGACCTATCCCAATATGGGGATCGACGACCGCAACCAGCATGATCTGGTGCGGTCCATGCCGGGCGGTGTGGATGGCGTGCGGCAGATGGTGGCCGATTTCCATCGCCGGGGCGTGAAGGTGATGTTCCCCATGATGATGTGGGACCAGGGAACGCGCGATCCCGGCAAGCCCTGGGCCGACGCCATCGCGGAGTTCATGAAGGATCTCAATGTCGACGGCGTGAATGGTGACACCCAGGACGGCGTGCCGCTGACATTTTCACTGGCGGCGGACAAAAGCGGCCACCCCATGGTGTTCGAGCCCGAACTGACTATGAGCGACGAAGCGCTGGCCTGGAATTTGATTCATTGGGGTCAGTACAAATACCAGTTTGTCCCCACGCTCGACAGATATCGCTGGCTGGAGCCGCGCCACCAGGTCCACATTTCGGACCGCTGGAATCACAACAAGATCGATGCCCTGCAATTCGCGTTCTTCAACGGCGAAGGCTGGGAAAGCTGGGAGAATGTCTGGGGCATCTGGAACGGCATCACGCCACGCGACGGCGAAGCGACGCGCCGGGTCGCCACCATCGAACGGGCCATGGCCCCCCTCTTCGCCAATGAGGGTTGGGAGCCGTTCTACCCGATGAATTCATACGGTGTGTTCGCCAGCCGTTGGCCGTCAGGCGACCGCACGCTTTGGACCATCGTCAACCGCAATGCCTATGATGTCGAAGGTCGGCAAATGACGATTCCGTTTGCCGAGGGCGCGCGATATTTCGACATCTATCATGGCGTCGAACTCCACCCGGATCACGAGAGCGCCAATGCGGTGCTTTCATTCTCCATCGAAGCGCATGGTTATGGCGCGGTTCTGGTTGTTCGCGCCGCTCCGGGTTCCGATGTCACCGATCTGCTGGGGAAGATGAAAGCAATGTCGGCCAGGCCGCTCTCCAGCTACGCCGACGAATGGAAGCCGATGCCGCAGAGTTTGGTGGAGATCAAGCCGACAGCTGCCGCCGCATCCGCGCCGCAAGGCATGGTGAAAATTGCCGGTGGTGATTTCAATTTCAAGATCGAAGGCATCGAAATCGAAGGGCACAATGATGTCGGCGTCGATGTGCAATATCCCTGGGAAAAAGATGCCCGGCGGTTCCATGACCATCGCCTCACGGTAAAGCCGTTCTATATCGACAAATATCCCGTCACCAATTCCCAGTTCAAAGCCTTTCTCGATGCCACGCAATATCGCCCGGCGGACGCATTGAATTTCTTGAAGGACTGGGCGAATGGCCGATATCCGCAAGGCTGGGACAACAAGCCGGTGACATGGGTGTCGCAGGAAGATGCCCGCGCCTATGCGGCCTGGGCCGGCAAACGCCTGCCCCATGAATGGGAATGGCAGTTCGCGGCGCAGGGGCAGAACGGGCGCATCTATCCCTGGGGCAGTGACTGGGATGCAGCGGCGGTACCGGTTCCCAGCAGTGCGCGCACGCTCACCGCGCCGGACGCGGTGGATGCGCATCCTAAGGGCGCCAGCGAATTCGGCGTGATGGATCTGGTCGGCAATGTCTGGCAATGGACCGATGAATATGTCGACGATCACTCCCGCGCCGCCATTCTGCGTGGCGGCAGTCATTATCAGCCTGCAGGCGCGATCTGGTATTTCCCGCAAGCCACCCGGAACGACCAGCATGGCAAGCTGCTGCTGATGGCGCCCAGTTATGACCGATCCGGCACGGTGGGCTTCCGCTGCGTCAAGGATTCTCAATAAAGGCGGTTCGCCGCCATTTCTGACTCTTCAGGCCACTTCGGTTCGCATTGGAATGGAAGTGGCCTCAGGCGCGTTCCGGGCTTACTATACGCTCGTCACATAGAGAGGTTTCGGCATTCGGACATTTGGGAGGTTTGCGATGAAGCGTCTTGCTTTTCTTTCCGCCTTGTTCGTTTCAACCTTGAGCGTATCCACCGCAAGTGCCGCAGTGGTAGCGGGAGCAGCGATTCCCGACAGGCCGTCCGGCAATGTGGAAATGATCTTCAGCGTCGATCCGGCGTTACAATGCTATTACACCGCCCGCGATAGCGTGGATCTGCGCTATGGATTGGAGCATTGCGATCTCGCGATGCGCAATCCGCTGATGAATTTCCGCGCGCAGACCGTTCTCAATCGCGGCATCATCCGCTATGCGATGGGCGATCGCAGCGGTGCGCTGAACGATTTCAAGAATGCGCTCGATTATGATCCGTCGATGGGCGATGCCTATCTGAGTCAGGCCCAGGTGCTGGTCGCGGAAAAGCGCCCGGACGACGCGCTGGCGGCTATCAATCAGGGTATTGCCATGGGCGCCCGGAATCTTCATGTCGCCTATTACAGCCGTGGCGAAATCGAGGAGGATGCAGGCCGTTTCGCGCTAGCTTATCGGGATTACAAGCGTGCGCTGGTGATCAAGCCGGACTATGCCCCGGCCCTGCGCCAGCTTGCACGATTCAAAGTCGTTCCGAAGAACACGCCGACACAATAACCTTTCCGGACGTCATATATCGTCCGGGATGCCCACATCGTTGCCGCTGTGGCGCATCGCGTGCGGCTTGAAATCATACCGGTTCAGCACCTTCAGGGCTTTTTCCAGCAGATCCTTGACCCCGCTACGCGGTCCGGCTGCGGCGCGCGTCATGTCAGGTGTATTGAGCGAGACCTTGGCGCCCTTGTAACCGGCGGGGCCTGGCAGCGCCAAAAACAGCGGCACGGCGCCCTGAAGCCCGGTCGCGACAAAATCCACGAACCAGGGCTGTCGGATGGTTTTCAGGGGATTGCCGATGAGCGTGAGACTGATGCCGACGGAAGATTGCAGATGTTCCGGAATATCGATTTCCAGTTCGGCGAAGACGCCGGATTTGTCTGGCCGCCAAGCATCGCCGAAAATCTCCAATTGCCGCCAACCGCAGAAATAATTGCCGCAGACCTGCGGCCTGGTGTCGTAAATGGCGCAGCCTGCATGGCAATGCCGGCAAGTCGTGCCCGCCGCTTTCTGGATTTGCGGATTGTCGATGGTCGGCACGGTGCAGCAGACTGTGCATTCGCCGCAGGCGCGACCCGGAATGAGATTTTGCATACCGGCATCTTATAGCCGCATCCGGGCCCGATTTTCACGAGCGATCTCGAGCAACCGGTTCCGGAATGTTGACCCGTCATGTTACCTTGCAGATCCGCGGAAGATGCCGTGGCAATGAGGAATCCGATGGCTATCGCCCAAAATGGAGATGTACGGCTTCACTGGCGGGAGGACGGTGCCGGGTCGCCCCTATTGCTGCTCAATTCCGTTGGTTGCGAGCTGACGTTGTGGGACGCGGCGATGCCATATCTCAAGGGTTTTCGCGTGCTGCGGATGGACATGCGAGGACATGGGGAATCGGATTCGCCGCCGGGGGATTACACGCTCGATCAGATCGCAGCGGATGCGCTGGCCGTGCTGGATGCCGCTGGTGTGGACAAGGCGGCGGTCTGCGGCCTGTCTTTGGGCGGAATGACGGCAATGACACTCGCCCTCAACGCGCCCACGCGCGTGTCGGCGTTGATTCTGGCCTGTACCTCGGCGCGCATGGACCGGCAGACCTGGGACACGCGCATCGC
>JBEPVO010000045.1:0-18535 GCA_041690975.1 Alphaproteobacteria bacterium
AAATTCCAGGAAGCCGATGGCGGCACCCTGTTCCTGGACGAGATCGGTGAATTGCGCCTGGACATGCAGGTGAAGCTGCTGCGCGCGCTGCAGGAAGGCGAAGTGGATCCGGTCGGCTCCAAGCGCCCCGTAAAAGTGAATGTGCGCATCATCTCCGCCACCAACCGCGATCTGGGCCAGATGGCGCGCGAAGGCACCTTCCGCGAAGACCTGTATTACCGCCTCAACGTCTTCCCCATCCTGGTGCCGTCGCTGCGCGATCGCACCGGCGACATCGCGCCCCTGGCGCGTCATTTCATTGCCCGCTTTGCGGCGGAAGAGAACAAGCCGGTGGCCGGCCTCACGCCCCAGGCCGCGCAGTTGATCCAGAATTTCTCCTGGCCCGGCAATGTCCGCCAGCTTGAGAATACGATCTTCCGCGCCGTCGTGCTGTGCGACAGCGCGATGCTGGATGTCTGCGACTTTCCCCAGATCGCCGCCGCGATGGGCGTGGAAGCGGTGGTGCGCCAACCCATGACGGCGACGACATCGTCTTCAAGCCCGGCGGCGCCCGCGCTCTCGATGCATTCGGCCTATGCCTTGCCGGTGACGGACGCCGGCGGCCATATCCGCAAATTCGAGGATCTGGAATCCGAGATCATCCGCATGGCGATCAGCCGTTATGAAGGCCATATGTCGGAAGTGGCGCGGCGCCTGGGCATCGGCCGTTCGACGCTCTATCGCAAGCTGAAGGAATTCGGCCTGGAACCGGAAGGCCATGTCGCCCCGGATGCGTCCGACGCTGAAACGTCGGTCCGCAAAGCGGGCTGACGCTTCAACGCATATCCAAAGCGTTGAGATAGAGGTCGAGAATGGCTTCCTGTTCCTGGAAGTCAGCCTTGTCCAGTTTCCGCATCCGCACGACTTGGCGCATGATCTTGGTGTCGAAGCCGGTGCCTTTGGCCTCGGAATAGACTTCGCGGATATCGGCAGTCAGCGCATTGCGCTCTTCTTCCAATCTTTCGATACGATCGATGAAAGACTTCAGATGTTCTTTGGCAAAACCGGCTTTTGACATGACGGGGCCTTCAGGGATTTTCCGGGAGTGATTGGCCGGGGAATTTTTGCCCAAAAATTTGGGCGGCGCGGACCCTAACCGCGCACGCGCCGTGACGCAACGCGGCGCAAAATCCTAGCTGTGGGTTTTCTGGGATTGTTCAAACGCCGCCACTTGTTCCGGCGTCGCATCCTTCTGATATTTCTTTTTCCACTCGGTAGGCGCCATGCCATAGACCAGGCCCCGCGCCTGGTCTTTTTCCAGCACAATGCCCTTCTCTGCAGCCGCTTCCCGGTACCAGTCACCCAGGCAATTGCGGCAAAAACCGCTGAGGCTCATCAGGTCGATATTCTGGACATCCGTGCGGTCGCGCAAATGCTGCACCAGGCGGCGGAACACGGCCGCTTCCAGCTCGGTCTGTGTCAGATTGTCCATCTTCAGATCGTCCATTTACGGCTCCATCTGCGCCAATGCGGCATCTAGTATAGGCTTCAACCGCACCGCGAAATTTTCTGCCTTCCGGAAATCGGACAGGAAATCCTGCCGCATCTCGATCAGCACATTGGCATGGCCGGTCCGGGTACCATGCGTATCCAGCGTATCGCCATCCAAAGCGCCATTATAAGGCTCGTTGTCGCCCACACTGAAACCCGCCAGCGCCAGATGTTTCATCAAGGGCCGCGCCAGGCGCCCGTCGCGGCCATACAGCACGCCCATCTCCCAGGGCCGCTTCACGCCTTTCCAGGCCGGCGTAAAGGAATGTATGGAAATCAGAATCGCACCCGGCCCGACGCGGGCGATCTGCTCGCTGATCGCGGCATGATAGGGCGCATGAAAGCGCTCGAGGCGGCGGGCCACTTCCGCCGCGTCGGCATGGCGATTACCCGGCACGATGCTGCCATCCGACAATTTCATCACCAGGGTCGGATCGTCGGCGCCGCGATTGAGATCGATCAGCAGCCGCGACACCTCTCCCAGCAGGGCCACCGCGCCATAGGCCTCCGCCAGGGCCCGCGTCACAAAACCAGCGCCGATGTCATAGGCGATATGGGTTTCAAAGAGCGGCGCCGGAAGGCCCAATCCGTCATAATCCGGCGGCACCCTGTTGGATGCATGATCGCACAGAAAAAGCAGCTTGCTTGTCCCACCCGGCGTGGGCGGGATCAGCGTGAAGGGCGCATCCATGATCTGCGGCTTGTAAAAGCCGGAACCCGCCTTCGCAAGCACGCCCTTGACGCGGGCAGCCCCGCCAAACCAAATGCATGTCATGCGTCGCACGCCGCTCCTGGCCTTTTTGACGGCGCTGGCCGCGGTTCTGGCCGCGCCGCCGGCTTTTGCCGCCTTCAATGTCTGCAACAAAAGCGATACGGCGACCCGCGTGGCGCTGGGCCGTTTCGACGGCACTCGTTGGACCAGCCAGGGCTGGTGGACGATCGCGCCCAAAACCTGCACGCACCTCCTCAACGGACCGCTGCAGGCACGTTATTACTATCTCTATGCCACGGACGGGGCGGGCGGCACCTGGGAAGGCAAGACCCGTTTCTGCACCACACCGGGCACGAAATTCCTAGCGGCCGGGCGCAACGATTGCACATCGCGCGGTTTCGACCAGCGCGGCTTTTTTGAAGTCGATACCGGAAAATCGCCGGAATGGACGCAAACGCTTTCCAACTGACTTGTTTCTGGGAAAGGCCATCATGAGACGCCAGCGCAAGACCAAGATCGTGGCGACGCTGGGTCCGGCGTCTAATACGCCGGAAATTATGGCGGCCCTGTTCGATGCCGGCGCCGATGTCTTCCGCATCAATATGAGCCATACCCCGCACGAGCTTTTGAAGCGCATGCATGGCGATCTGCGCGCGTTGGGCGAGGTCAAGGGCCGGCCCATCGGCATCCTGGTCGATCTGCAGGGCCCCAAGATCCGGCTGGGCACGCTGAAAGGCGGTCCGCGCCAGTTGAAGGAAGGCGAAAGAATCCGCCTGGTGCTGGGCGAGACCAGCGACAATCCGGATGAAGTGCCCATTCCGCACCCGGAAATCTTTCAGGCGATCAAGCAGAAGCACGCGCTGCTGATCGATGACGGCAAGGTCCGCCTTCGGTTGCTCAAGCGGGCTGACACCTATGCCGATGCCGAAGTGGTGGTGGGCGGCGAGATCAAGGACCGCAAGGGCGTCAACATGCCCGACACGCTGTTGCCGATGTCGGCGATCACACCCAAGGATCGCAGCGACCTGGATGCCGCGATGGAATTGGGCGTCGATTGGGTGGCGCTGTCCTTCGTGCAACGCCCCGAGGATATTTCGGAAGTGAAGAAGATCGTGGCGGGCCGCGCCGGCGTGCTGGCCAAGATCGAGAAACCCAAGGCGCTCACTTGTCTGGACCAGATTCTGGAATTATGTGACGCGGTGATGGTGGCGCGCGGCGATCTGGGCGTGGAATTGCCGCTGGAATCCGTGCCCGGCGTACAGAAAATGATCACCCGCGCCGCGCGCAAGGCCGGCAAGCCGGTGGTGGTGGCGACCCAGATGCTGGAATCCATGATCCAGTCATCGACACCTACGCGCGCCGAAGTCTCCGACGTTGCCACCGCCGTCTATGACGGCGCCGATGCGGTGATGCTGTCAGCGGAATCCGCGGCGGGCGCCCATCCTGTCGAGTCGGTGACGGTGATGGACCGCATCGCCAGCAAGGTGGAATCCGACGCGCTGTATCAAAGCATGATCGATTCCCAGCGCAGCCCACCGGAAGCGACCATAGCGGACGCAATCATGGCGGCGGTGCACGAAGTGACCCAGACCCTCAACGCCAAAGCCATCATCTGCTGGACCAAATCGGGCTCGACCGCGCTTCGGGCCGCACGCGAACGCAGCCAGGCGCCTATTCTGGCGATCACGCCCAGCATCGAAACGGCGCGGCGGCTTTCGCTGGTGTGGGGCCTGCATTGCCTGACATCGGGCGAGGTCTCTACCCTGGACGACATGGTGGATCAGGCCATCGCGTTCGCGGAGCGCGAAGGCTTTGCGCAATCCGGCGACCGCGTGGTGATAACCGGCGGCGTGCCGTTGGGCGTAACGGGCACGACCAATATGCTGCGTGTGGCGATGGTGGGTGCCAAATAATTTTCTGCCCCCTCCGGCCTACGCAACCTCAAGAGGTTGCTACGTTCGCACGCTGTCGCTGCTCACCCTCCCCCGCCAGCGCGCTTTGCGCGCGCGGGGAGAGGCGGGCCGGTGTGCGCTTCCGCAAGATCTCGAATTAGATTCCTTGGCCTTCAACGGCTTTTTCTAAAGCCTTCGCGCGTTCGGCGGCGAGGTGCATTTGCGGGTCCAGCCCCAGCACGCGGCGGTACAGCTTCAAGGCGCCAGGCTTGTCGCCGTAATCTTCCAGCATCTCGCCCAGTTCAGCCATGGCGGGGAAATGTCGGGGATTGATTGCGACCGCTTTCTGCAACGAGATCATCGCGCCCGCATCATCACCCGATGCCTGCAGCATCCGTGCTCGCATCCGCCAGGCTTCGGCATAGCGAGGGGCAAGATGGGTGACGGATTCAATCAAAGTGCGGGCGGTGGCATGGTCGGCCTGGCCCAGTGCCACGCCTGCCCTGGTCATCAACAAATCAACACTGGCGCTGCCCGAAACGCGAAACAGTTGCCCCAGCTTGTCTTCGATCGGCTTGGCGGTTTCCGTTGAATCGGCCTGTTTGAGCTGGGCGAACAGCTTGTCTTCTTCGCCCAATCCTGCAGCAGGAGCTCCCGCAGCGAAGGCCAAGGAAGGCATCAGAAGCAATGCGGCGATCAGGACGCGTTTTCGCATGAGGAAAGTTTAGTCTCCCCCCTGCCCGACTGTCATTAAAGGATCTTTACTCGCGCGCGATCTTACGGAGCTGGTAGCGCCAGCGTACCGGCGCTGCATACTTTTCCGGATCGCGCTTATTAGCCCTGACGAGCCTTGAAGCGCGGGTTCTTCTTGTTGATGACATAAACCCGGCCTTTGCGGCGGATGACGCGGCAGTCTTTGTCACGCTTCTTGAGCGAACGGAGGGAATTGCGAACCTTCATGACACTGCCTTTTGACGTCGATCAGGCAGCGTGGGCCACCCGCAAAGAGGCGCGGAAGCTATGCGGGCGGGGAAATGCTGTCAACCGCGGAAAAACCCCGGATTTCCGCCAAAAATCACCAGAATCGGTGTTAAAAGAGCCCATGCGCCGTTTCGCCCGCCTTTTTGCAGCCGCTAGCCTCATGGCTCTGGCTGCCTGTGCCTCCAAGCCCCGGCCCGCCCCCACCCTCGCCCCGCCGCCCAAGCCGGCGGCTCGGGTCCCGGCCCCCGCCCCGCTGCCGGTGGCGGGCGGCGATGAGAAATTCCAGGCCTTTGTCCGGGATTTCCAGGCCATAGCCATCGCCCGGGGCGTGACGGTGGAGACCTACAACAAGGCGATGACGGGTATCGCCCCCATCACCACCATCAACACCATCATTGCCGAACAGCCGGAATTCGTCCGGCCGGTCTGGGCCTATCTCGACAGCGCGGTCTCACAGCGGCGGATCAATGACGCCAAACTTCTGCTGAACCAGAATGCGGCGCTGCTGACGGACATCGAGGCCCGTTACGGCGTGCCCCGGGAAATCCTGATGGCGATCTGGGGCATGGAAACCGATTACGGCCGCGACCAGGGCAGCTACAATCTCTTCGCCGCGCTCGCCACCCAGGCCTATGACGGCCCGCGCCAGGGATTCGCGCGGCGCGAATTGATCTCGGCCCTGCTGCTGTTGCAGCAGAATGATTACGTGCCACCATTGATGGTGTCGTCCTGGGCAGGCGCGTTTGGCCAGACCCAATTCATGCCGTCGACCTTTTTCAAATATGCCACCGATGGCGATGGCGATGGAAAAATCGATCTGTGGCACTCCACCGCCGATGCGCTGGCTTCCACGGCGGTGCTGTTTCAACGCGAAGGCTGGCAAGCGGGAAAACCCTGGGGCTATGAAGTCAGCCTGCCCAAGGATTTCGCGTATCAGGACGCCGACCTTGGGACGCTCAAGCCGCTGTCGGAATGGTCGGCGCGCGGCATGAAGCTGATTTCTGGCGGCGCGTTGCCGGAAGGTGACGACATGGCGGCGCTTTATCTGCCGGCAGGCGCCAACGGCCCGGCGTTGCTGACTTTGAACAATTTCCGTCAGATCATGAAATACAACAACGCCGCCAGCTATGCGCTTGCGGTTGGTTTGCTGGCTGACCGCGCCATGGACCGCCCGGGAATTCAGGCGGCATGGCCGCGCAGCGAAAAGCCCTTGTCGCGCGCCGAACGCCTGCGCTTTCAGACCGATCTGGCGGCACTGGGATATGACACCGGCGATCTGGATGGCCTTCTCGGTCGCAAGACACGGGCGGCCTTGCGCCAATATCAGATCACGCGCGGCCTGATCGCGGATGCCTATCCCACCCAGGCGATCCTGACTTTGCTGGACAGCGAAGCGACCAAGGCCACGACCAAGATCGACTAGAGCGGTTCCAGGAAAAGTGTGCAGCGTTGCCGCTACGCTGGCGCTAGGCAACTCCGTCCAGAACCGCGATAAAATAAATTTACGGCTTGAAGTCTGGGCAATCCACCCGTCCGACATTGCCATCAGCGCCAAGCGTGAAAAGGCATTGGCCTTTCTGCCGTCCGACGGAATCGTAAAGTTCGATCGCCCAGTTCGTATCCTGGCGTGTCATCAACATGAATCCGAACCCGCCCACCGACAGGCCATCTTTCACGCCGACACCGGAGCGGCCTTGGAAAATCGCGCCTTTGAGATTGCGCGGCGTGATGTCGAGATTGTCGCCGCCATTGCCGGCCACGATCTGCGGCGGCACCGCGCCGTCATAGTTGATCGCTTCGAAGGTATGGATATGGCCCGACAGCATCAGCGCCACATTCGGCGGCAGCGGTGTTTTGCTTTCCGCCGCGATGATGGTGGCATTGCCGCCGATGGGAATATTGAGCGGTCCCGAGATCGCCGCCCAGATCGGGCGATGACCGACATACCAGACCGGCGCCGGAACATTCGCCAGATCCCGGAATTCCTTTTCATAGATGGGAACGAGCTTGTCATCGATGCTGGTGTCCGGTGCATCGGCATTGTCCATCGCCGCCAAGGTCACGCCGCCCAGCGAAACCATGAACGGCGTCAGATGCGGATTGCACGGCGCGCTTTGATCGAACGCGTCCTGGCCCAGCAAGCGCAGGAATCCCACACCGGCGCGCTGACAATCCTCATGATTGCCGCGCAGGATCACCCAGGGCGCAGCATTCAGCAGCGGCGCTGCTGGGGCGAAGAAATCCGCTTGCCAGCTTGGCCAATTGTCGCCGGATGGCGAATTGGCGCATCCCACATTGCCGGGCGGGCACGGTTCTTCGCGATACAGATAATCGCCGACATGGACCACCAGATCGGGTTTGAGTTTTGCCGCCGCGGCTGCGACCGACGGGAAAGGCCAGGCCGCCGGATCGTTGCAGGCTTGCAGCGCGGCGCCTTTGATGCGGCATCCGGTATCGCCCACCACCAGGATGCGATTGGGCATCGCGACCGGTAGCGGCAACGCCACATCGGCGATCGAGGCACTGCCGGCACCGACAGGGATCGGCGCGCTGCAGGTCAGTGGAAAAGCGCCATTGGCCGGGGCGCGGACCGTCATCGCGGCATCGCCTTTGTCGCTTTTCAAGGTCGGGCAAGATTCGTCGCTGGTGATGACGCGCGCCTCATAGCCGCCTGTGGCGACGGCTTGCACCCAGGCCTGGGTTTCCGCCCGTGCCGGCAAGGCGACCAGGGCAAAAATCGCTATAAGCTTGAAGTTTCGCATCAAGATCGCCTTTATCGCATACGCACAATGCCTTGATGGCATGACATTTTGTATTCCTTACGTTGTATAAAGATAGCGTAAATTAAAAACCTTTGTCACAAGGGGCTCGAAGGGAAATTATTCGTGCCACGCGTTCTCACCGAAACCGACATCGCAGGCTTTCGCGAAAGGCTTTGCGAGCTTGCCACGCGCATTTATGTCGAGCGGGGCCCCGAGAATTTCAACATGCGCCTGCTGGCCGCCGAACTGGGCGTCAGCGCGATGACGCCGTATCGCTATTTCAAGGA
This sequence comes from Alphaproteobacteria bacterium, assembly GCA_041690975.1. Classification (GTDB taxonomy): domain Bacteria; phylum Pseudomonadota; class Alphaproteobacteria; order Micropepsales; family Micropepsaceae; genus Rhizomicrobium. The sequence continues at coordinate 8,165 of JBEPVO010000045.1, forward strand.
CAAGGACGAGATCCTGTCCGCCATCCGCGCGCGCGCCTTCAACCGCTTCGCCGACCAGTTGGAGCGGGCGCTGGCGGTCCCCGGCATGCCGTCGGAGAAAAGTTCGGCGGTGGGAAAGGCTTATATCCGCTTCGCGCTGGAGGAGCAGACCTGCTTTCGGCTGATCTTCGATTTCGCCGAGCGGAGAGGCACGCCGGTTCCCGAACAGGCGATCGCCGAAGCACGCGCCAAGGCCACCATGACCACCCATATCCATATGATGGTGAAGGAGGGCTATTTCCACGGCGATCCAGAACTGATCGGCCATGTCCTGTGGGCCGGCCTGCATGGCGTGGTCGTGCTGCATTTGTCGGGCAAGCTTTACGGCGATATCGACTTGTTCAAGCTTCTGGACGAAGTGCGGCGCGTGCTTCGAGGTGCCTACGCCGTCAAAATGCCCGCTTGAAGGTGATGCGCCAGGTGCGACCCACCCCCGGCAACGCCGCCAGATTGGCGTAAATGTCCGCGTCGGGCGTGAAATAGCGCGTGTCGGCCATATTGTTCACATTCACATCCGCCTCCCACAGTCCCATGCGCAGGAAAGCCGACATGTTCAAGGTGACATAGGCTGGGAAGATGATCGGTTGCGGCACCGTCTGCGCCGTGCGTGAGACATAGGTTCCGCCAAAACTCGCGCCCCAATTCTGTTCGTCGCTGGTGTAAGTGAGATAGGGGCTGATGACCGTATGCGGGATCAAAGCATATCCGTAATCGCCGCCCTTGCCGGGCAGGCTTGAGAAATCGAAGGTGACATAACTGCCGCCAAAACCATTGACAGGTGACACTCCGGCATTGCGCGCAGGAATATACCCGAAGCTGTGATCCGGGCCTTTCACGATGGTGTGCTGAAGACTGCCTGCCAGCGTGGCGCTAACATTCTCATTCATCACATAGCGGATCTCCGCTTCGCCGCCTTGCGAAAGCGTGCCGCGCACATTGGTGATGCCAACACCCTGCTCCAGCTGGGTGCGTTCCTGCCGGTACCAGGCAAGCGAGCCCACCAGATGCTGGTCCAGAAACGCGAACTTAATGCCCGCTTCATTGAGAAACGAGGAAGACAGCCAGTCATTGCTCGCCAGCAGCGAGGTCGCGACCTGGCTGGCCTGGCCGATCTCGATGGCTGAGGATTTGGCATTGGTGACATAGGGAATGAGACCCCAGTCGGTCTTGTAGCTGAGGCTGGCGGAGGTAGTGAGCGAACCTTTACCGCCGCGGCCGCTGGGTGGCTCGAACGCCATCACGCCCTGATCCACCGAGCGGACATTATAGGCGTCATAGCGGCCGCCCAGAATCAGATCCAGCCGCTTGTTCCAGGTAATGTCGGAGGTCACGAACAGGCCGGCATCGCCGGTGGTGGTGCGGACGTCATTCTCCCACCCCAATCCCACCGCGCCCGCCGGATCGATATTGAACGGCGAGTCGATGATGTCGTTGGCCATGGCGCCGACACTGATGTCGCGCCGGTCCAGCGCGATGGCGCCGCTGTTGAAGCTCTCCTTGCCGATGGCATGCACATAGCGATACGAAGCGCCGACAATGTTCTGGGTGGTGATAGCGCCGAAATCGCGGGCGAAATCATATCGCGCCCGCACCTCGCCGATCAAAGTGCGGTAGGAACCCGGAAAGCCATACGAGACAAAGCGATCATTCGACAGCGTATCGACAAAGCCTTGCAGCCGGACGCGATCCCCGCCGTCAAAGGCGCGAACCAGCTCGACGAAACCGGTATGGGTACCGGTGTTGGAGAAATCCACACCCGGCGCCAGATAGACTGTGCGGGCATTCAGATGTGTGGTGCCGACGCCGGTATCGAGCACATGCGTGGCATCGACACAGGCGCCGCAACCGGGCACGGCAATGTAAAGCGGCTTGAAGTTGGGATCGAAGAAATAAGGATTGCCGCCCAACTCATTGAGGGTCAGCCGTCCATTGCCATCGGCATCCTTCAGCGAGCTATTGCGGCCGGTGACATAGGTGCCGTTGTCGATCAACGCTTGCGTCAGCCGGTTCCAGCCCGGCGTCTGCACATCGCCGTTGGAATGGTAATACATGTAATCCGCCGACAGCGACCAGGCGCCCGTCTCGAAATCGCCGGACAATTCCACCAGCTGATGGCTGGGATGAATGCCGCGATAAAAGCTGAAGGAATCGTCCAGCTCGCCATAGATATGCACACCGCCTTGAACAGAACCCAGATCCAGCGGCAACCCGATCTGGCCCGTCAGGTTGCGCTTGGAATAACTGCCATAACTTGCTGTCGCTTCGCCGGAGACGATGCTGTCTTCGGCGGCGGCCACACTCTTGGGCACGAAATTGATCAATCCGCCCACCTTGCCAGCGCCATAAATTGCCGACGGCGGACCGCGCAGGATTTCGATCTGCGCCGCATCACCCAGGGGCGTGGAGTAAGTGCCGCGATTGTCGGCGCGCTTGAAGCCACGGAAATAGGATTCCGCCAGGGTGCCGCGCAGATTGACCGCACCTTCCACGCCATAAAAGCTGGCGGTGTAGGCCGAGGGCGTGATCGCTGTCAGCGTGTCGACGCCGGTCACGCCATAACGGTCGATGGTGGTGTCGCTGATCACCGTGACGGCGCGCGGCGTTTCGATCAGCGGCTTGTCCAGACCCAGCGCCATATCGTTCGGCCGCGTCTCGATCAGATGCGCCCGGTCTCCGGTGACGGTGACGGTCTCGACCGCAGTTTGGGCGCGCGCGGACAAAGGCGCGAGAACCAGGGCGGCGGCGAGCAGGCGGGAAAAGGATGGCATGGGTGCTGATATGGGGAACGTGATGTCAAATTTCTTCTAACATTTCACACGGAAATGCCAAGCGCGGCGGCTGGCCGCATATCAACATATTGTATTGATTAGATATTATTCCACGCGGCAGTGATATCCGCGCTGGCCGCAAGGATGGCGCAGTTCAATTCCAGCGCTTTCAGGGCCCCGTCATGGAGGTCTTTTTCATAGGCCGCCACCGCATCCGAAGCGATGAAGACATGATAGTCGCGCTCGAAAGCATCGCGGGCGGTGGAATCGACACAGCATTCGGTGGTGAGACCCGCGATCACCAGGGTGTCGCGCTTGATCCCCCGCAAATGCGCATCAAGGCCCGTGCCGGAAAACGCGTCGTAGCGGCTTTTGGAAAACACCGCTTCGCCGGCCAAAGGCCGCGGCCCGACAAAAGCAGCGCCGCGCGTACCGTCCCGGCAGAGCGGCAGACCGCTTTCATGGCCGCGCCGCGCATTCCATTCCCGCAGCATTGGGGTTTCGTCGCTGGCGCGGGTGATCAGCCGCACGAAAATGCACGGCACCTGCGCCGCCCGCGCCGCATCGGCCAGCATCATTGCATTGCGGATCGCAGCTTCTGCCATCGTCAGGTCGGTACCGGCCTGGCCCAGCACGCCATCCGGTGAAGCAAAATCCACCTGCATGTCCACCAGCAACAAGGCCGTACGCGCGGGGTTGATCCAGTCTTTCAGTATCATCTCGCGGCTTTCAGAACCGGGAGAATCTCGCGGCCCATCACCTGCAGGCCTTCGGTATAATCTGCAAAGGTCAGCATCAACCCGTCCAACGCACACTCATCCAGGAAGGCGGCAATCTTCTGGGCGCAAGTCTTGGGCGCACCGATCACGGTGTGGGTCATGAAAGCACCCTTGGCGCGCGCCACCATGGCATTGTCGGTCCCGGCCAGACTCGCGCCATAGCTTTCCAGCATGCCCAGCACCGCGCCTTCGTCCAGTCCATCGCGATAGTTTTGTGCGGTCGCTTCGGCGGCGGCGTCGCTGCCGCCATAGATCACCGTGCACATCGCATAAGTCTTGATGCTTTTGTTCAGCTTGGCCGCCAGATCTTTTGCCTTAAGTGAGGCCGCCCGTGTTTCCGCTTCGTCGCGCCCGCCGATGAAACAGATATCGGCCTCTCGCACGGAGAAATCGAACCCCCGCGCCGACATGCCGGCACAGATCAGATCGGGACGGCGCAATGGCTTGGGCTCAGAGACGCAATCCTTGATGGTGAAATGGCGCCCCTTGAAATCGACCCGCTTTTGCGTCCAGAGCTGCTTGACGATCGTGGTCCATTCCGCAGTGAGATCATAGCGCGCATCGTGATCGAGGCTTTCGTCCCAGGCATCCATCTGCTCGAACTCGCCGCGATAGGCGCCCGCCACAATATTGAGCCCGGCGCGGCCGCCGGAAATATGATCCAGCGTCGCGATCATCTTCGCCGCCACCACCGGATTGTGCAGGATCGCGTGCAAAGTGGCCCACACTTTGACGCGCTTGGTCAGGGCCGCGATACCCGCCATCATCGTGACGGATTCCAGCGATGCGCCCCAATGATCGGTGTCGCCGCCAAAGCCGCGCCACTTGCCCATCGACATCACGAAATCCAGGCCTTCCGCTTCAGCGATCAAGGCGGCGTCACGGTTCTGCGCCCAGCCGCCATCCAGCAGCGGCGTGCTGCGTGAGACAATCCAGCCACCATTTGCAATGGGCAAAAAGACACCGAACTGTGCCGTCATGCGACGCTCCGTTGCGGGCGGTGCATAAACGCGACTGCGATCAGTACCAGCACAACCAGGCCTTCCAGGATGGTGAAGGCCGGCACGAAGCTGCCGGTATGATCAGCGACGAAACCGGCAAAAGCCGGTCCGCCCGATCCCACAGTCGAGATCAGATTGACGATGGCGAACAATTCCAGATTGGGCGTGCGGCCGAAATAGTTCAGCAGCAAAATGGTGGAGGCGAAGAATGTAAGGCCATACCCCACCCCGATGCCCGTGGCATAGATCAGCATCAACGGCAGATCATGCGCCGCGCTGAGCGCCACCAGGCCCACCAGCAGCATGGTCAAAGACAGCAGCAGCAAGATTTTGGCACCGATCCAGCGCACCAGCACACCGCCCGCCATCCGCGCCCCGGCATTGATCAGCGCCTCGGTGCTCATCATGCTGGCCGCCACTGCGGCAGTGACGCCGCGGCCCATCAGGTGCGCCACGGATACAGCGTTCACGGTGATCCCCACGAACAGAAAGATGCTGTAGGCGGCGGCCAGAATGGCGAATTGGCGGGTGCGCAGCGCTGCCTTCACCGGCCAGTCGCCGGAGACCGTACCGGCCTTGCCGTCCGCACTTTGACTGAGGTCGGTTTTGACATCGACCAGAACCGCGCTCAGCAATCCGGTGATGGTCACGATCAGCAGCGAGACCAGCCAATAGGCCCGCCAGTTCTGGCTGACAGCAGTGACCCACAGATACAGGATGGGGCCGGCCACGCCGCCCAGGCCGCCCACCGTGAAATAAAGTCCGAAGGCGAAGGACGGATTGGGATAGAGCCGCGTCAGCAGATAAGTACCCGGGACAGTCGCCAACAGCGCGAAACCCAGCCCCATCAGCACGCAGCCCAGGAAATAAAGCGGCAATCCCTGCGTCAGCGCCAAGCAGGCGAAAGCCGCCGCCATCACCAGGCTGCCCGCCACCAGGGTGGTGCGCACGCCGAAGCGGCGGATCAAACTGGCGGGAACCGTGGCCGTAACGCCGGTGGCGACACCCAGCAGCGAAAAGCCGGTGCCCGCTCCGCCCCAGCTCCAATGCAACTCGCCGATCATCGCGGGCAGCACCACGCCCAGCGAACTGAAGGTGGTGGCGGTGATGAAGAAGAACACGGCGCTTACGGCAGCCAGCGTAACCCATGGCCGCGTCATGGCGCGTCCCAGGCGCGCTTGATGTCGGCGGGAAAATCGCCCAGCGCCTCGCGCATCGCGTCCTGCGCTTTTGCAACATCATGCGCGGCGATGGCATCGGTCAGCACGCGATGCTGAAGCAGCGCAAGCTGGCTCTCCTCCAGCGACGGCTCGCGCATGGTGACCAGCCAGAACCGCGCCGTCTGGTGATGCAAAGTCATCACCATCTTGGCCAGCACGCGATTATGGCTGGCGCTGGCGACTGCGACATGAAACGCCTCATCCATGATCGCCAATGCCCGCGTGTCATTCTTGGTGATGGCGGCTTCGCCCTGATCCAAAGTCGCACGGATGGTTTCGATCTCCGCGCCGGTGGCAAAGCGTGCGGCCAGGCCGGCGCATTCGATCTCGACCAGCGCACGCGCACCAAAGGCGTCGCGCGCTTCCATCAGGTCCAATGGTGCGACCATGGTTCCCACGCGGGCACGCCGGAGCACCAAACCCTCCAGCGACAGCCGCGCCAGGGCTTCGCGAATACCGGCAAGACCACCGCCATACCGCTTGGCCAATGTCTGTTCATCCAGCCTTTCGCCGGGCGCCAGCCGGCCGACAATGATGTCCACCAGCAACTGGCCATAGAGGCGCGATTTCAGGAGCTGCGGCGACCATTCGTCCAGCCTGGAATCATTCGTACGGATTGCGATGGTTTTGGGGGCCATGATTGCCGCGCACAATGGTGAGAGGCGCGCCTTCTGGCAAGCGTCACCGGCGGTCCGCCATTCCCAACGGATTTTTCGCACCAGTTTGGGAAAAACAACTAAGCTGGCACGGGAAAATTCGGAAAGAGACCACCATGGAACAGGCCAATTTCGTACTTGTCCTGACACCCTTTCAACTGCAGATCCTGATCGGGTTCGTCGGACTGTTTGCAATCGGGGCCGGCCTGGTCCTCAGGCGCATCGGCTTTTCGACATGGTGGGCGCTGTTCTGCCTCATCCCCATCACGGCGTTGATCGGGATATGGGCCCTGGCTTTTGTCCGCTGGCCGTCACCGCGCGCGACCACCGATTAGCGCCGTTGCTCAGACGCGGAAGCGGGAATACATCTCTGCGATGATGTTGACCGCATTGTCGGCTTCGGCGCGGTCGGCAAGCTCGCCGGACATGCCATAGCCCCGCATGTCGCCGCCATTAAGATCCTGCACCACGATGCCGTCGCGCCGCGACAGGATGCTGATATTCTTGTAATTGAAGCCGTAATTCACTTCCGGTTGTGGAATCAGCCAGGCGATCTGGCCGCGCACCGGCGTAATGGATTCATCCTTCCACCAGTCGCGCGCCGCATAGCCCGGACAATTGATCACCACTTTTTCCTTGAGCTGGGTGAGTTCGTTCGGCGCATGGAATTGCTTGCGCACGAATTTGCCGCCGGCGGTGAAGAAGTCCGTCATCAACGTGTGGGCATAATCGGCAATATTGAACTGCATGTTTTGCGAGCGGCGCACATATTTGGCGGGAAAAGGCGTCGCACCCGCCGGCAATTCCTGCGCACGCGGAGTCAGATCGCGGATGCGGTCGCCATAGCTGGCGAAGCCCAGCGTATCGAGTTTTTCGGATTCTTCGCGCAACTGCTCGAACGGCTCGTCCGACAAGGCGTAGCGGTCGGTGAATTCCACCGGGGTTCCGGGCAAGCCGAGATATTGGCGAAAGGTTTTGAAGGAATAACGCGCCATCTGTTCCCACACCTCACCGAAGCCGGGACCGGCCGGGTCCTTCAAGGCAATGCGGGAATCGGGAGTCCAGCTGCCGGTGGCGCGCGCCGAACGGGTCTGGGGCAGCAGATCGCGGGCATAGATGGTGACCTGCGCGCCGGAACGCTGCGCCATGATCGCAGAGGTGAGGCCGATAGCACCGCATCCGATCACGGCGATCTGGGACGGGCTGTTCACCAGTGCCTTCTGCATCGCCAGATTTGCCGAGCCCCAGGACAGCGACCATCCACTGCCGCCATGGCCATAATTGTGGACCACCAACGTGTCGCCGATTTTTTCTGCTTCGATGCGCGGGCCCTGGGCGCGGAAAGGACGCAGGCAAACCGTGATATCGAACAGCCGATCGGCATGGGCACGCACCGGCGCCAGAACGGGCGGTATGTCCTGCGCGGAAAGCCCGATGATGCTGGGCCCTTGCGCGCGCGGCTGGGTGGCGCAACCAACAAGACCAAGCCCGCCAAACGCCAATGAAGCCTGCAAAAGACGGCGCCGGTCCAGATCCTGACTTGCCATCGAAAGCTCCCCGAAAACCCCGCGAGTCTCAAGGGTTACACAGCCCCCGGACCCGCGCAACCCGCATGCTATTCGCGGGCGCGATGGATCAGATCGCTGGTGCTGCGGTCGGGCACCAGCGCGGCCAGCACCACTTCGCCGCCATAGGATGCGACGAAATCCGCGCCGACAATATTTTCGCGTTTGTAATCGGCGCCCTTGACCAGAACATCAGGCCGGATCTGCCTGATGAGAATCTCCGGCGTGTCGTCCCCGAAGATCACCACCAGATCCACCATCGCCAGCGAAGCCAGCACAATCGCGCGCGCTGTTTCATCCTGTACCGGCCTGCCCACGCCTTTCAGCCGCCTGATCGATGCGTCGGCGTTCAGACCCACCACCAGCCGGTCGCATTTGGCGCGCGCCTGCGTCAGAAGCGAAATATGGCCCGGATGCACCAGATCGAAACAGCCATTGGTGAAGCCGATTTTCTTGCCTCTGGCCCGCCACAGCGTCAGCCATTCCTGGGCGCGCTCCGCCGAAACGATTTTCTTTTCCACCGACTCCAATTGCTGGACTTGAAGTTCGACCGCGATCTCGTCAGCGGTCACGGCCGCAGTGCCCACCATGGTGACCGCGATGCCGGCCGCGACATTGGCCAGCCGCGCAGCGTCTTCCAGCCCACCGCCAGCCGCCAGCATCAACGCCAGCGCCGCCACCACCGTGTCGCCCGCGCCGGATACATCAAACACCTCGCGGGCGCGCGATGTGATATGAACGATTTCGCGGTCCCGCACTGCCAGCGACAATCCAGCCTGACCGCGCGTGATCAAAGCCGCGCCCAGCGCAGGCAGGCGCGCCAACAGATTTTGCGCGACGCCAGCCACCGCTGCATCGCTGCCTGTTTCCATCCCGGTCGCGATGCCCGCTTCGTGTCTGTTGGGGGTGATGACAGTGGCGCCGTCATACCGCGTCAGGTCCGCGCCTTTCGGATCGACGATGACGGGTTTGTGATGCGCCCGCGCCAGCGCGATCAAATCCCGGATCAAGGCCGGTGGCAGAAATCCTTTGGCGTAATCGGAGATTACCATCACATCGTGATGCGCGATGGCGTCGCGCGCGGCTGCCAGCGCCATAGCATTGCTGGCATCGGGCCAAGGTGCCTCCCGGTCGGCGCGCATCACCTGTTGCTGGTCCGCGATGTAGCGGACTTTCTCCGTGGTGCGGGCCTCTTCCAAGATCACCAGGGCGTCGGATATGGCTATCTCCTGTGCCAGAAGTTCGCCAATCCGTTCGCCGGCGGCATCCTCGCCCCGGCCGCCGATCAAGGTGGCCCGGCCGCCCAGAGAGGCAATGTTGCGTGCGACATTTCCGGCGCCGCCCAGGCTGGCCACTTCGCGCTCGATCGCCAGGACGGGGACCGGAGCCTCGGGGGAAATGCGGGAAACCCGCGCATAGACGAACCGGTCGAGCATCACATCGCCCACCACCAGCACCCGCGCATTCCTGAAGTTGGTGCTGAGATCCAGCAAGCTCGTCATGAAACTGAGACCTTATCGATATCTGCTTCCGATCCGACAGTTTCAAATCCGCCGGGCGAAAACAATCCTTCAATCGGGCCTTCAATCCGGCCTTCAATCGGGGCCTCCAACCGGGCTGGACCAGGCAAGACCGCCATGTTTACCGCTCGACGGGCACGCAAGGCTCACATCCTCCTCCAGACCGGGTTGCTCCTGGCACTGATTCAGCCATGCCTGGCCCAGACACCCAAAATCATCCTGTCCATTGAGGCGCGCGATGCCCTGCCCGGATTCCGCAAGGCGGATGAAGCGGATTATCTGGCCAGCCAGATGAGGACGTCCGGCCTCAAGGACTGGTCGTTCATCGCCGCGTCCACACCATCGATTCCGCCCCGGGACCGCATCGAATGGCATTTCGAGCTTGAACCCTATGCCGGCAGCGGCGTCCGCCAATTTTTTCCCATGCCCGGCGTGCAAAAAATCTTCGGGGCCCGCTACCGGATCACGGCCGAAGCCATGCTGTATCTCGACGATGAATATCAAACCCTGGTGTTCGGCCAGGCCACGATAGCAGGCGGGGCGCAGGACGAGGGCTTGGCAGACTTTGTCTCACACATGACGAAGGACTTGCTGGGCGAAAAAGGCGCCTATCGTTCCATCGACATGAGGCCCGCAGCGGCCGGCAAACCGTGACTATCAGATACTTGATATGCGCCGCGGCGTTGCTGGTGCTGGGCATTTCCCACAGTCACGCCGACACCGAAAATGACACGGACAGCCTGTTCCACCGCGACACCTTGACGGGTGACTGGCTCGGCGCGCGCAAGGATCTGGCGGATGCGGGCATTCAGATCGGCGGCGA
>JBEPVO010000046.1:0-17945 GCA_041690975.1 Alphaproteobacteria bacterium
GGTAATCCGGGTTCTTCCGCAACATGGCGGAAATTCGACGCCAACGCGTAGAGCCGGGCCGATCGTTCTGCATCGGATTCAACCATGAGTTGGTAATGCGGCACGTTCCGATGGGTTCCACTTCTTGGCACGCCGCTTGCGATGTTCCAGGGCAGATGTTCCCGATTGAAACACCATGAAGCGCCTTTTCGTCATTTCCGCCCTGTTTCTGGTCCTTTCGGCCCTCGCCCCGGCGCAGGCTGACCCGGTCCTGAAAGCCGACCCCAAGGCGGTGGCCCGGCTTGAAGGCGGCATCGTGGACTGCCCTCGCTGCCAGCTGGCGGGCGCCAATCTGATCAACACCTGCGTCAAGGCCAAGGATCTGCATGGTGCGAATTTCGACGGCGCCAACGCCACCTTGATGTGCATGTCCTTCGCCAATTTCCGGGGCGCCAGTTTTCGCGGCACCATCCTGGATGCCGCAAATCTCGCTAGCGCCAAGCTGGACGGCGCCGACATGACGGGCGCCCGCACCAGCATCACCTCTTTCTCCGGCACCGACCTCACCCGCGTAAAGGGCCTGACCCAGTCCCAGCTCGACGCCGCCTGTGGCGACGCCAAGACCAAAGTTCCCGCAGGATTGAAAGTTCATTTCTGCAGCTGATTTCTCAATTGTCTCCCCTAGCGACTTGGCCCCGCCATGCAAATGGCGGGGTTTTTCTTTGCGGTAGCTGCGGATTGCTTTTACTCGCCTCAGGACTGACTTTGAATGGCCGAAGGAATCGACTGGGAATGCCCATGAAGATTTTATGTGCCACCGTGCTCATTGCGCTTGCATCGGCCAATGACGCCAGCGCTTTCGTCCAGACGAAATTCGCCAGCGAGGAAACGGCGCGCCAGCGCTGCCCGACCGATATGGTGGTATGGCTGACCCTGCCCGGCAATGCGTTCGTCGTGAAGGGCGATCCGCGCTACGGCACGACCCAGCGCGGCGCCTATATGTGCGAGCGTGACGCGATCGCCGCCGGCAATCGCGCCGTTCACTGACGGCCCGCGTTTACTCCGCCGCTTGCGGCAAGGCGTCTGGCTTCCAGCGCAACACCGGTTTGCGAGCCGCGGCAGTTTCATCGAGACGGCGGCGAGGTGCATAATGCGGTGCGCCATCGAAGCGTTCGCGCTTTCCGGCTTTCGCTTCCAGCGCTAACCCACGCAACACCGCGATGAAGCGATCGAGCGATTCTTTGGATTCCGATTCCGTCGGCTCAATCAGCATCGCGCCATGCACCACCAGAGGGAAATACATGGTCATGGGGTGATAACCTTCGTCGATCATCGCCTTGGCAAAATCCAACGTGGTGATGCCGCTGCCTTCCAGGAAAGTGTCGTCGAACAGGGCTTCATGCATGCAGGGGCCATCGCCGAACGGCGCACTCATCACATCCTTGAGCGAGGCCAGGATATAGTTGGCCGACAGCACCGCATCCTCGCTGGCCTGGCGCACGCCGTCCCGGCCATGGCTGAGCATGTAGCTCAGCGCCCGCACGAACATGCCCATCTGGCCATGGAAGGCACACATGCGACCAAACGGCTTGGCGCCTTCCGGCAATTCGTCACGATCCTCGATCAGGCGAAATCCGGACGCATCCGACACCAGCAGCGGCAATGGCGCATACGCCGCCAGACGCTCCGACAAGACCACCGGCCCGGCACCCGGCCCGCCGCCGCCATGCGGCGTGGAAAAAGTCTTATGCAAATTGATGTGCATAGCGTCGATGCCCAGATCGCCCGGCCGCACCCGTCCCGCGATGGCGTTGAAATTGGCGCCGTCGCAATAGAAGTAAGCACCCGCTTCATGCACGGCCTTGGCGATCTCGACGATCTCGCCCTCGAACAACCCACAGGTGTTGGGATTGGTGAGCATGATCGCCGCCACATCGGGACCCAACTTGGCCTTCAGCGCCGCTGCATCGACCCGGCCATCGGGCTTGGCAGGCACTTCGTCGACGATGAAGCCGGCAAAAGCCGCTGTAGCAGGATTGGTGCCATGCGCCGATTCCGGTACCAGGATGCGGTTGCGCTTTTCGCCGCGCGCTTCGACGGCGGCACGGATCGCCAGCAAGCCGCACAATTCGCCATGCGCGCCCGCCTTGGGCGACATCGCCACGGCGGGCATGCCGGTGAGCGTGGTCAGCCATTTCATCAATTCGGAAATCAGCGCCAACGCACCTTGCGTCGCGGCGCGCGGCGCCAGCGGATGCAAGTCACCAAAGCCCGGCAGCCGGGCCATTTTCTCGTTCAGGCGCGGATTATGCTTCATGGTGCAGGAGCCAAGCGGATAAAGCCCCGCATCGATGGCGTAATTCTGCCGCGACAACCGAACATAATGGCGGATCACTTCCGGCTCGCTGAGGCCCGGAAGGCCCACCGCGCCTTTGCGGCGAAGCCCGCCCAGCCGCGCATCAGCCACTTTCACGTCGGGAAAATCGACGCCAGTGACGCCGCTGCGCCCGATCTCGAAGATCAGCCGCGCTTCCAGATCCAGACCGCGATCGCCGGAAATGGTGGGAAGCTCATGGCCCTGCGCCGAACCCGAATGCGACGGGCGGCCCTGACTGTTCATGCTCATTTCAGCACCTCTGCCAGCGCCGTCTCGAACGCTGCAAAATCTTCATCGGTATTGGTTTCGGTCGCCGCCACGATCAGCAAATTCTTTGCGGCGGCTTCACGCGGCATCAGCCGCGACGCCGGAACACCGCCCAGCACTCCTTTCGCCGCCAGAGCATCGACCACCGGCGCAGCGGGCTTGGCCAGCTTCAACGCGAACTCATTGAAGAAAGCCGGTGTCACCAGTTCGACCCCGGCAACGCGCGATAGCCGGTCCGCCAACGCGCAGGCCTTGGCATGATTGATCCGTGCCACACGTGCCAACCCCTCTTCGCCCAGCAGCGACAGATGGATGGTGAAGGCCAGCGCACAGAGGCCGGAATTGGTGCAGATATTGCTGGTCGCTTTTTCGCGGCGAATATGCTGTTCGCGGGTCGACAAGGTCAGCACATAACCCCGCTTGCCCGCCGCATCGGCAGTCTCGCCGCAGAGCCGGCCTGGCATCTGGCGCAGGAATTTCTCGCGCGTCGCGAACAGACCGACATAGGGTCCGCCGAAATTCAAGCCATTGCCGATCGATTGGCCTTCGCAGGCGACGATATCGGCACCTTGCGCGCCCGGCGATTCCAACAGTCCGAGCGAGACGGCCTCAGTGACCACGGCGATCAGCAGCGCACCCTTGGCGTGTGCCGCTTCGGCGATGGGACGCAGATTGCGGATCAGGCCGAAAACGTCCGGGCTCTGCACCACCACGCAAGCGGTTTCGTTATCGATCAGGGCGGCGATATCTTCCGCTACGCCCGGCATCACTGGCGTGCGCGTCACCACGCCGGACAGCTTCGCCACGGTCTCGACCGTCTCGGCATAATGGGGATGCAAGCCACCGGACAGGATCGCTTTGGGTCGCCGCGTCAGTCGCTGTGCCATCAGCACAGCCTCGGCAGTTGCGGTCGAGCCGTCATAGAGCGAGGCGTTCGCCACATCCATCCCGGTCAGCAGCGCCACCTGGGTCTGGAATTCAAACAGCACCTGCAGGGTGCCTTGCGCGATTTCCGGCTGATAGGGCGTGTAGGAGGTAAGGAATTCCGAACGCTGGATCAAATGATCAACAGCGCTGGGCACATGGTGCTTATAAGCGCCTGCGCCACAGAAGGACGGAACCGCACCCGCCGCCACATTCCGGGCCGCCAGCTTGGACAACGCCCGTTCGACTTCAAGTTCGCCCTTGGTTTCGGACAGATCGAACGCCGACAACGGCACCACCGCCTCGCGCGGCACATCCCGGAACAGCGCGTCGATATCGGGCGCGCCGATCTTGGCCAGCATAGCGCGGCGATCATCCGGGGTAAGCGGCAGGTAACGCATAACTTAAAGTCCCTTCACGAATTCCTGATAGGCCGCCGCGTCCATCAGCTTGGCGAATTCGGCCTTGTCGCTGAGTTTCAGCTTGAAGAACCAGCCCGCGCCTTCCGGATCTTCGTTGACCTTGGCGGGCTCGGCTTCCAGCGCGCTGTTGGCTTCGGTGACTTCGCCGCCGACCGGCGCGTAAACTTCACTCGCCGCCTTGACGCTCTCCACCACCGCGGCTTCGCCGCCGGCGCCGACTTTGCGGCCAGCCTGGGGCAATTCCACGAACACCACATCGCCCAGCTGTTCGGCGGCATGGCGGGTGATGCCGATAGTGGCTTCATCGCCTTCGAGCCGCACCCATTCATGCTGATCGGTGAAACGCACTTCACTCATGACCTAACTCCTTTTTATTTCTTGGCCCGCTTGTAGCGGTTCGGAACAAACGGCATTGCCACGACTTCAGCACCTAGCGCCTTGCCCCGCACCATGAGGTCAAGCTTGGTGCCGTTGGCGGCAAATTCCTTTTCGACATAGCCCATCGCCAGCGGCGCGTTCAGGCTGGGCCCGAAACCACCGGAAGTGACGCGGCCCACGACCCGGCCGTTCTTGTCGGCGATCTCGGTGCCTTCGCGGGCAGGCGCGCGACCTTCGGGCCGCAGACCGACGCGCTTTTTCCCCGCACCTTCCAAAAGATGCTTGGTGATGCGATCGGCACCGGGAAAGTCGCGCGCTTCCTTGCGGCGCTTGCCCATCGACCAGACCAGACTGGCTTCCACCGGATCAATGCTGTCGTCCATGTCATGACCGTAGAGGCAAAGCCCGGCCTCCAGCCGCAAACTGTCGCGGGCGCCCAGGCCGATAGGAAGGACTTCGGCCTCGGCCAGAAGCGCGCGGGCAACTTTCTCCGCATCCTTGCCTTCGATGGAAATCTCGAAGCCGTCTTCGCCGGTGTAACCCGTGCGGCTGACAATCGCGGGCACACCGGCAATGGTCACGCGCTTGGCCTGCATGAATGTCATTTCGCAGATGCCGGGCGAATGACGTTCGAGCACATCGGCGGCCAGCGGACCTTGCAACGCCAGCAGCGCGCGGTCCGGCGCGGGCGCAAGTGTCGCCTGCCCTTTCAGCTTCTCGCCGATATACGCGAAGTCAGCATCCTTCATCGCCGCATTGACCACCAGATAAAGCGCGGCCTCCCCGGCCAGACGCGTGGTCATGAAATCGTCCTTGATCCCGCCTTCATCGCTCAGCAGCAGGCCGTAGCGCTGCATGCCGTCGGGAATGCCCTGGATGTCGGCAGGCGTGACGCTTTCCAGCGCCCGCGCCGGATCGGATCCGCTGAGGAAGGCCTGGCCCATATGCGAGACATCGAACAGACCGACTTTCTCGCGGGTGTGCAGATGTTCCTTCAAGACCCCTGCCGGATACTGCACCGGCATGGCATAGCCCGCGAACGCCACCATCTTGCCGCCTAGCTCTAGATGGAGCGCGTGCAGCGGCGTGAATTTCAGAGCGTCGTTGGTGTCTGTCATCGGGTCCCGAAACGAAGAATGGAGTCCCGCATCCGCCGAAATAGCGGTACGGACCCCTCTGTCATGGGACCTGAGAGATTTCCCCCGGGCCGCGGATATTTCCGGCGGCGGGGTTACCCCTTCGGTGAGCGCCACTCGTCAGAGCGGCACTGCTTTCCAGAAGTTCATCTCCTGCGCGGTCCATTTGCCTGAGAGTTTCCGGGGTGGTTGCTCCTTCGGCGCCTCAGCAAAGAGGGCTCTCCCGCGCGGGATCATGTGTTGGCCGGGGATGCAACGCCTCACGGCGGGCATGCCCGTTGCCGGCCATCATAAAGAGGGGGCATTTCGAGTCAAACCAAAGCGCCAAGCCCTGGAAGTTACTCACATTCTTTCGGGAACCGTAATGCCCAAAAGCGCCAAGGTCCCGGTCATGACCGCCAGCACCCGGGCGCAAAGCCCCAGCCGGCTGGCACGGAGCGCGACATCCGATTCGGACAGAATATGGTGGGCGGCGTAAAAACGGCTGAAATTCTGCGCCAGGGTAAAGGCGTAATCGCACAGAATATTGGGGGCGCGCTTCTGTTCCGCCGCCAACATGGCATCGCTCACGGACAAGAGCTGCAACACCAGGTCGCGTTCTTCCGCCGAATGGATCGCGGGGATACCAGGCACATGGCCTTCATCGCGTGCCTTGCGCAGAATCGATTGGATGCGCACCGCCGCATATTGCAGATAGGGCCCGGTCTTGCCTTCAAATTTGGAAAAGCGTTCCAGATCGAAAATATAATCCGTGGTGCGGTGATTGGAGAGGTCGGCGAATTTGATGGTGGCAATGGCGATCTGTTGCGCGATGGCCTCGCGTTCTTCGGCAGAATAATCATCGCCCAACCCCTGTTCGGCCAGGCGTGACTTGGCTTCCACCACCGCCATGGCGATCAAGTCATAGAGCTTCATCACCCCGCCGACGCGGGTCTTGAACGGCTTGCCATCCGCCCCGTTCATGGTGCCGTAACCGACATGCTCCAGCTGGGCCTTGCCATTCAATGCCGCTTTTTCCGCGGCGCGGAAAACTTGCTCGAAGTGACCATGCTGGCGATGGTCCACCACATACAAAACCAGATCCGGGTTCTGTTCGCGGGTGCGCTCGACCACCGTCGCCATGTCGGTGGTGCCGTAAAGCACGCCGCCATCGGATTTCACCAGCAGCAGCGGCGGCATCGGTTTCTTGTCGTCCTCGCGAGCCACCGAAATAACCAGGGCGCCCTCATTCATCTGCGCCAGCCCACGGGATTTCAGATCGTCCAGCATGGGCGCAATCAGGCCATGAACGCTGGATTCGCCTTTCCACAAATCGAATTTGACGCCGAGCGAAGCGAACTCCCGCTCAAGACCGACTTCAGAGACCTGCACGAAATGCCGCCACAAGGCACGGTAACCGGGCCGCCCATCTTGCAATTCCACGGTGGCGCGGCGCGCCATTTCAAGCCGCGCCGGATCGGCTTTGCAGGCGCTGGAGGCGGCCGGATACAGCTCTTCCAGGTCTTCCATGGTGACCGGCGATTGCTCCGGGTACGGACCTTTGAAGCCGGCATCGAAATAGACCGGGGCGATGCCCTTGATCTCCACTTCCGAAATCAGCTGGCCCATCTGCAGGCCCCAATCACCCAGATGGATGTCGCTCACCACATGCCAGCCATTGGCGCGGAACAGGCGCTGCAGGCAGTCACCAATCACAGACGAGCGCAGATGTCCCACATGCATGGGCTTGGCGACATTGGGGCCGCCGAAATCAATCAACACCGTCTTATCATTGGCTTCGGCCGGCGTTTGCAGCGCCGCGATGCGCCCATCCAGCGCCGCATCGGTGAGATCCAGATTGATGAAACCCGGCCCGGCGATTTCCACTTTCGAAAAACGCGGATCGGCCTTCAGACGCGCCGCGATCTTCTCGGCAATGGCGCGCGGATTGGTCTTGGCCGCCTTGGCCGCCGCCAGGGCCCCATTGCATTGAAACTGGGCAAGATCGGGCCGATCCGAAATCTGGACCGTGCCGAACGCGCCATCCAATCCTTCGGCGGCGAAGGCTTCGCCCACCGCGCGCGACAAGTCCACGGCCAGCGACGTCATGGCGTGAAACGGCCCGTCTTCTTGTTGTAGTCGACCTGCGCCGGAGTCATCTGGAAACCAGCCATCAGCTGATACTCATACGGGAAATGGCCATTCTCGAGATGGATATCGAAATCGTCCGGCGATTCAGTGAAGGTTGCCGACGATGCGCCGGGCGCGAAATCGAACGTAACGTTCACGATGCGCTTTTCGATCATCTGATCGCCCCGCGTCACCGCCAGGAAATATGGCACGGTAAAGCGGGCGGCATCGGTGGTCGGCGCCCGCGTGGCACGGAAATTCAACGTCAGGCTGGAATTGGTCTCGCCGGTCTTTTTGTTAATGTCGCAGCTGGTGCTGGTGCCGGTCAGGAACACCCGATAGGCCTCGCCCGACAGATCCTGCGGCGCGCCCTGACGGAAGACCACGACCTGGGACGCATCGGCTAGAACTACCGATACGGGGCAGTTGTTGACTTTGACGCTGTTGCAGCCGGCCAGCACCAAAAGGGCAAGTACGAGAAGGGCGAATCGCGAAGGCATCATGGGTGTTAAGATCCGGCTCAGACTTGACTTTTTGAAGGCTGCGGCCGACTTCTCGGCCCACTTTCCTTTTGGGCCGCGGACTTTACCCACCCACGCCCCCTAAGGGAAGCAGTGGAAAATGGGGCATCATGGCCGTCTATACCGATGTCGGGTTTGAAGAGCTGGAGGAGCTGCTCGTCGGTTACGACATCGGCACGCCCCTGGCGTTCAAGGGCATTGCCGAAGGCGTGGAGAATTCCAATTTCTACCTCCAGACCGATCGCGGCGCCTTCATTCTCACGCTCTATGAAAAGCGCGTAAGGACCGCCGACCTGCCCTTCTTTCTAGGCCTGATGGATCATCTGGCCAGCCGCGGCCTGTCCTGTCCCCAGCCCTTGCGTGACCGGTTGGGGGCCCAGTCTTTTGTCTTCAAAGGACGATCCGGCGCGATCTTTACTTTCCTCAATGGCGTATCTCTGCGTAAGCCGGAGGCCATGCATTGCGCGTCCGCAGGCCGCGCACTCGCCCAGCTGCATGATGCCGGGCACGATTTTACCCTCACCCGCGCCAACGCATTGGGACCCACGGGCTGGCGTGAACTGGCCGACGCAACGCGCGCGCGCGCCGATGCGGTGGAGCGCGATCTCGGTGTTTTAATTGCAGACGCGCTTGGCGAGCTGGAGCGTGATTGGCCGCACAACTTGCCGGGCGGCGTCATTCACGCCGATCTGTTTCCCGACAATGTTCTGTTCATGCAGAACAATGTTTCCGGCCTGATTGATTTCTATTTTGCCTGCAATGACACCTATGCTTACGACCTGGCGGTGATGCTAAACAGCTGGTGCTTCGAAACCGACGGCGCCTATAACGTCACAAAAGGCAAGGCCTTGATCGCGGCCTATCAATCCATCCGGGCGCTGAGCTTGGAAGAACAGGCGGCGCTTCCGATCCTGATGCGCGGCGCGGCGCTGCGCTTCCTGTTGACCCGGCTTTTCGATTGGCTCAATCCCGATCCCAACGCTTTGGTCCGTCCCAAGGACCCCCGCGAATATGCCAAGCGACTGCGCTTTCATCTGAAAGTAAAGCAAGCCAGCGAGTATGGCGTATGAGTGCACCCATCGAATTGTTCACGGACGGTGCTTGCTCCGGCAATCCGGGACCGGGCGGCTGGGCGGCGATCCTGCGCAGCGGCCCGCATGAAAATGAATTGTCCGGCGGCGAAGCCCACACCACCAACAACCGCATGGAAATGATGGCGGTGATCGAGGGCATGCGCGCCATCAAGCAACCGTCCCAGGTGTCGATCTATACCGACTCCAAATATGTGATGGACGGCGCCCGCACATGGATCATCGGCTGGAAAAAGCGCGGCTGGAAAACCGCCGACAAAAAGCCGGTCAAGAACGAAGATCTGTGGCGCATCTTGGATGAGCAGCAGACCCGCCATCTGTCGGTGAAATGGACCTGGGTCGCGGGCCATTCCGGGCATGTCGAAAATGAACGGGCGGATCAACTGGCGCGGGACGCGATCCCGCGCCAGTTTTAATTCTCTAGAGCTGCGACAGCATGTGTTCTGCGCTGGAGACTTCAAACGCGCCCGGCGCTTCTACATTCAGCACCTTGACCACACCATTATCGACCACCATGGAATAGCGCTGGCTGCGCTTGCCCATGCCGAATTTGGTCCCGTCCAGTTCCAGCCCGACGGCGCGGGTGAAATCGCCATTGCCGTCCGCCAGCATCATCACCGTGTCGCCGGCGCCCTGGGCATCGCCCCAGGCCCCCATCACAAAGGCATCGTTCACCGAAAGACAGGCGATGGCGTCGATGCCTTTCGCTTTCAACGCACCCGCCTGCTGGATGAAACCGGGCAGATGCTTGGCCGAACAGGTGGGCGTGAAGGCGCCCGGCAGCGCGAACAGGGCGACCTTTTTGCCCTTGAACAGGTCATCGGTCGATACGGGCTTGGGACCGCCATCCTTCATCTGCATGAGGGTTGCCGCGGGAATGTGGTCGCCGATCTTGATGGTCATGAAAATTCTCCGTCGTGAAGGTGAAAAGGAACGCGCGATCTAAGACGAGGTTGCCGCAGCCTCGATATGCCGGGAAATAAAAGTCAGAGTGTCGGCGGGCGTCAGCGGCGGCGAGAAAAAGAAACCCTGACCGAATTCGCAGCCCAGCGACGCCAGCCACGCGGCATCCTCGGCACTTTCGACACCTTCCGCCACGACGGTTCGCTTCAAATCTTGCGACAAGCGAATGACGGAGCGAAGCACCTGGCCGGCTTCCTCGCCGATCTCGCCATTGCTTTGGCGCGCGATGAAATTGCGATCGATCTTCACGGTATCGAACGGCAAATCGTGAAACTGGCTGAGGCTGGACGCGCCGGTGCCGAAATCATCCATCGCCAGCCCTGCCCCCAAACCTTTCAAGCGCAGCAGGGTCGCCGACAGATTGGTATCGTCGGCGACGGCGCTTTCCGTGACTTCCAAGGTCAACGTGCCTTGCGCCAGGGCATTTTTGTGCACGGCTTCGGACAGCAATTCCTCGAAGCCCGGATCGCGCAGCTGGCGGCGGGAAAGATTGACGCTGACAAAGAGCGGCGGCGAGATTGAGAAATAACGCTGCCAATGGGAAAGATCGCTCGCAGCCCGTTCGAGCGCGAACTTTCCCAGACTCACGATCAGTCCGGTTTCCTCGGAATGGGCGATGAATTCACCCGGTGCGACTAGCCCCCGGGTGGGATGACGCCAACGCAGGAGCGCCTCGAATCCCGCAACCGCGTGATCGGAAAAACGCATGATGGGCTGGTAGAAGATTTCGATCTGGCCACTGTTCAAGGCCTGACGCAGATCGGCCTCCAGCGCCACCGCATCGGTGCGCGCCTGCGCTTCCAGACTGGGCTCGTATACCAACGCACAAGCGCCGCCGCGGGCCTTGGCCGCCGCCAGCGCAAGTTCGGCGTTCCGCAGCAACCTTATGGGATCGCTTTCGTCCGTAGCCAGGCCGGCGCTGGCGGGCGCGAAAATATTACGCCCGTCATAGGGATGCGGCGGATTGCAAAGCTCGATCAATTCATCGCCGAGCTTTTGGGGTGGCAGATCCTGCACTGCGAACAGAAGCGCAAATCCATCGCCGCCGATCCGGAAGATCTGGGCTTCGTTCCCAAACCGCTCGTTCAGACGCCGCGCGGTCTGCAGAAGAATCGTATCGCCGCCGACATCGCCGATGCTGGCATGGATCGCCTTGAACCGGTCCAGATCGATCAACGCCAGCTGGGCATTCTCCAGAAGCGGGCCCATGATTCCCATGGCCTCGATCAAGGCCGGGCGCGCACCCAATCCGGTCAGCGGATCGCCGGCAGTTGGCGTGGTTTCCTTGCGGTCGGTGATATCGCTGAGAAGCCCCAGGCAATCCGACGGCACATCCTGTTCTGTCACGATGCTGGCGCGCAACTCCAGCCAGCGCCAGGTGGCGCTTGGTCCAGGTGCGCGGAATTCCAGCCGAAAAGCCTGTCCGGGCTGATCGCGGAACATCTCCAGCGCGCCGCGATAGGTTTCCAAATCTTCCGGATGCAAGCGCGACATCCAGTCGGAATGCGACAGGGTCGTGCTGTGTGGCGGCAATCCCGCCATCAGCGCCGCATCGGACGACAAGGTCAGAAGCTGGGCGCGAAAATCCAGATCGAAAACACCTTGATGCGCCGCCCCGATCGCCGCCAGGGCGAGGTTGGCGAAAGGCGCAGATGGATCGAGCGCGCCATCCGGTGTGCTTTGCGCTTCCAAAAGACGTGCCGCCTTCGACCCATGCAGGAACGGCAGGACGGCGATTTCTTCGCTGGTGATCACGGCCAGCGCCAGAAGGATCGCACCCGCCGCGGCAAAGCCGCCGGTGGTGGCCGGCGCGGTCAAGGTTTCACCCAACCCGCCCAGACTGGTGATGGCGGCCGCCAATGCCACCAGAGCGAATGCCGCCGCGCTGGGCGCAATCACTTGCGCCGCACGCACGCCGCGCCGCCCGCACAGAAACAGATAGGCTGCCACGGCGGCGCTGCCCGGGACAATCAACGTATCGGTCACCAGGGCCGCGCCCGGCAAGCCTAGATAAGAAGCGGCGCCCAGACCGCAGAGAACATACAGCGCGGCGCGGAACTGCTTGACGCGCTTGGGAAAGACTTCGCGCAACGGCACGATGGCATCGGCGAGCCGTGCGCCCGCCGCCAGCGCCAGCGCTGTCAGCAATGCGGAAAGTCCATACGGTCCACCGATATGGGTGGCGAGGCTGGCGTCGAACATGCCCGTGCCGGCCAACCAGCTCCACAGCAGCAAGAACAAGGTCAGCGCCACCCAACGCGGTGCCGCATGTCCAATCAGAACCGCGAGGCCGCCGGTGATGAGCGCGGCGGCGGCGATCAGCGCGCCCACTGCGGTGATGAAGATGGCGAGCTGGCGGTTATGAGACGCCAGCGCCGGCTCGGTCCAGGCCTGAAGCGAAGGCGGCGAACCGGCATAACCGACCCGTACCGCCAGGCCAACCTGGGTCACGGGCGGGATGATGACGCGCCAGGCACGCCCGCCATAGGCTTTGGCCGGCTCGACCACCACGCCGGAATCCGAACTGGCGACGGCAAGAATGGCCGGACGGGACGGCTGCGGCAGCAGGCGCAGCGCCATGCGCGGCGGCTGCCCGGCCAAGAGCACACGGATAGCAGGCCGCACACTGTTGTTGGTCACCGCCAGCATGTACCAGGCCGAGCCGTCGGTCTCCGGACCGCTGGTCGTATGATACGGCGTCAACTCATGCTTCAGATTGATGACATTGGCGTCGCCGCCGAAATCCACCGCACGCGGCGGATCGGCGGCAAGTGCGACGCCAAGGCTCGCCAACAGCAACCCGATCAGCAAAAGGAATAATGGTTTTCGCATCCGACTCTTTTACGACATACGGGGGCCAGGGCGGCGGGGCTAACCTAGCCGCGCACCGCTCTTCAAGGAAGCTTCATCTGCCAAAAGAGCGAATTGAATGTGATCGCGCCATTCGCCGTTGATCAGCAGATATTTTCGTGCCAGCCCCTCTTCGCGAAATTCCGCCTTGGCCAGCAGGCTGCGCGAGGGCTCATTTTCCGGCAGGCAGGCTGCTTCGATGCGATGCAACCCCAGAGTGCCGAAGACAAAGGGAATCAGCGCGCGCACCGCGTCGCTCATATAACCCTGGCGGGCGAAACGCGCCCCAATCCAGTAACCCAGCGCGCAGCATTGGGTGACGCCGCGCCGCACATTGGACAAGGTGCAACCGCCCATCAACATATCGTCGCTGGCGCGGAAGACGAAGAAGACATAGGCTGAATCCAACCGCGTTTCTTTTTGATACCGCTTGATGCGGCGGCGAAAGGCGCCGCGAGTCAGCTCGTCTTCGGCCCAGACGGGTTCCCATTTTGTCAAAAATTCGCGGCTCTCGCCCCGCAGTCGCGCCCAGTTGATGTAATCGGCGATGCGCGGATAGCGCAGATAGACTTCCTGACCACGCAGAACCGGCTGCTGGCCGCCGGGAAATGTCAGGCCGCGCATGAACGCCATCGGCCGCGACTGCATCATCGCGCTCATCTTGCCGGGTGGCGGCGCTGGCTTCATCATTCCGCCGCTTCACGGCCGGGCGCAAAACGCGCGGCGAAAACATCATGCCGTTCGAGCTTCTTCACCGGGCCAACCGCGGCAATGGAAGGCTGCGTCATAATGCTGGCGGCATAACGCGTCAAAGCCGCGCCATCCACTGCATCGATCTGCGCCACGATTTCCGCGGTGCTCTGCACGCGGCCCAGGGCGAAGATCTGCCCTGCGATCTGTTCGGCGCGTGTTCCGGGCCGCTCCAGACCCATCAGGAGCCCGGATTTGAGCTGCGCCTTGGCGCGCGCCAGTTCGGCGTCGCTGACCCCGGCGGTCATCGCTTCCATTTCACCGGCGATCACAGCAGACAATTCGCCCGCTTCCTTTTCACCGGTGCCGGCATAGATGCCAGTAAATCCCGTGTCCTGGAAATTGTTAGTGAAGGCATAGATGGAATAGCAGAGCCCGCGCTTTTCCCGCACTTCCTGGAACAGACGGGACGACATGCCGCCGCCCAGCACCATCGCGTGCATCTGGGCGACATGAAAATCCGGATCGCCGGCCGCGATGCCGGGAAAGGCATAAACGATATGCGCTTGCTCGAGATCCTCGACCAGACGAATGTCGCCGCCGACATAATGCGCTTGCGTCGTGGGATCGAGCTTGCCGGTCGCAAGCCGCGCGAATTTCTCTTCCGCCAGCGTGACGATCTCACTGTGCGAAACGGCGCCGGACGAAACCAAGGTCATCGCTTCGGCGCGATAACGCCGACCGCTATAATCGCGCAGCGCCGCCGGCGTGAAGGCCGCGACCGTCTTTTCCTCACCCAGTATCGGCCACCCCAGGGCTTGATCCTTGTAGATCACGCTTTGCAGATGATCGAAGACGATATCGTCCGGCGTGTCGCGCGCCTGGCCCAGTTCCTGCAGCACCACCTGGCGTTCGCGTTCCAATTCGTCGGCGACGAATGTCGAATCGACCAGGATGTCGGCAACGATATCGAGCGCCAGCGCCACATCGTTCTTCAAGACACGAGCGTGGAACGCGGTCTGCTCGCGGCTGGTATAGGCGTTGAGATAGCCGCCGACCGCTTCGATCTCTTCGGCGATCTGACGGGCGCTGCGGGTCGTGGTACCTTTGAACGCCATATGCTCCAGCATATGGGAGAGCCCCATTTCGGGCGGCAATTCGTTGCGGCCGCCGGTGGAAACCCAGACGCCCAGAGCGGCGCTTTCCAGATTGGCCATCGGGTCGGTGATTACGGTCAAGCCATTGGAAAGATTTGATATTTCTATGGTCATCCCGCCAGTCTAGAAGAGATGAACTGTCGAATCAAAGAAAGGTTATTGGGCAGGGTTTCGAGTTTTTCCGGCAGATCCAGCACCCGCTGCAGGCCTTCGGGCATCGGCGGGGGCGATCCGGTTGCGTTGGTCACTGCGTCGGCGAATTTGGCGGGATGGGCGGTGGAAAGGACCACCATCGGCTCTTCGCGGAATCCGAATTTGCGCAAGGCATTGACCGCCACGGCGGTGTGCGGATCGATGATGCGTCCCGATGTGCTGGCGATGGCGTTGATGGTGGACAATGTATCTTCGTCGTCGCTGGAGCGGGCATCGTAGCGGCTTCGCAACTCTGCCAGAACCTGCGGCGGCAGCACCAGGCGCTTGTCACGGGAGAAAGTCTCCATCGCCGCGCGGGTCCAACCGGCGTCGCGGCCGGAAGCCTCGAATAGAGCCCGCTCGAAATTGGACGCGACCTGGATGTCCATCGAAGGACTGATGGTGTGGTGCGCGTCGCCTGACTCATAAACGCCGTCATTGAGCGCCCGCGCCATGATGTCATTAGCGTTGGTGGCGATCACCAGGCGTTTGACGGCAAGTCCCATACGCTCAGCCGCTTCGCCTGCAAAAATATCGCCGAAATTCCCCGTCGGCACGATGAAGGTCGCGGGTTTGCCCAGCGCCGCCGTGGCAGTGAAATAATAGACGCTCTGCGCGGCGATCCGAACGAAGTTGATCGAATTAACGGCGGTAAGACTGATCTCGCGGGCAAATTCCTTTTCCGCAAACAGGCCCTTCACGATGCTCTGGGCGTCGTCGAAACTACCTTCCAGGGCGATATTATGAACATTGGCGTGACCACTGGTGGTCATCTGGCGGCGCTGTACTTCGCTGACACGCCCCTTGGGATGCAGCACAAAGACTTCGATGTTGGGGAGCCCGCCCAGCGCGGCGATCGCTGCCGAACCGGTGTCGCCCGAAGTCGCCGCCACGATGGTGGCCTTGCCGCCCCGGCGGCTCAGCGCCCGCGCGAACAGGCGTCCCAATATCTGCAGCGCGATATCCTTGAAGGCGAAGGTCGGGCCGTGAAACAGTTCCAGCAGATAACGGTTGCCGCTCATCGCCGATAGCGGCGCGATCTCGGGTTGGGTGAAACCGGCATAGGCCGCTTCAATATCTTCCTTCAATTCGGCGGCGGTGAAACTATCACCCACGAAACGGAACAGAATTTCAAATGCCACATCCTGATAGCGCTTGCCGGTAAAAGTGGCGATCTGTGCGGCGCTGAATTGCGGCCAAGCGGCGGGCATGTAGAGGCCGCCATCCGGCGCCAGTCCAGCCAGCAGCACATCGGCGAAACTCGCCTGCGGCGCCTCTCCCCGGGTCGAAATGAATTGGCTGGATTGCGACACGCTCATATTCCTTTTTATGCCCTTCGCGGCGTGTGATTGGTCAAACCCAACCCAACCGGCCTCTGGACACATGATAGGCGAGATAGACGCCGAGCAGGCCTGCCGCAAGCCCGAACCACGTGACAGCATAGGAGAGATGCTCGTTGCGGAAGCTCACCACCGTCTGGCCGCCTTTGGGCCAGCCGCCGGGATTGGGCGTCGCATCGGCCTCGATCACCACCGGCGCGGCCAGCTGGATATGATCGGCCGCGGCAATGCCTTTGAGATCGCGGGAATACCAGATCCGGCGCGCGTTATCGGGCGCTGGCGTGAAAGCCCCGGGCGCATCCGGCACCCGCCATACGCCGACAAGCTGCGTCGCGCCGTCCACCGGTGTGCGTGTGGCGGGGGCGAGTTTGTCTTTGGGAATATAGCCGCGATCCACCAGCAAAGTGCCCCCCTGTTTTGCGAGGAACGGTGTCAGCACATGATAGACCGCTTCGCCGCCCGCACCCGTGGTGAAGACATAGGCTTCCTTGCCGTTGTCGAAATGCCCTTCCAGCGCGACGCGGCGATACTGCATCGCATCGGCATCGGTCTTGAGTGCCTGGTCCAGGGACAGTGGAGCCGCGGTCATGTGGCCATCTACTTCGGCGATCAGGGCCAGCTTCCATTGCAGACGCTGCAACTGCCAGACACCCAGGGCGACCAGGATGGCGGTAGCAATTACGACCGCGACCGACACGCCGGGATAAGGGCGAAACCGCAAGGCCATCAGTGCCTCCGCCCTTCGCCCGCCTTGTGCTTGTATTGGAGAACCAGGAGCGTGGATTTGGAGAGGCGCAGGAAACCCAGGCTGAGGATCACGATCAGCGGCGCCCATAGCACTGCATGAACCCAATAGGGCGGCGAGAATGTGAACTCGACCCAAAGAGACAGTCCAGCGACGATGGCGCCCACGATCAGGATGCCGAACACCGCCGGACCATCGCCGGCATCGAACATCGCATAATCCAGATGGCAGGACGGGCAGGACGGCTTGAGCTTGATATAGCCGTCAAACAACGGCCCCTGCCCACATTGCGGACAGAGGCCGAGGAAAGCGCAGCGCGCCGTATTAGGCAGCGGATATCGGGCCCTGGCCCCACACATAGATGCAGGCGAACAGGAACAGCCAGACCACGTCCACGAAATGCCAGTACCAGGCGGCGGCCTCGAAGCCGAAATGGCGGGTGGCGGTGAATTGGCCGGCGATGGCGCGGCCCAGGCACACGGCCAGGAAGATGGTGCCGATCAGAACATGGAAACCGTGAAAGCCGGTCGCCATGAAGAAGGTCGAGCCATAGATGGCGTCGAAATTGCCCGCACCCGACGACAGCGAAACATGCGCCGCATCGGTAAAGGGCAGCACCGCCAGATGGTTGAAGCCGAAGGTGAAGGGCGCATGGGCATATTCATACGCCTGCACCGCCGAGAAGCTGGCACCCAGCAACACGGTGATGATCAGGCCCTGGATCGCGCCCTTGCGGTCGTCGCTCTGCAGCGCGTGATGCGCCCAGGTCACCGTGGTGCCCGAGGTCAGCAGGATCAGCGTGTT
>JBEPVO010000047.1:0-17846 GCA_041690975.1 Alphaproteobacteria bacterium
CGAAATCCCGCGTCTCGCGGAAATTGCGATAGACCGAAGCGAAGCGGACATAGGCGACCTTGTCCAGGCTGGCCAGCGCCTGCATCACCAGCTCGCCGATCATGTTGGCGGGAATTTCGTTTTCGCCCATCGATTCCAGCCGCCGCACGATGCCGGTGATCATGCGATCGACCCGCTCGCGCTCCACCGGGCGCTTCCTGAGCGCATGGTTGATCGAACGCTCCAGCTTGTCGCGGTCGAAGCTTTCACGGCGGCCATTCTTCTTGACCACGATCAGCTCGCGCAGCTGCACGCGCTCAAAGGTGGTGAAACGCCCGCCGCATTCCGGGCAGTGACGCCGGCGCCGGATGGCGGAATTGTCTTCCGAAGGACGACTGTCCTTCACCTGGCTGTCGTCATGTCCGCAGAAAGGGCAACGCATCTAAGGCCTCTCAATAAATCGGAAAACGGCGGCAGAGCTCGCCGACGCGGTCGCGCACACTGGCTTCCACGGCCGGGTCGCCCTCTTCATGGTTCTTGTTGGCGAGCCCGTCCACCACCTCCACGATCAGCTTGCCGATCTCGCGGAATTCCTGCGGCCCGAAGCCGCGCGTGGTTCCAGCGGGTGTGCCCAGTCGGATGCCTGACGTGACGAAAGGTTTTTCCGGATCGAACGGAATGGCGTTCTTGTTGCAGGTGATGAAGGCGCGATCCAGCGCTTTTTCCGCGTATTTGCCCGTTGCCTTTTTGGGCCGCAGATCCACCAGCATCAAATGATTGTCGGTACCGCCAGAGACAATGTCGAGGCCCAGAGCCTTCAAGGTTTCGGCCAGGGCGCGGGCATTCTCCACCACATTCTTCGCGTAGATCTTGAAACCAGGCTGCAGCGCTTCCTGGAACGCCACCGCCTTGGCCGCGATCACATGCATCAGCGGGCCACCCTGCAGGCCGGGGAAGATGGCGGAGTTGATCTTCTTGGCGATCGCTTCGTCGTTGGTGAGGATCAGACCTCCGCGCGGGCCGCGCAGCGACTTGTGGGTGGTGGAGGTCACCACATGAGCGTGCGGAATGGGCGACGGATGAGCCCCGCCCGCCACCAGGCCTGCGAAATGCGCCATGTCGACCATCAGATAGGCGCCGACCTCGTCCGCGATTTCGCGGAACCGCTTGAAGTCCCAGAGCCGTGAATAAGCGGTGCCGCCGGCGATGATCAGCTTGGGCTTGTTGGCGCGGGCACTGGCCGCGATCGCGTCCATATCCAGCAGATGGTCGTCGGGGCGCACGCCATAGGGCACCACCTTGAACCATTTGCCGCTCATATTGACCGGCGAGCCATGGGTGAGATGCCCACCCGCCGCCAGATCGAGGCCCATGAACGTGTCACCGGGATTGAGCAAGGCTAGGAATACGGCTTGGTTCATCTGGCTGCCGGAATTGGGCTGCACATTGGCGAACTGGCAATTGAACAGCTTCTTGGCGCGCTCGATCGCCAAGGTCTCAATCACATCGACATATTCGCAGCCGCCATAATAGCGTTTGCCGGGATAGCCTTCGGCGTACTTGTTGGTGAGGACAGACCCCTGTGCTTCCAGCACCGCCTTGGAGACGATGTTCTCCGAAGCGATGAGTTCGATCTTCTCGCGCTGGCGGCCCAGCTCGTCGGCGATCGATGCGGCAATCTCCGGGTCTGCTTCGGCCAGGCTGCGCGTAAAAAATCCGGAATTTTCCGAGACGGAATTGGCCACAGCCGACATCACCACCACCTTGTTGAGAAGCCGGCCCGATCTTGATGGGGCCGGCACGGGTCGCGGATTTACCCTGACCCGAGCACCAAATCTAGCGCGGCTTTCCGCCATCCCCTAGGGGTGCCGAATCAGGTCCGAAAGCCAGGATTTCTGCGGCTTTTACCAAGCTTCCAAATCCCTATAGTAAAACTACAATCTATATTTTAGAATGTAAGTATAGATGGCGCAGAATCAGTAATCGCGCCCGGGAGCATAAGCCTTTCATGCGTGACGATCATCGCAGCGAAGAAGAAATCCTCAAGCTGGTGACGGAAATCGTCTCCGCTTATGTGAGCAAAAATCCCGTGGCCGCCGAGGATTTGCCCAATGTGATCAAGAGTGTCCACGCCACCTTGGGCGGCTTCCAAAGTAGCGAAGGCAACAGCCCGGCCCGCCCGCCCGCCGTGCCGATCAAGAAATCCGTGACGCCCGATTATATCGTCTGCCTGGAAGACGGCCGGAAGCTGAAAATGCTGAAACGCTATCTGCGCGCGCAATATGGCCTGACGCCGGAAGCCTATCGGGCCAAATGGAATCTGCCCGCCGACTATCCCATGACGGCGCCAAACTATGCGGCCCGGCGCAGCGAGTTTGCCAAGCAAAGCGGCCTCGGCAAACCGGGCCGCAAGAAGCGCGACTAGCCCTTTTTTTCCATAACGTATTTCAGTTTTCGAACGGCGGCCTGCGCCAGCACGTCACGTCCGGCATTGGCAGGACCGACGATGCAGGCTTCGACACCTGTGGCGGCATGGATCGCCGTCGCCTTGACGACGTTTCCCTGCACGACGAATTCCAGTAGGATTTCGCCTTTAACGGGCGGGCTCATTATTGGTCGCGCGGCCGAACGGAGCTGCTAGCGCCAGCATGGCAGCGGTTCGCCCGCTCCCGCCGATACTCTGCCGCTATCGGCTCCTGGCCGTCGCTCCTCAAGCCGCCCGCGCCAGCTTGTGCACATCCCAGACGATGTTAAGGGCCACGATCAGCTCCTCGATCATCTCGTCGGTATGGGCGGGCGACGGTGTCAGGCGCAGCCGCTCTGTACCCCGGGGAACGGTGGGATAGTTGATCGGCTGGACATAGATACCGTGCTCTTTCAACAGCACATCGGTCACGGATTTGCAGAGGGCGGCGTCGCCCACAAACACCGGTACGATATGACTGGCGCTGTCCATCACCGGAAGACCCGCATCCATCAGGCGCCTCTTCAGCCGCGCGGCGCGGTCATGCAGCCTTTCGCGTTCCAAGTTGCTTTGCTTCAGGTGCCGGATCGATGCCAGAGTGCCCGCAGCGATTGCCGGGGCCAGCGAGGTGGTGAAAATGAAACCCGGCGCGAAGGAGCGAATGCAATCCACGATCTCTGCGGTGGTGGCGATATAGCCCCCCATCACGCCAAAGGCCTTGGCCAGGGTGCCCTCGACGATATCGATGCGACCCATTGAGCCGTCGCGCCCGGCAACGCCAGCACCGCGCTCGCCATAAAGGCCAACGCCATGAACTTCGTCGATATAAGTGAGCGCGCCGTATTTGTCGGCCAGATCGCAGATCGCGTTGGTCGGAGCGAAATCACCATCCATGGAGTAGACGCCTTCGAAGGCGATCAGCTTGGGCGAGGCCGGATTGGCAGCCTTCAACAGCTCTTCCAGATGCGCCATATCGTTATGGCGGAAAACATATTTGACGGTGCCGCCATGACGGATGCCTTCGATCATCGAGGCGTGATTGAATTCGTCGGAGAAGATGATCAAGCCCGGCAGGATTTTGGCCAGGGTCGCCAGGGTCGCGTCGTTGGAAACAAAGCCGGAGGTGAACAGCAGACCGGCTTCCTTGCCATGCAAATCGGCCAGTTCGCGTTCCAGCTCGACATGATAATGGCTGGTGCCGGAGATATTGCGGGTGCCGCCCGACCCTGCCCCCACGGTATCCAGGGCTTCGTGCATCGCGGCCAGAACCTTGGGGTGCTGCCCCATGTTGAGATAATCGTTCGAACACCACACCGTGATCGGGCGTCCGCCGCCATTGGATCCTTCGGCATCGGTATGGAAGTCGGCTTTCGGGTAGTCGCCGCGCTGCCGCATGATGTCAGCGAACACGCGATAGCGGCCTTCCCGCCGAAGCGCAGTCAGAGCGTCCTTGAAGCTGGAGGTATAGGAAAATGCCATGCCTGAGCTGCCTTATGAACGGGCCCGTCAGAATCCACCTTATCCGATCCCAAACCCCTGATTCCACGCAATTTGTCACATGACACCCCGGTTTCCCGGGAGATTTTGCAAGACGTTCTCATCTGGACCCATGCTTTGGAGGCGTCGAGGAGTCTGCCCCTTCAGCGGTCAGCTGGCCATCGCCACGGCCGCGTTCACTGCCATGGCGATGAAAACCGTATTGAAGAAGAAGGAAACGACGCCATGCCAGAGCACCGTGCGGCGCATCGTGGTGGTCTTCACCACCACGTCGGAAACTTGGGCGGTCATCCCGACGACGAACGAGAAATAGAGAAAGTCCCAGGCACAGGGCTGAGTGTGGCCGGGAAAATCCAGATCGCCGGCATCGTCATCGGTCGTGTCCGGATCGTCGAAATAATGCAAGTCGGCATAATGGAATGCCATCGCCGTGTGCAGGACGAACCAGCCCAGCGGCGCACCGATGCCCGCCAATATCACCGGCAGAAGTTCGATGCCGTGCTTTTTGCCCAGCGCTTCAAACACCGCGAGCGAGAAGAACAGAAGAGTTGCCAGGATGATCACGATCACGATGGCGATCCCCTCATCCTCCTTCTTGGCGCGGAGTTTCAAATCGTCAGCGGACTGCCCGGCGACCATCACCAGACACAGGCCCAGGAAGACGAGATAGAAGACATCGCCCCCCGCCAGCAGCGCCACCGGCAGATCCGCCATCCGGCCGATGCCAAAGGCGACCAGTCCGCATCCCAACGCGATATAGAAACGGACATGACGGCTCAGCGCCGCCGCCCACCAATTGGTCATGCCGACAGGTTAGCTGAGTCGGGTCTTTCAGAGGTGCGAGATTTGCCGAGGGCGCGGATTACAGGCGGAAGCGGACCTGGTCGATCCAGAAACGCTCCAGACGCTTCAAAGTGACGTTCATCGCATCCATGTCGCCGGGACCAACATTGCCCACCGCTTCCAGCGAACCCAGATGGCGGTCAAACAACTCGCGCAGCATATCGCGCACCTGTTCGCCCTTGGTCGTCAGCCGCACCAGCACGGACCGGCGATCGGCTTCCGAACGCTCGTGATGGATATAGCCGCCTTCGACCAGTTTCTTGAGATTGTAGGATACGTTGGAGCCCAGATAATGGCCCCGCGTGCGCAACTCGCCGGCCGTCAATTCCTGGTCGCCGACATTGAACAGCAGAAGCGCCTGGACGGAATTGATCTCGCGTTCGTCGCGCCGATCAAGTTCGTCTTTGATCACGTCCAGAAGTTGACGATGCAGACGCTCAACCAGATTGAGCGTCTCAAGGTAATGCCTGCGAACGGAAGATGCGCCTTCCAGCGCCGCCGCCGCTTGCGGTTTAGCTAATGCCGTCATCTCAACACCACCCCCGCTTTTTGCGGAGCCCACCCAGTTATATTTGTGATGCAGAATAGTTGCGACTCATTAAGAGCATGTAAAATGCGCTTGAATTGTCGCCGCGATCTGAGCGTGTGGAACCAAGCCGTCCATCATGGCAAACAAAAGATGAAAAGATTCGCGAACATCCTAGACGAGCGGAATTTCATTCCCGCCCAGTGATGCGAAATAGCCTGCAATATCAGCTTCTTTTACATCCGCAAGCTGGCTGGGGCTCCAATGCGGCGCGCCATCCTTGTCGATGAGAACCGCACGAACGCCTTCGCGGAAATCGGCGCTCATCACCCTGCGCGCCGCGACGCGGTATTCCATTTTGAGACACTCGTTCAACGAGAGCGTCTTGCCCACGCGCAAAAGCCGAAATGCGAGTTTGAGCGATTCCGGTGAACGCGTACGGATCAGCCGGGCGGTTTGCGTTGCAAAATCGCTGCCGTCGCGATCCAACCGTTCCAGTACCGCTTCGACCGAAGATGCGGCGAAGATCGTGCCGATGCGGGCGCGATGCTCGGCCAACAGCGCCGGCGGCGCAGGCCGCGCAAAGATACGCACCGCATCGGCTGCGACGGCGCCATCCGCCAGTCGCGCGATCAATACCGCGTGATCGGATTGCGCGACGCTGTGCGTGACCAGGCCCAACACCAGCGCATCGCCCAATCCGATACGCGTGCCCGTCAGCCCCAAATAAAGACCGGCCTCGCCCGGGCAACGCGAAAGAAAAAAGCTCGATCCGATATCGGGCGTGAATCCGATGCCCGTTTCCGGCATCGCAAAAGCGAGGTCCTCATCCGCCAGGCGATAGCGTCCATGCACCGATACGCCAGCCCCACCACCCATCACCACACCATGGGTGAGCGCGACATAGGGCTTGGGATAAGCACCGATCAGGGCGTTGAGTAGATATTCGTCGCGCAGAAATCTGGCGGCAGCCGGCGTTCCGGCGCTGCTGCTTTCCGCCATGGAGCGGATGTCGCCGCCGGCGCAAAAGGCTCTTGGCCCTGCCCCTTGGATCGCGACGGACTGAACGTGGCTGTCCCCGGCCCATTCCGCCAAGATCTTCAACATACCGATGCACATGCCGTGGGTGAGCGCATTCAGGGCTTTGGGCCGGTTCAGGGTGACGAGGCCCAGCGCGCCGCGCTTTTCAAACAGGATATGAGGGTCGGTTTCCGGCATCCCGCCAGATTACCCGCCAAGGAAGGCGTGACAAGCCGCGGGCTTGCGCGCCGGGACCCGAATTGGCAAGACACAGGGCATGAGCGCCTATCCCGCCACCCGCATGCGCCGTCTTCGCCGCCATGACTGGACCCGGCGCATGGTCGCCGAGAACACATTGTCGCCGGCGGATTTCATCTGGCCGATTTTCCTGATCGATGGCGAAAAGAAGCGTGAGGCCATCGCCTCCATGCCGGGGGTCGAGCGTCTGTCAGTTGACCAGGCCGTGGTCGCAGCCGGGGAAGCCGCCAAGCTCGGCATTCCTGTCATCGCCCTGTTTCCGTCCACCGATCCGTCCCTGAAAACCGAAGATGGCCGCGAAGCGATCAATGCCGGCAATCTGGTTTGCCGCGCCGTTCGGGCGATCAAGAAAGCTGTTCCCGAAATCGGCATTCTTTGCGACGTGGCACTGGACCCCTACACCAGCCATGGCCATGACGGCTTGATCCGCGATGGCGATGTCCATAACGATTCCACGCTCGAGATGCTGGTGCGCCAGGCTCTGGTGCAAACCGAAGCGGGCGCCGACATCATAGCGCCGTCCGACATGATGGACGGCCGGGTTGGCGCCATCCGCGCCGCGCTGGAATCCCAGGGCCATCACAACACGATGATCATGGCGTATGCGGCCAAATACGCCTCTGCCTTTTACGGTCCGTTCCGCGATGCGCTGGGAACGACCCAAGTGAAAAGCGCGGGCTTAAAGGCTGGCGACAAGCGCACCTATCAGATGGACCCCGCCAATGGCGACGAAGCCTTGCGCGAAGTGGCGCTGGACCTGGAAGAAGGCGCCGACATGGTGATGATCAAGCCCGGCATGCCGTATCTGGACCTTGTACGCCGAGTGAAAGAGCGCTTCGGCGTGCCGACCTTCGCTTATCAAGTGTCAGGTGAATACGCGATGCTGTCGGCGGCGTTTGAAAAAAATTGGCTGGATCGCGATCGTGCCATCATCGAAACCCTGACCGGGTTCAAGCGCGCCGGCGCCAGCGGCATCCTCACCTACTTCGCGGTGGAAGCGGCGAAGTTGCTGAAACGCGATTAATCGCGTTTGGTCGAGAACAGGCTACGCAGCAGGATTTCTGCCCGGCTCGGCAACACATGCAGACCCGAACGGCGCTGGCCCAGATCGATCACGTTTTCCAGAACCAGCATGGCAAGGCCATGCACCGCGGACCATACCGCAAGCCCCAGATTGGAATCATGCAATGCCGATCCGATCTCGTTGCCGATGGCATCAGCGGCTTGGGCCAGCGCCGGAAACTTGTCGCGATTGGGCAATTGCGAGCCGAACATCAGCCGCGCCACCGCCGGGCGCTTGGCGACGAAGCGCATATAGGCCGCGCCGATATTGGCGATGCGGTCCGATTCTGGGCCCACCACTTTCGCGGCCTCGACGATATATTGGCGCAGCTCTTGAAAGCCCTCCACGCCCAGCTCGACCAGAAGTGCTTCGTGATTGGGGAAATGGCGATAAGGGGCAGCATGGCTGACGCCGGCGCGGCGCGCCACGGCCCGCAAGGTCAGCGCGCTGAGCGACTGCTCCTCCAGGATGCATCGCGCCGCTTCAAGCAAGCCGTTGCGCAAATCGCCATGATGATAAGCGCGCTGCTGCTCGGCGGTCTTGGCTTGGGCGTTGTCCTCGGTGCTGCATTGCTCGTTATTCATGCTTTGCCTCTCCGCGCCCCTTGGCGCACATATTCCTGCCGGGCGAACAGACTGGACGTATCCCAACGCTTGCCGCCTATGCCTTCCACTTCCGCGTAAAACTGATCCACCAGCGCCGCCACCGGCAGGCTGACTCCGGCACGGCGCGCTTCCTCCAGACAAATGCCCAGATCCTTGCGCATCCATTCCACCGCGAAACCGTGATCGTAATGATCAGCCGCCATGGTCTTGTGGCGATTTTCCATCTGCCAGCTCTGCGCTGCGCCTTTGGAGATCACATCCACCACCGCTTCGATGTCGAGGCCGGTCGCCCGCGCCAGGCTGAAGCCTTCGGCAAGGCCCTGTACCACCCCGGCGATGCAGATCTGGTTGACCATCTTGGTGAGCTGGCCCGAGCCGGACGGACCCAGCAGACGTTGCTGGCGGGCATAGGCGGCCATCACAGGCTCTGCGCGCGCATACGCATCGGGCGCACCGCCGCACATAATGGTGAGCTTACCGTTGACCGCACCCGCCTCGCCGCCCGAAACCGGCGCATCGATGAACGCGAAGCCCGCTTTTTGCGCCACAGCCGCCAATTCACGCGCAATGTTGGCGGATGCGGTGGTGTGATCCACGAACAGCGCGCCCTTGGCCATCGCCGAAAATGCGCCATCCTTCTCCAGCGTGACCTGACGCAGATCGGCGTCGCGGCCGACACAGGCAAATACGATCTCGGCACCGTCGGCGGCGTTTGCGGGGGTCGGCGCCCAGCTGCCGCTATATTCCTCGACCCATTTGCGGGCGCGCGCTTCGGTGCGGTTGAACACGGTCACCGCATGACCGGCGCGCTGAAGATGTCCCGCCATCGGGTATCCCATCACGCCCAATCCAATGAATGCCAGCTTCATTCGCCCGCCACTCGCAAAGGATATTCCGTTTCCATGATCAGCTTTGTCTTCATGTGCACCAAGGCATCGATCAGCGTTTCCTGAACGCTCTGGTCGAGGCCATCGGTGACATACTCCTCAAGCGCGACTTTATAATCCTGAATGGCCGCAAGGATCGGTGCCGCAGCCGGCAAAAGATGCAGACGCCTTATGCGCCGATCGGATGGATCGGCGCGTCGCTCGATAAATCCACGCGCCTCCAGACGGTCCACGAGACGTCCGACGGTAATTGGTTCCACTTCGCAGAGCGCCGCCATTTCGTTCTGGGAAAGACCGGGCTGGCGTTCCAACCGGGTCAGAATAATCCCTTGGGCGCGCGTCATTCCGTAATTGCGGGCCCATTGATCGAAGCGCGTCCGCTGCATCCGCGCAACATCGTGCAGGAGGATGAGCATGTCCCGGTCAAAGCAATGCATGCCGATAAGGTAAGCCACGTTATTATAACGTGCAATATGGGTTTGGCGCTAAATAACCGCAGGACACAACAGAAATGGCCGGCAAGGTCGCCCTCGCCGGCCATCGATCCCAGTCTTTTTTGCGTGACTTAAAAGGGGGCACACCGGGAATGCAGAACTTGTGACAAAAAAAAGAGGCGGCCGAAGCCGCCTCTTGATTGTGCGAAACTTGCACAGACGCGTTACATGCCCGAACCCTGGATATTTTTCCAGCTGGCTTCGATCGCCTGCACGGCGTTTTCCGGCAGCGGAACATAATCCAGGCTCAGCGCGGCGGGGCCACCATTTTCAAAGCCCCACTTGAAGAACTTCAAGCTCGCGGACGTGGCGGCCTGATCGCTCGGCTGCTTGTAGACGAGCACGAAGGTGGTCGCGGTTATCGGCCAGGCGGTCTGGCCCGGCTGATCCAGGAACAGAACGAAGAAGTCGTTCTTCGCCGCGTTCGCCCAATCGGCACTGGCAGCAGCGGCCTTGAAGGCTTCCACGGTCGGTTCGACGGTCTGCCCGGCCTTGTTGACCATCTTCACATAGCTGAGATGGTTCTGCTTGGCATAGGCAAATTCGACATAGCCGATGGAGCCGGAGATTTGCGCCACATTGCCGGCAACGCCTTCATTGCCCTTGGCGCCGATACCGACCGGCCAGTCGACCGCCGTGTCCGCGCCGACCGAATTCTTCCAGTCATTGCTGATGCGGCTGAGGTAGGTGGAGAACTGATAGGTCGTGCCCGACCCGTCCGAGCGATGCACCACCGCGATCGCCTTGCTGGGCAGATTGACGCTGGGGTTGATTTTCTTGATCGCCGCATCGTCCCAACGCGTGACCTTGCCCTGGAAAATCAGCGCGAGCGTCGCGCCATCCAGAGTCAACTGGCCCGGCTGGACACCCGGAACATTAACGACCGGGACGATACCGCCGATGATGACCGGGAACTGCGTCAGGCCGGCCGCCGCCAATTCCTTGGACGTCAGGGGCTTGTCGGTGGCGCCGAACGTAACGATCTTCGCCTTGATCTGGGCAATACCGCCGCCCGAACCGATCGACTGATAGTTCAGGCTGGTGCCGGACACGCCCTTATAGGTCGCCGCCCATTTGGAAATGATCGGGAACACGAAGCTCGATCCCGCTCCCGTGATGTCGATGGCGCTCGCTGCCGACGCCGTAATGGCGACGGTCGCGATCGCACCGGCGATTGCACTGATTATTTTCCGCATCTTTAGTCCTCTTGGGTCTGGGAGCAATGCTCCCGGTTATGTTCGGTAAAAGTCGGTGCTGTTAGTTCGCGAACTGCAGGCGGACACCGACCACATTGATGTCCTGGCCATCGCGATTGGGAAGCGCGGCCGTACCCTTCTTCACTTTGATGATATTGTCGTCGATCATCACACGCACATTGCGGTTGAGATACCAGTTAAGCCCCAGCGCGATAACACGTTCTTCGCCGCCCAGGACACCGGCAAGCTGCGAAGTCGAGGCGATCTGGTTGGTATGCCAGTTCAGATCGGTATTGGAATAGCGCGCCACAAGTTCGAACGCGCCCCAGGAATCGCCTGAGAATGAAAAGGGACGCGAGGGCACGGGACCATTGAAGCCGCCGACTTCGTTGTTGATCGCGGCGGGCGAGTAGGCCTTGGTTTCGCCCGTCAGGATCCAGGAGGCTTCCGCATACCAGCCCGAGAAGGTCGGGTGATCGATTACAGCGACGGAACTCGCGCAGACCGCATTTGCCGCTGCCGTGATTGAACCGCATTGGCGGTCGAGTGTGAATTGCGCGTATTCGCCGCCCAGGAAGAAGTTATCGATATTGCCGCCCAGATCGACCGCGAACATGTCGGCGGTCTTGGAAGCAATGCCGCCCGTCGAGATCAGGCGCGTGCCGTCGACGCGAATTTCCGGACGATCTTGAAGATTGATCGCCTGGCTCCCGCCACCGGCACCGGTGCTGCTGCCGCTGGAAAGAACCTTCGCACCGCTGAAGCCGATCTGGATGTTGGAAAAGCCATTGGTCCAGAGGCGGTCGGTGACGCGGCCCAGAATCTGGGTATTTTCGTCGCCGCCATTGCCATGGTTCGCACTGCTGCCGGTCTTGCCGCCACTAAAGGTCGCGGTCGCCGTAATGTTGTCGCCAGCCCAAAGCGTATCGGTCTTGGCCCAGCCGATTTCAATGCCGCGACGTGAGTCGCCGGCGCCGAAGGAGTCGGCGGCGATATTGTCGATTTCCGGACGTTCCAGGAACATCAAAGAGGCCGAAGACGTAGTGCCTTCGAACATGAAGGCGGGTTCGATGATACCCACGTTGAAATGCCAATTCGGAATGCCGGTATAGGTCACCACGGCCTTGTTGAGCAGCGGATCGCCTTCGCCTGCGGCCGGGACACCCGACGCACCGGCGCTGCCGCCGTTGGAGCCGCCCGCATTCAGGCGGAATTCATACGCGAAATCGCTATAGGCCTTGCCTTCAACACCAAAATAGGCGCGGCGGATCACCGCGCCGCTGGACAGGTCCGAGGGACCTGCGAAACCCGTCGGGTGCGTGCTGTCCTGGCTGAAGCCGGCAAAGTCGGATTGGAAGCGAACGCGAACGCCCATCGTGAAGCGGCCATCGCCGCTCGCAATGACCGGACGGCCATTATCAAATGTCCAGGCGGCGTAATTGTACTGCTGCTCCAGGGCGGACAGACGCGTGTGATCCGACTGAAAGCGGTCATCACGGGAGGCCAGCGATTCTTCCAGCGCGCGAACGCGGGCTTCCAGATCAGCGGTTGAGCCGGAGTTGCCCTGCGACGGCATGGTGTTCTGTGCCAACTGGATCTGGCCCGCAACGACCGTGGGAGCACCGTTATCCTTGCTGGCTGTGGCTGCATCATTCTTGGCAACCGCGGCGTGCGCGCCTGAAGCAGTGAGCAGCGCGATGGCGGCCGTACCGGCCATCAATCCAAATTTCCCCATTTTCGTCCAACGTCCCTTTGAAATGGCCGCGCAAATTCGCGCGACGGCTCAATCGCAGCGAGCCGCTACAGGACGATGACGGTTGCATGACAGTGATGTGACGGCCCGGCGGGTGTCGCGGAAATCAGACCATTGCGGAAAAACAATAATCTGTGAATTCAGCCGTTTTGATCGAGCGCGCTATATTTGCCACGGAAAAATACCAGCGGCGCAGATGCCGACGGGCAGGAAAAGCGCAGAACCCGGCCCAGGAGAATCGTGTGGTCCCCGGCCTCCATTCTCTTCTCCGCCTCGCACTCGAATATCGCCAGCGAGTCCGCCAAAGCCGGTGGACCAAGCGCGGTTTGGATCAACGCGATGTCATCCAGCGAATGCTCGCCGGGACGCGCCAGCCGCGACGACACCTCTTTATGATCCGTACCAAGAATACTGACGGTGAAGCCCGCCGCTTTTACGAAAACGTCATGACGCCGCGAGCGGCGGTCCATGCACCACAAGAGCAACGGCGGATCCAATGAGACCGAAGTGAAGGAATTAACCGTGATACCAAAATGGCCATCGACGCCGGCAGCCGTGACAACGGCCACGCCGGTGGGAAAGCAGCCCAGGGCATCACGAAAAAGGCGAGAATCCATGGACATAAGCTAACCCCAATCAGGCTCCGCTTCATACTCGGTTAAGACCGGCCATGCATGATCGCGGCAGGGTAAATCCGGTACAGGAACGGCAAAAGATCGTCCTGGCCAGGTCAGTTGGGTGGTGGAACATGGCCGATGGTACGGTCATTATCAAACGCATCAAGAAGGGCGGGCATGGCGGCCATCATGGCGGCGCCTGGAAAGTCGCGTATGCCGACTTCGTGACCGCGATGATGGCATTCTTCCTTTTGATGTGGCTGATCAACACCACCACACCGGAACAGAAGCGCGGCATCGCCGATTATTTCGCGCCGCAGTCCATCGCCCAGACCGCATCCGGATCGGGCGGCGTGTTGGGTGGAAAAGTGATGGGCGAGGAATCGGCCCATGCCGGCGGCGCCCAGTCCGTGATGCAGAAGCAATCGCCACCCTCGCCCGCCTCGCCGGTGAAGTCTCTGGCCAGCGGCACGACGGGCGGCGCCAACGGCACCAGCCAGAACAACAACGCGCCCAATGTCAGCAATGCCCAGGACGGCGAATTCGCCCACGCAGCCGAAGCGATCCGCCAATCGATTCAAAACAACCCCGATGTCGCCAACCTGTCCCACCAGGTAATGCTGGAGCAGACGCCCCAGGGCCTGCGCATCCAGCTGGTCGATCAGGACGGTCGCCCCATGTTCCAGCAGGGCAGCAACGAACTGATGCCCTATACCAAGAAGCTGCTCGCGGCCGTGGCACAGATCATCGATACCTTGCCCAACCGCGTCTCGATCAGCGGCCATACCGGCGGCGACGATGCATCCGCCAATGGCGCGGCCTGGGAATTGTCGTCCGCCCGGGCTAATGCAGCGCGCGCCCAGCTGCAGGTCGGCGGCCTGGGCTCCGACCGCATCTATGAAGTGTCGGGCAAAGCTGCTTCCGAACCGCTTCTGCCGGAAGACCCGGGTGCCTCCGCCAACCGCAGGCTGTCTATCGTCCTGCTACGCGAGGCGCCCCCCGCGCCGCCCGGGCATACCTTGTAAAAGGCAGTAAACCGCCCGGGTCCGTATACTTTAACACGGATATTTTCTTGCGGGCGGCGGTACGTCGCGGTCATAATTGAGTCGTGACCGACCAACGCAACACCCGTGTTCCGCAATTTTTCCTGACCCCGGGGGGGCCTTGCCCCTATTTGCCGGGCCGGGTGGAACGCAAAGTGTTCGCCCGCCTTACCGGGACCCTCGCCCAGCCGCTGTCCGAAGCCCTCACCCATTCCGGTTTTCGCCGCAGCCAGTCCATCGCTTATCGCCCTGCTTGCGAGGGTTGCAACGCCTGCGTCTCGGTACGCATCGTGGCTGGCGAGTTCGTCCCCAGTCGCGGCCAAAAGCGCATCGCCCGGCGCAACACCGATCTGGTGCGGGCAGCCGTTCCTGCCGAAGCGACGCGGGAGCAATTTGCGCTTTTGCGCACCTATCTGGATTCGCGCCATTCCGGCGGCGGCATGAGCGACATGGGCCTGTTCGACTATGTCGCCATGGTCGAAGAGACGCCCGTCAACACCCACATCGTGGAATATCGCCGCCCCGACGGCACCTTGGTGGCGGCCGCGCTCAGCGACGTGCTGCGCGATGGCCTCTCGATGGTCTATTCGTTTTTCCACCCCGGCGAAGATGCCCGCAGCCTGGGCACCTACATGATCCTGGATCATGTCGAAGCCGCCAAAGCGCGTGGCTTGGATTATGTCTATCTCGGCTATTGGGTCCGCGATTCCGAGAAGATGGATTATAAATCCCGCTTCACACCGCTTGAGGCGCTAGGCCCCAATGGCTGGGAACGTCTGGCGCGCGAAAACGCCAGCATAGAGCCTCATTGTTGAAGCCGGCCGCTCGCCCAAGCTCGCGGCGTTACCCTCCTCTCCCCTGTCCGGAGGACAGGCGCGCGCTAGGGCGCGCCGGAGGCTAACCCACCAAACCGCGCTTTCCATTCCGCAATCTGCTCGTCCGCGATCTTGGCGAATAGCACTTCGGGTGGATAAATGGCTTGGCCCGGTTCCAATTCGTCT
This sequence comes from Alphaproteobacteria bacterium, assembly GCA_041690975.1. GTDB lineage: Bacteria > Pseudomonadota > Alphaproteobacteria > Micropepsales > Micropepsaceae > Rhizomicrobium. The sequence continues at coordinate 15,247 of JBEPVO010000047.1, forward strand.
AATGCCTCTGCCATCGGACGATCCGGCCAGGGTATGAGATCGGGTCCACCGGCGATGGGTTGGATCGCTTCATGGATTTTGCGAGCCATCACCGGCATTACCGGCCAGGTGAGATGGCCGAACTGGTGCACCAGATTAAGACCCATGCGCACGCCCACCGCGGCGCGGTCCCGGTCAGTCTTGATATGGGTCCAGGGCGCAGCCTTGGTGAGATATTCATTGCCCGCAACCCAGATGGCACGCAGTTCGCCCATCGCTTTGCGGAATTCGGCGGCCTCGAGATAGTCTGTATACTGAGCGACGCGACGATCCATTTCCCTGATCAGGGCATGTTCTTCTTCGCCGTAAACACCCTCGCCCGGCACCTTGCCGTCGAAGCGCGCGACGCAGAATTTCGTCACCCGGTTGACGAAATTGCCCAGCACATCCGCCAGATCCTTGTTGACGATGCCGGCAAACTGCTCCCAGGTGAAATTGGAATCTGAACCCTCCGGGGCATTCGCTGTGAGGTAATAGCGCCAGTAATCGGCCGGCGCGATCTCCAGTGCGGTATCCATGAAGATGCCGCGATGCTGGGAGGTGGAGAATTTCCCGCCGTCATAATTGAGATAGTTGAAACCCTTGAGGCGATCCACTTTCTTCCAGGGCTCGCCCGTGCCCATAATCATTGCCGGGAAGATAATGGTATGGAAAGGCACATTGTCCTTACCCATGAATTCCCAATAGGTGACGTCCTTGGCCGCGTCGCCGTACCACCAGTCGCGCCAGGCATCGCCTTTGCCGTTCTTGTCTGCCCATTCCTTGGTGGCGGCGATATATTCGATGGGCGCATCGAACCAGACATAGAAAACCTTGCCCTTGAGCTGGCCGTCGGCGATATCGTCCGGCACGGGAAAACCCCATTCCAGGTCGCGCGTGATGCCACGATCCTGCAGGCCTTCGTCCAGCCATTTATAGGCAATCGAGGTGACGATCAGGGGCCATTCCTGCTTGTGCGTATCGATCCAGGCGCGAAGCTGGTCGCTGAACTGTGATTGCTTGAGAAACAGGTGTGTCGAGTCTCGGATCTCGATGTCGTGGGCCCCGGACACCGCCGAGCGCGGATTGATCAGATCGATCGGATCCAGGATGCGAGTGCAATTCTCGCATTGGTCGCCGCGAGCGCGGTCATAACCGCAATTCGGACAGGTGCCGATCACATAACGGTCGGGCAGAAAGCGGCCATCGGTGGCGGAGTAAGCCTGTTTGGTGGTGCGCAATTCCAGCAACCCGTTCTTCCAGAGCTGGCGGGCGAAATGCAACGTCAGTTCGCGGTTCTGGGTCGACGAGGAACGTCCAAAATTGTCCCAGCTCAGTCCGAATTTCTCACCAAGGTCGCGCTGGACTTGGTGCCATTTGGCGCAATATTCGGCGACCGGAACGCCTTCTTCCAGCGCCGCCAGCTCGATGGGGGCGCCATGCTCGTCGGTGGCGCAGACTGCCATCGTTTCATAGCCTCGCGCCCGGCAGAAACGGGCAAAGATATCAGCCGGCAGCATCGAACCCACCAGGTTGCCCAGGTGCTTGACGCCGTTGACGGAGGGAATGGCGGACGAGATCAGGACGCGTTTCATGGCAATATTGCAGTATGTTTGGGTGACGGACGGTTCCTCATACAAGGGGACGGGACGGGAAGCGAGGGGGAACGGTCATGGGTGGCCCAGGCGCGAAAAAGCTGCTGCTGATAGCCGGAATGGTGGGCTTTCTGCCCTTCACCGCAATGGCACAGCCGGTCCAACCGCTGCCCAAGCAGACCATGCCCGTGCCCCTCGACGCACCCTCCGTCCGCATCAGCAACGGCCCGCTCGACGCCAGGATTTATCTGATCGATCCGGCAGACGGTTTTTATCGCGGCACCCGCTTCGATCAGTCGGGCGTGATCGGAAGCTTCACCTTCGGGCAGCAGGATTTCTACGGCCCCTGGTTCGACCGCGTCTCCGAAGACGTGATGGACTTTACCTTCACGCCGGACGGCGTTGTCGCCGGTCCGGATAGTGCGATCTCAGGCCCGGTGGACGAATTCGCGCCGGTCGGTTTTGAGGATGCCGCACCCGGCGGAACCTTCCTTAAGATAGGGGTTGGGTTGCTGCGCAAACCGGACGCCAGACCTTACGACCATTATCGTCTTTACGACATCGTCGCACCCGGCAAACGCGGTACGCGCACGACCGAGAGCAGCGTCGCATTCTCCCAGGACATAGCCGGTGTCATTCGCTATGAGAAAATCCTGCGCCTTCTTCCCGGCAAGCCCGTGATGCAGATCGAGCACATACTGACCAACAGGGGAAGCAAGCCGATTTCCACCACCGTCTATGATCACAATTTTCTGAAACTTGCTCCGGGCAATGAAGATGTGGTCGTAACGCTTCCCTTCTCCATCACGCCCGACAAAGCGCCCAATCCGGAGATGGTTCGCATTGACGGCAATCGTTTTGCGTATCGCCGCGCGTTGATGGGAAAAGAAAGCGCCGCCTTTCACATCACGGGATTTGGCAACACCAGCCGCGACTACGACATCCGCGTCGAAAATACCAAGACTGGCGCGGCGGTCCGCATCACAG
>JBEPVO010000048.1:0-17842 GCA_041690975.1 Alphaproteobacteria bacterium
GCTCGGAGCTGATCGGTCTGTTACCGCCATCGGCTGCGCCATCCGCACCGAGCGGGTGCTGGCCGCGCGGCGCCAGGAAGGGGGCGCATAATGGCCTCTCTTACACTTGCCATTCCCTCCAAGGGCCGTCTCAAGGATGACTGCAACGCGTATTTTTCCGATGCAGGCGCGGTTCTGAAGCAGGCTGCGGGTGGGCGCGGCTATCGCGCCACCTTGGGCGGCTTTCCCGATATCGAAGTGCTGCTGTTGTCGGCGGGCGAGATCGCGGCATCGTTGCTGGCGGGCGATATCCATCTGGGTATTACTGGCGAGGACCTGCTGCGCGAGGCCGCACCGGAACTGAACGGTCGCATCCATCTGATCCGGCCGCTGGGCTTTGGCTTCGCCAATGTCGTGGTCGCGGTGCCGCAATATTGGATCGACGTCTCGACCATGGCGGATCTCGACGATGTCTGCGCTGCCTTCGCGCATCGCCATCGCCGCCGCCTCAGGGTCGCCACCAAATACACCCAACTGACGCGCAGCTATTTCGCGCAGGTGGGGATCAGCGACTATCGCATCGTGGAAAGCGCGGGCGCCACCGAAGGCGCGCCGGCCGCGGGCACGGCCGAAGCGATCGTGGACATCACCACCACCGGCGCGACCCTGGCCGCCAATGGCCTGAAGACGTTGGAAGATGGCACCATCCTGGAAAGCCAGGCCCAGCTGGCGGCGTCCCTGACTGCCAATTGGGACAGCGCGGCGCGTAATACCTGCGAAGCCTTGCTGGCGCGTCTCAATGCGCGCGCCCGGGCCAAGACATCTCAGATCTTGCGCGTGCGGCTGAATGGCCAGGCGGAAAAATTGCTGCAGAGCCTGTCGCGGATCGCCAGCGCGACCGTGTTGTCGCGCCCCACCGATGCCAGCGGGGAATATTCCATATTGGTCCCGCGCGGTCAGTTGATGGACGCCGTGAATGCCTTGCGCGCCGAAGGCTGCGATGCGCCGGCCACTACCCAGGATGCGGATTACGTCTTCGATACGGCAAACCCGCTTTATGCAGGGTTGGCGGAACAGCTTCCGAAATAGCTATTGCGGATCGCTATTGGGGGCTGATCGTGTCGCGGATGTCGATGTCGCGAATATGCTCTTTTTTCCACACCATCGCATCCATCACGCGGGTGCGGCCGGATGGATGGTCGAAGAAGACGATCTCCTCCCATTTGCCCGGTTCCAGTTTGCGATAGGTCGAGAGTTTCAGCATCGCGGTGGCGAAGGCGTCGGGCTTGCGGATCGCATCCAGGCCGAAAATATCCGCCTGGTGTTCGGCTGTGCGCACGATGCTGTTGGTCAGCGGCGCGGCGACAAAGAAAAACAGGCTTGCCAAGGCCGCCAGCAGCGGCAGGCCGGCAATATCGTCCACCCGCCGCACCTGCCATTGGCCACCGAACAATTCGGTCGCAAACCGAAAACCCCAATGCAGGAACGCGAACGCGACCAGGATCAGCAGTCCCGACAGCAGCAGCCCGCGCAACACATGGCCCATTACATAATGGCCCATCTCATGCCCCAGCACGGCCAGCACTTCATCCGGCGTGCCCTGTTTCAACAGATTGTCATTGAGGGTGATGCGCGTGGTGCCGAGGAATCCGGACACATTGGCGGAGATGCGGTTGCTCTGGCGCGAAGCATCCATCACCCAGACATTGTCGGCGGGAATATCGTTGGCGCGCGCCAGGGATAGAATTTGCGTCTTCATGGCGCTGCCGGGCAAAGGCGTGTAATGATTGAACAGCGGTGCGATGTATATGGGATAGATCACCGCCACCAGGATCTGGAAAGTGATCGTCAGTCCCGCGCCCCATAGCCACCAATTTTCGCGGGCGCGGCGGATGGCGGCATAAAGCAGCGGCACGAAAATCAGCGCCGCAACAAGCGTCAGCGCCAGCCCGATGCCGGTGTCGCCCAGCCATGCGGCAAAATTCTGGTTGGACAGGCCATAAGCGTGCTCGCGGAAATAACCTTCGTAGAGGGTGAGAGGAAATTGCACGGCAACAGCGATGGCGACATAGGCGGTGACATAGATGGCCGTCTGATAGGTGCGGTTGCGTGTCCGCTCCGCCGCCCAGTCGCGAATGCCGGCCGACAGACCAAGCCACAACAGAATTCCCGAAACCGCCAAACCCCAAAAAAGATCAGCGAGCGCCAGCCAGTAACCGCCCTCGAAATAGGCATCGGAATGCGCCCGTGCCGGACCGCCGATGCGGGCCAGATATCCCGTGGTGGCACGGGCGGCATCGAATTTGGGTGTTGCGTCCACGATGGTAAGTTGCTGCACCTGGACCTTTGCGGTCGGCGCGGCCCGTGGCGGCAGTCCGGTAAATTGATCCTGTGCCACGGACGGCGCGGCGAAAAAAATTAAAGCCAGGAACACACATGTCAGTCGCTGCATAACGATTACTCCATGTGCGAGCCTAGCAGATGAAGTCTGACGCGCCATTCTATTCTCGCGCAACCCGTCGCATTGTTCTATAGACGGTTCCATGGATATTTCCCGGTCGTTTTTGTCTCGTGGCTTTTTTCCAGTTGCGCTCGCAGCGCTCCTGACGCTGCCGGCATATGCGGCATCGGTGCTCGACAATGTGGCCACAAAGCAGCGCTATGAACGTTGTCTCAGTCTCGCCAATCTCAATCCCACCGAAGCGTTGCGAACGGCGGGGGAATGGAGCAAGGCGAAAGGTGGCGCGCCGGCCGATCACTGTCTGGCGATGGCCCTGATAGAATTGAAACGCTACTCCGAAGGCGCGGTGCGGTTAGACGCGCTGGGTCGTGCACCCGACCTGGGAAGTCTGAGGGCCTCGGTATTCGATCAGGCGGGCAATGCCTGGATGCTGGCGGGCGATGGCGCGAAAGCGACGGCAAGTTTTTCCGCGGCCCTGGCATTGTCCGCCAATGACGCGGATCTCTATGCCGACCTCGCCCGCGCTCAGGCGATGCAGAAGGATTGGAAATCGGTGGAAGCCGATCTCAATGCAGCGTTGGAAATGCAGCCGCGGAGGATTGATTTTCTGATCCTGCGTGCCAGTGCGCTGGCGGCGCAGGGAAAACTGAGAGAAGCACGGGACGATGCGGATGCGGCGCTGAAGCTCAAGCCGAATTCTGCCGAAGCGCTGGTTCAGCGCGGCGACATCGCGCGCAAGGCCGGCGATGTCGGCGGTGCGCGGCGCGATTTCCAGGCGGCGCTCAAGATCGCAGGCGGCGGGGAAATCGCCGATACGGCGCGGGGCGAGTTGGCGCTGCTGGATGATACCACGCCTAAATAAGCGCACTCCATTCCGCGCGCACCGCGGCGTCGGTCTCCGCGGGCGCGTGTTGGCGGGCACGGGCATCGAACTCGTCACGTGGTAAAAGTCTTGACAGCGCCCACGCGGCAGCGCCGCGCACCAGCGGTGAGGGGTCTTGCAACAACGCATCGACTTCCGCAGCCAGCGTGGGATCGCCGCTGTTGCCGATGGCGATTAGCACATTTCGCAGAAAACGCTCGCGGCCGATCCGCTTGACGGGTGATTTGCGGAAGAGCGCGCGGAAAGCGGCATCATCCAATCGGGCCAATTCGCCAAGCTTCGGCGCGCGCAGTTCTTCGCGGGCTTGGAATTTCATCTCCCGTGCGCTTTGCGCAAATTTGTTCCAGGGACACACAGCCAGGCAATCGTCGCAACCATAGATCCGGTTGCCGATCTGCTCCCGGAATTCGTGGGGGATGGGGCCTTTGTTTTCGATGGTGAGATAGGAAATGCAGCGCCGCGCATCCAGGCTGTAAGGCGCCGGGAAGGCGTTGGTCGGACAGACGTCGAGGCATTGATGGCAATTGCCGCAATGATCGGTTTCGCTGTCGTCCGGCGGCATTTCCAGAGTGGTGAAAATCGAGCCCAAGAACAGCCAGGAACCGAACTCGCGGCTCACCAGATTGGTGTGCTTGCCCTGCCAGCCCAGCCCGGCTTTTTGCGCCATCGGTTTTTCCATCACTGGCGCGGTATCGACAAAGACTTTCACCTCAGCGTGTGATTTCTCGAAAATGAACCCGGCGACGGCCTTCAATTTCTTCTTGACCACGTCGTGATAATCCTCGCCCTGGGCATAGACCGAGATCGCGGCCTTGTCCTTGTGTGCGAGAATCTCCAGCGGATCGCAGCCCGGTCCGTAATTCATGCCGAGCACGACGACGGAGCGGGCATCGCGCCAAAGGGTCTGGGGATCGGCGCGCTCGTCCTTACGCGTCTCCATCCATTCCATCGCGCCGTGATGGCCGGCTGTCAGATAGGCGAGCAGGCCTTCGCGGTTGTGCGTCGCCGCCTGCGCATCCGTCACACGCACGACGTCGAACCCCTCCGCCAGGGCTCGTGCAACGATAAGCTTTTTGAATTCGGTCGCACGGCCGGACGGAGTTGCTAGCGACAGCGTGGCAACGGTTTCCGCCGATACGCAGTTGCTATCGGCTCCTGGCCGATCCTCCCGGTTAGAAATCAAGTTCGGCATAATGGGCGGCTGGCGGTTGACCCGGCACACGGTCGGCCAGGATGGACCGGAAGCTGGGGCGCGATTTCATCCGCACATACCATTCGGTGGTGACGGGAAATTCGCTCCAGGGCACTTCGCCGAAATAATCCAGCGCCGACAGATGCGCCGCCACCGCCAGATCGCCCAACGCGGGCGCACGGCCGGACAGATTGCCGCCCGCTTCCATTGCCCGACCGATTGCGGCCAATGCCAATCGCAATTCGTCACGCCCGGTCCGCACAATGTTCATGTCGGGGGCGCGTCGACCTGGCGCGCCTGTGAAACGCTGTCCTGCTTTTTCATAAAGAATGCGCTGGGTCACCTGTTCGTGGAACGGGCCCATTGCCCAGTCAAGCCAGCGCAGGCTGGTGCGGCGCTCGTCTGCGTCTTCCGGCGCCAGGGGGCGTTCGGGATAGTTGGATTCCAGATGATCGACGATTGCCCAGAGGCCTTCGGCCCGCGTGCCGTCTAGGTCGATGAAGATGGGCATCGGGTTGCGTGCATCTTCGGCATGCGCGGGATCGCAGGTGACGCGCTTCTCCGCCACCACTAGGCGGGCAAGGCGGCAGCTTGGCGAAAGCATCAGATGGATCAGGCGGCGCATGGAGAGCTTTTACAGGTCGCATGACCGGAGGAAAACCGGCTGGGCCTCTTCTAGGCGAGGCCCCTATTTAACGCAAAAATCCAAATTGTCCCGGGTCACGTCCCCGGCCCGGTCGATCAGGATTTGTGACCGGGAGGCGACGTAAGGGCCTGGTTTGGCAGCGCTCCATTTGTCCGGGTCCGGCAGGATCGCCGCCAAACGGGCCGCCTGGTTCCGGTTCAGCTGCGCGGCATCGACACCAAAATAGGCGCGCGCCGCAGCATCGGTGCCGAAATTGCCATGGCCCCAATCCACCAGATTGAGGTAGGCCTCCAGGATTCTCTTTTTGGGCCACAGCGCCTCGAGGAGCACGGTCAGGTAAGCCTCGGCGCCCTTGCGAACCCAGCTTCGCACCGGAACCAGGAACAGGGTGCGCGCCGTCTGCTGCGAAATGGTGCTGGCGCCACGCAGCCGCTTCGCGGGATGGCGCTCATGCGCCGCCATGGCTTGATCAATGGACTTCCAGTCGAAGCCGCTGTGATTGCAGAAATTCTGATCTTCCGAACCGATCACGGCCTTTCCAAGGAACGGGGGCACATGATCCGACCAGCGATAATGCGCGCCATTGCCTTTCGCCATACTCCACAGCATCTGCGGCGTGCCGGGCACGGGAACAAAACGAAAAATCAGCAGCAGCAGGACAGGCGCCACGACCAGGATGACAAACAGGGTGAGGAGCAATTTGCCCAGCCAGCCCAATCGTCTGATTCCCGCCCGCCCCATGTTCATTACAATACCAAAAGTTCGTGAGCCGGCGATGGCATGGCCGCCCGGGCGATGCTACCTGTGACCCCGGCCTTCCGGGAATCTCCGCATGCACGATATTCTGATTTCGATCTGGCTCGGCATCGTGGAAGGCCTGACCGAATTCATCCCCGTCTCCTCGACCGGGCATCTTCTGGTCGCGGAGCGGTTGCTGGGACTTTCCGACAATTGGGAAGCCTTTACCGTTGTCATCCAGCTGGGTGCGATCCTGGCGGTCGTGGTGGTCTATTTTCAGACCTTCTGGCAGGCCCTGATCCAGTTGCCGTCTTCCGACGACGCGCGGCGTTTCGCACTGGGCATCATCGTGGCGCTGATCCCTTCGGTGGTGGCGGGATTGGCGCTCAAGAAATTTTTGGACAGCGTCCTGCTCAATCCCGCTTTCGCAATGCCCTTCATCGCGATCTGCTGGATCGTCGGCGGTATCGTCATTCTGGTGCTGGAACGCATAGCACCCAAGCCGCGCTGGTTTGAGGGCGACAAGCTGCCCATCTTGAAGGCCTTCCAGATAGGCTGTTGCCAGGTCATATCGATCATTCCCGGCGTGTCGCGGTCGGGCGCGACGATCCTAGGCGGCGAGATGTTGGGCGTGGAGCGCAAAGCCGCAACGATGTTTACTTTCTACCTTGCCGTGCCCACCATGATGGGCGCCACCATCCTGGAATTGCGCCACGCGGGAGCCGCGCTCAGCGGCAGCCAGAGCCTCAACATCGCGGTTGGCTTTGTGGTGTCGTTCGTGGTGGCCTTTATCGTGATCCGCCAGTTCCTGGTGATCGTGGGGCGCTATGGCCTCACGCCCTTCGGCTGGTATCGCATCGCCGCCGGCCTGGCGCTCGCTGCTTACATCTGGATCTAGCGCGGCCGTTCCGCAACCAGGTCGGCATATTCGCCTTTGGCGCGGAAGCGCCAAAGATAGGTGGGGATTTCCGCTTCCACCGTCGTGGGATGAATGCCGAGATCGGCCAGGGTGAGCGCCGTCGACGCCACCACATTGTCATGGCGAAGCAGTTTGACCTGGTCCGGTGTGAGCAAGGGATTGGGCGCGAACTGCAGGAAGAAGGCCTTGAGCGAAGCCAGTGCGAAAGGCAGCGGCACCAGAGCCCGCTTGCGTCCGGTTTCGCGCAGCACGATCTGCATCAACTCCTTGAAGCTGTAGATCGTGGGCCCGCCCAGCTCATAGGTCTTGCCCTGCGCGGCTGGATTTTCCAGCGCCGCAACGATGGCGGCGGCGACATCGCCGACAAAGACCGGTTGGAAACGCGTGTGTCCGCCGCCGATCAGGGGAAGCACAGGCGAGATGCGTGCCAGGCCGGCGAATTTGTTGAAGAACTGGTCTTCGGGTCCGAACACGATCGAGGGGCGCAGGATGACGGATGCAGGGAGGGCGGCGCGAACGCGCTTTTCGCCTTCCGCCTTGGTCTGGGCGTAGCGAGATTCGGATTCGCTGTCCGCGCCGATGGCCGAGACATGGACCAGATGCCGGATGCCTAGACGCTGTGCCGCTTCGGCGACATTGCCGGCACCGCCGGCATGGACGTCTTCGAAACTCTGGCCGCGCGCGACCAGCAGGCCGGGAAAATTGATTGCCGCCTGGGAGCCCTGAAGCGCCGCTGCAATCTGGTCGGCTTCGGTGATGTCGCATTTGACGAAGCCGATCTGGCCCACATGGCCCAGCGGCCGCAGGAAAAAGCCCCGGTTGGGGTGACGGCTGGCGACCTTGATACGCCATCCCGCCCTGGCCAGCGCGCGCACCGCGTGACGTCCCAGGAACCCTGAACCGCCGAAGATCGTGACTTGTTTTGTTTCCATGACGAGATTCCGGTTGAGAACGGTCGTGTGTAGCCAGAAGGAGAAGCGGCGAAAAGGGGTTTGAGCAGTTGACGCGGTGGAACGGCGACCCTAAACATCCGGCCCTTCGACATCTGCCCAGATGGCGGAATTGGTAGACGCACTAGTTTCAGGTACTAGCGCTGCAAGGCGTGGAGGTTCGAGTCCTCTTCTGGGCACCATTCTCCCCAAAAGCGAAGTCGCGGATCCCTTTGTTTCATAAGGGGTCTGTGACTGCATAACAGGCTATTTGCCTAGAAATTGGACAGCCTTAAAGCTGGACATTTCTCAAAACTTAAACAAAAGTATTACCGCTTCCGGGGGGGAGTTGGTGGATGCGCAGTACTCCGATCGTGTTTGTGATCGACGATGACGCCGCGGTCCGTGATGCGATCCGTGACCTGCTGCTTTCGGTTGGCCACATGGTCGAACCCTTCGCTTCCGCAGAGGAATTTCTCGCCCGGCGCGATCCTCTGACCAGCGGATGTCTGGTGCTGGATGTCCGGCTCCCGGGAACCAGCGGTCTGGAACTGCAAAAGCGCCTGCAAGCCCAAAAGGACAAAATTCCTATAATTTTCATCTCCGGCTATGGCGACGTGCCCATGGTGGTGCAAGTGATGAAGGCCGGCGCGGTGGACTTCCTGCAGAAGCCGTTCCGCGAGCAGGAGCTTCTGGAATGCGTACAGGCGGCGCTGCGCCGCGACCAGACACAACGCAAAAACGAAGAGCAGGTCTCAGGCGTTCTGAGCGGCTATCGCACGCTCACCAAGCGCGAACGCGAGATCATGAAGCTGGTCGTTACCGGGCAGATCAACAAGCAGATCGCCGCCCTGGTGGGCCTGAGCGAAGTTACGGTCAAAATTCACCGCGCCCAGGTGATGCACAAGATGGGGACGCCATCGCTGGCCGATCTGGTGCGGGCGGCCGACAGGATCGAAGCCTATTTGTCGTAAAACATTGTCTTCATGACAGAAAATCAAGACGGCTGCGACCGCGCTGCCTATTTTCCGGGCTGGCGCCCTTCCTGCCCTTGCGTTAGAAATTTGCTCGGCCGGGACGATTTAAGCACTGCGACGCCCCCAAAATAACCGCCACCGGCCATGTGCCGCAAAGGCGCGAAGGGGATACCCGCTCGGCTCCCGGCCAGCGAAGGGGATTTAGGGAATTTAAGATGGCTGAACAAATTATTGCGCCGATGAACCGGCGTTCTCTGTTCCGTATGATCGGCATGGCCGCAGGCAGCGCGGTGATGTACCAGGCGATGACCGATCTGGGTTATGCGGGCGAGTCCGGCTATACCGGCCCCACCAAGTTGAGCGGCGATGTCAAAGGCGCGTCCGTGCTGGTACTGGGTGCGGGTCTGGCCGGCCTGACGGCGGCGCTGGAACTGCGCAATGCGGGCTACAAGGTCCAGGTCTTGGAGTATCAGCACAAGGCCGGCGGCCGTAATATTTCCATTCGCGGCGGCGACACCGTCAACGAATTGGGCGGTTTCAAGCAACAGTGCCAGTTCGATTCCGGCTTCTACGTCAATCCGGGCCCGATGCGCATTCCCTATCACCACATCGCGCTGCTGGATTACTGCAAGCGCTTGAATGTGCCACTCGAGCCGTTTTCGATCATCAATTACAACGCGATGATCCACAACAGTAAGGCGTTCGGCGGCAAGCCCAAGCGTTATCGCGAAGTCGAAACCGATTTCCGCGGTCACATTTCCGAGTTGCTGGCCAAGACCACGGCGCAAGGCAAGCTTGATCAATCTGTGACCAAGGAAGATGCCGAAGTCCTGCTGCAGGCGCTGCGGGCCTATGGCGCGCTGGACCGCAATTACGAATACAAGAAGGGCGCGCTGGTCTCCGATCATCGCGGCTATGATGTGGATCCGGGCGGCGGGCTTTCCTGGCAATCGACCGATTCCGAGCCGATGGCGATGAGCGAATTGCTGCAATCGCGCCTGTGGACCGGGCTTCTGACCGGCCACGAATACGAATATCAGATGACGATGTTCCAGCCGGTCGGCGGCATGGACATGATCAGCGCCGGCTTTGTGCGCGCGCTTCCGCCGGACATGATCAAGTATAATTGCAAGGTGACGGAAGTGAAACAGGACGCCAATGGCGTCTCGGTTTCCTATGTCGATGCGCAGAAGGGCGGCGCGGTGCAAACCGCCACCGCGAACTGGTGCATCAACACCATTCCCGCTACCATCCTCAGCCAGGTGCCGATGCAGATTGGCGCGCCGCTGAAGAATGCCATCAACTCACTCGCCTACGCCGCCGGCTTCAAGGCGGGCGTGCAGATGAAGCGCCGCTGGTGGGAAGATGATGAGCGCATCTATGGCGGCATCACCTATACCGACCAGCCGGTCGCGCTGATCTCCTATCCGTCGACGCAGTTCATGCAGGTCCAGAAGGGCGTGGTGCTGGGCGCCTATACTTTCGGTCCACATGCCTTCGAGCTCACCTCCATGACGCCGGAAGAGCGCATGAAGGTGGTGGTCGATTGCGGCGCGGCGATCCATCCGCAATACCGCACGGAATTCGAAAATGGTGTCTCGGTCGGCTGGCATCGCATGCCCTGGACCCTGGGCTGTTTCGCCCAATGGACCGAAGCCAATCGTGCGAAGAATTACGACGCACTTTGCGCAATCGATGGCCGCATGGTCCTGGCGGGCGAACACGCTTCCCACTTGGGTGCGTGGCAGGAAGGTGCGATTGTATCGGCGCTGGACGCGATCAAGCGTCTGCATCAGCGCGTTGTAGCGGCCTAAAGAAAAATTCGGAGGGGATTATGAAGTCTGCATTTATCGGTCGTGTTCTTGGTTCCGCACTGCTGCTGAGCCTTGGTATTTCGTCTGGTGCCTATGCGCAGGGCGCTGGTGCTGGTGGTGGCCGCGGCGGCTTCACCGAGCAGGGCGGCGAGGCCATTTACAAGAATGTCTGCCAGGGTTGCCACATGCCGGACGCCAAGGGCGCGGTCGGCGCAGGCATGTATCCGGCGCTCGCCAAGAATCCGAAACTGGAAGTCGCGGGCTACCCGGTCTCCGTGATCGTCAATGGCCAGAAGGCGATGCCGGCGCTGGGCGGAATGTTCTCCGACCAGCAGGTTGCCGATGTGACAAACTACATCCGCACGCATTTCGGCAACAGCTACAAGGACAAGGTCACGCCCGCCGACGTCAAGGCCGCCCGCCCGTAAGTCCCTCATTCGAGAAGGAATGACGATATGAACAAGGCTTTGAAATACGCATGTGTTGCGGTGCTTGGCACCGGTCTTTTCGTTTCGGGCGCGATCGCAGCCGACGTGGTGCACAATCAGGCCAATGCGAAGGCGCCCTATGCCAGTTCGGTGAAGGTGCCTGCCGGCTATGACACCTATTATGTCAGTGGCTCGACCGGAGAGGGCAGCGGTACCGCCGCCCAGACGGCCGCGACCTTGGCAAGCCTCAAGGCGGAACTTGCCAAGCAGGGTCTGACTTTTGGGGACGTGGTGCAGGCCCATGTCTTCCTGGTCGGTGATCCGGCCAAGGGCGGCAAGATGGATTTTGCCGGGATGAATTCCTCCTGGTTCAAGGAATTCGGCACCGCGGCGCAGCCCAACAAGCCGGCCCGCGCCGCGTTTCAGGTCGCTTCGTTGGTCGGCTCGACCGACCTGGTCGAGATCGAACTGATTGCGGTCAAAAAGTCTCCTTGAGCGTCACGACATTCTGAGAAAAGGCAGGCGCTGACGCGCCTGCCTTTTTTTTGGCTGTTGCCGAAGGGGCACTGTCGTTTTGTTTGAGTCCGAGATCGCGTGGTCGCTGATTTATATATCTGATTTTATTGATGAATTTCCGATATGCCGGCGGCGCCATGCAAGGTCGAATTTCGCCCGTTTGATGAATACTCGCAGATCTTCCGCGCATTTGTCGCTATTTGGCACAGACCAATCCTGAGGGACTATAATTTAATACTATAGTGCTATATTACCCCCGCTATTAGGATGATTAATTCCGCAAAATGAAGCGAAACTGACTCGTTAGTATTATACGAGAAGCGAAATTCGCTGATTTTAGTGCAGAAAACCAACCACTCAGGGGACTATCCAACGTGTTCAATTTGAAAAATGCCTTGCTCATCAGTGCGTCCGCGACGGCATTTGCCGTCATCGCCGCGCCGGCATTCGCGCAGAATGCCAACGGATCCGGCAATGAAACCGTGGTCGTAACCGGCACGCGGGTGCAAGGCATGACGGCCGCCGACAGTGCCGCGCCCATCACCGTGCTGGGCAGCGATTCGCTGACGCGCGGCGCTGGTTCCGCCGACCTTCGGCAGGCCTTGGGCCAGTCTGTTCCCTCCTTCAATGTCGAATCGGTGGGCGGCGATCTTGCCAACCTGTCGCTTTCGGCAGCGCTGCGCGGGCTCTCCCCGAACGCGACGTTGGTGATGGTGAACGGCAAGCGCCGGCACGGCACCGGCAACCTGCACGTCCTCGGCGGTTCCTTTGGTGGCAGCGCGGCGCCCGACATCTCCCTGATCCCCACCGCCGCCATCGATCATATCGAAGTGCTGACCGACGGCGCGGCGGCCCAGTACGGCACCGACGCCATCGCCGGCGTGGTCAACATCATCCTGAAGAAGAAGTCGTCCGGCGGTAAGTTGGAAGTCTCCAGCGGGCGCAACTACAGCACCGAAGGCGAATCCTACGACGTCGCTTTCAATATGGGCATGCCCTTCTTCGACAAGGGCTTCGTCAACCTCACCGTTGACAAGAAGTATCATGGCTTCACCCAGAATGGCGGCCCGGACAATCGCCTGATCGACGCGAATGGCAATGTTGTGCCGGAAGGCCTTATCGGCAATGCCGCCATTCAGGCTGCTCCGACGGGTTCGGCCTTCGGTCAGGTCAGCGCCGGCACCAAAACCACGGCAAACAACCAGACTGCTGCCGGCATCGTGCCTTGCACCGGCGGTGTTTGCATTCCCTTGGCGCAGCGCCAGAACATTCCCGGCTATCCCCGCACCAACCACATTTCGGGCGATGCCCAGTTCAACCTGACCACCGCGATGGTGAATGCGGGTTACGACGTCTCCGACAATGTTCAGTTCTACACCTTCGGCAGCTTCGGTCATCGCGTTGCCAAGGCGTTTGAAAATGATCGCCTGCCGACCCAGATCATTGCGGCGCCGGGCTCCAACCAACCTTGCTCGGCGACGAATCATGCGGGTTACAACACGGCCGTCACGGCCAATGGCATCACGCCGGCCTGCGCGGTCGGTGTGAGCTCTGGCTTCTCCGGTGTGGGTGTCGCCGCGCTTGGCACCAACGGCCTGAACACAAGCGGCCAGGTGATTTCCTCCGGTCAGGC
Organism: Alphaproteobacteria bacterium; assembly: GCA_041690975.1. Classification (GTDB taxonomy): domain Bacteria; phylum Pseudomonadota; class Alphaproteobacteria; order Micropepsales; family Micropepsaceae; genus Rhizomicrobium. The sequence continues at coordinate 13,116 of JBEPVO010000048.1, forward strand.
CGGCACGCTCTATACCCCGGGCGAGCTGGTCTTCGCGTCTCAGGGCTTCAACCCGCAAGAAGCGCTGAAGGAAGACGACTATCAGTACAATACGGGCCTGAAGTTTAACGTCGCGGGCTGGGACGTCGACGCCAATATCGGCTACGGCAAGGACCAGGACCAAATCTATGTCTACAACACGGGTAACCGCTCGCTGTTCATCGACACCCACACGTCGCCTACGAATTTCTATGCCGGTGGTTTTACCGCTTCGGAATTCATCGGCACGATCGATGCGACCCACCCCTTCAATGTCGGAATGGCCTCGCCGCTGAACGTCGCGGTTGGCGCCGAAGCGCGTGAAGACAGCTACCAAATCCGTCGGGGTGATTTCGCGTCCAGCTACAAGGAAGGTTCGCAGTCGTACCCGGGTTTCGCGGCGACCGATGCGGGCACGCATAGCCGCAAGAACTATGCGGGGTACATCGATCTGGCGCTTGCTCCCATTCCGGAACTGCAGCTCGATGTCGCCGGCCGGTTCGAGCATTATACCGACTTCGGCGATGCCAAGATCGGCAAGATCACGGCCCGTTACGACATCACGCCGCAATTCGCCGTTCGCGGTACGTTGTCGACCGGTTTTCGCGCGCCGACCCTGGCAGAAGAGTTCTACTCGGCCACCAACGTCACCCCGACCGCCGGTACGGTCCAGTTGCCCGCAGACTCCAGCGCCGCCAAGGTTCTGGGCATCAATGATTTGAAGCCTGAGAATTCGACTCAGTACAGCGTGGGTATCGTCACCCATCCACTGGACGATCTGAGCGTTACGCTCGATGCCTACAGCATCGCGCTGGGCAATCGCATCGTGCTGACAAACACCATCAACGGTCTCGGTGGTGCGGTTAATTCGCCGCTGGTCAATCAGGCGATCATCGCGCACGGCAATACGATCGATCCCACTGTTGTGCAGACGGGTGTCACAGCCTTCATCAACGGCATCAACACCCTGACCCAGGGCATCGATCTGACGGTCAACTACCCGACCGACTTCGGCGATTACGGTCTGGTCGACTGGACGCTGGCCGGCAACTATACCCAGACTTCGGTCTCGGGCGTTATTCCGGTGCCTGCTGTCCTGGCGGCGAGCGCGTCCGGTGTGACGCTCTTCAACTTCTCGGGCCTGTTCGCTTTCGCGCACCGCGCTCCGCAGGAGAAGATCAACCTGGCGGCGAACTGGTCGCTGGATCAGTTCGGCATCACTCTTCGCGAGACCTATTACGGTCCGGTCCACGGCTTCGGTTCGCCGAACGGTGGCGCGCCGTTCTTCACGGAGAACCAGGCTGCTGTCGGCATCACCGATCTGGAAGCTCGGTATGACATCACCGAGCAGCTCCAGTTCGCTATCGGCGGCAACAACATTTTCAATATCCGCCCGGACACGGCGCCGTTCGTGAACAATACGCCCAACGCCAGCACGGGCGCGGCGCAGTTGGTCAATACCGGCTCCAATATCGACCACAATTTTATCGGTTCGTCCTACAATCCGAACGGCGGCTACTACTACGGCCGCGTCACGTTAAACTTCTAAGTCCGGCTGATCGTTTGAAAGCCTGACTTGTTATCAGCCCGCTCATCTCCACACCGGAGGTGGGCGGGTTTTTCTTTGGCTATTGTCTCGGGCGGAACCTGGAGGTAGCTTGATCGTCAACGGACCCGAAGTGGTCTGGCGCGCTCAGGCGAGTATTACGTCGAAAAACCAACATCTTGGGAGGGTGTTCATGGGTACGACTCGCAGTGATGCGACGAGGGTGCGGGCTGGTGCGGCCGATGTGGCGACAGTTTCCGGGATGCTCCGCGCTCATATTGGCAATCCGGGCTGCAAATCTGAATCTCTATTCTGAATTCCAGTACGGCGGTGAAAGAACCGCCGCGATATCCGGCGCGGCCGCGTAACTGCGCGCTTGTTCCACACCACATTTGTTGAGAAGGCGAAAATGATGACTTTGACGAAGAAGACGTTGATTGCCGGTGCAAGCCTGACGGCTCTGTTGTTGGGTGGTTCGGTGGCGTTCGCCCAGACCGGACGGAATGTGGACTGGACGAATTATGCCGGCGACAATACGGGCAGCCGGTTTAAGTCGCTGGACCAGATCAATGCATCCAACTTCTCCAAGCTGGAAGTGGCCTGGCGCTTCAAGACCGACAATCTGGGAAATCGTCCGGAATTCAAGCTCGAAGGCACGCCCCTGGAAATCGGCGGCGTGATCTACACCACGGCGGGTTCACGTCGTTCGGTGATCGCGCTGGACGCGGTGACCGGCGAACTTCTCTGGGTTCATGGCGAGAAAGAAGGCGCGCGCGGTGCCGCTGCTCCCCGTCAGCTTTCGGGCCGCGGTGTCTCCTATTGGAGCGATGGCAAGGAAGCCCGCATCCTCTATGTCACGCCGGGTTATCAACTGATCGCGCTGGACGCCAAGACGGGCCAGCGTATTGCGAGTTTCGGCAACAATGGTTCGGTTGATCTGAAGGCGGACGATGACCAGAAGATTTCGCCCGATCTGACCACGGGTGAGATCGGCCTGCATGCGGCGCCGACGGTCGTGGGTGACAGGGTGCTGGTGGGTTCGGCCTTCCGCGAAGGCTTTACGCCGTCCAGCTTCAAGAACAACAAAGGCTCGGCGCGCGCCTTCAACGTGCGCACCGGCAAGCGTCTTTGGCAGTTCCGCACCATTCCGCAGAAGGGGGAGCCGGGCGCCGAGACCTGGCTGAACAATTCCAACGAATATACCGGCAATACCGGTGTGTGGGCGCAGATCACCGCCGACCCGGTCGCCAATCTTGCCTACCTGCCGGTGGAATCTCCCACCTCCGACTTTTTTGGTGGCAAGCGTCCGGGCAACGGTCTTTTTGCCAACAGCCTGGTGGCGGTGGATCTGGATACCGGCAAGCCGAAATGGCACTTCCAGTTCATCCATCACGAGATCTGGGACTATGACATGTCGTCAGCGCCCCTGCTGATGGACGTCAATGTCGACGGCAAGGCCATCAAGGCGGTCGCAAACCCGTCGAAGATGGGAATGCTTTATGTATTCGACCGCGTGACCGGCAAGCCGGTGTGGCCGATGCCGGAGCGCAAGGTCGAGAAGGGCACCGTGCCGGGCGAATGGTATTCGCCGACCCAGCCCATTCCGTCCAAGCCCAAGCCTTATACCCGCACCGGCACCTCGGTCGACGAGTTGATCGACTTCACGCCCGCGCTGCGCGCCGAGGCGATGGAGTTGGTGAAGAAGATCAAGCTCGGCCCGATTTACACCCCGCCGGTGGTGTCCAACGCCAACGGGCCGATCGGAACCTTCCTCCCGGGCACGGCTTCGGGCGGTACCAATTGGCCGGGCGGTTCCTTCAACCCGGAGACCAACACCGTCTTTACTTATGGCTGCGAGGGCTGCCAGAACTTGACGGGGCTGGTGCCGCCGCCGCCGGGCTTTACCGACTTGCCTTATGTCGTGGGTCAGGCGGGAGTGCCCGTGACCATGGTCGATGCTGCCGGCACCAACGAAGGCGCCGACGCTTCGCCCGCACCGAAGCGGGCGACCCCAGCACCGGCTGCCAGGGCCAATGGGGTGCGCGCAGCCGTCCAAGGGTTGCCGCTGATGCGGCCGCCCTATGGCACGATCAGCGCCATCAATGTGGACAAGGGTGAGATCGTCTGGCAGGTCGCGCATGGCGACACGCCGGACGCAATCCGCAACCATCCGGCGCTGAAGGGGCTCAACATTCCCCGTACGGGCCAAGCCAGCCTTAGCATCGGCAATATGCTGACCAAGACCCTGGTGGTCGCGGGCGATTCTCAAGTCACCACGACGCCCGAGCATCCGCGTGGTGCCATGCTCCGCGCCTATGATCAGGCGACCGGCAAGGAAGTCGGCAATGTGCTGATGCCTGCGCCGCAGTCGGGCTCGCCGATGACCTATATGGTCAACGGCAAGCAGTACATCATCGTGGCGATCTCGGGCGGCAACTATTCCGGCGAGTATGTCTGCTACACGCTGCCGGATAACAGCTAACGCTCCGATACGGACAGGACAAAGATATGCGTAACAGAATTGCTGCACTCACCGCGGCGCTCGCCATGTCAGCAGCGTTTGGCGGTGCGGTTTGGGCGCAGACTTCCAGTTCCGTGCTGGATGGCGTCTACACCGAGGCTCAGGCGACACGTGGTCAGGCGGATTATCTCCAGCACTGTGCCGCTTGCCACGGCTCCGGCCTGAACGGAAATGGCGAAGCGCCTGCTTTGGTGGGCGCCGAGTTCATTTCCGATTGGGCGGGGCTGACGCTCGGGGAATTGTTCGACCGCATCCACAATACGATGCCGCAGGACAATCCCGGCAAGCTAAGCCGCGACGTCTATGCGGATACTCTGGCATTTGTACTTAAGGCCAATGGGTATCCGGCTGGACCGAAAGAAGTGGACCGCCGCAGCGAATTTCTGAAAGCGATCGCGTTCGTGCCGCCGCCGGCCGAAGGCGCGAAAGCTGCGCCGCATGCAAGCGCTGCCGCTCCCGCTCAAATGGCGCAAGCTGCTGCTCCGGCGGCCGGTACAGCGCCCGGCGGCGCTGCCATGGCGGCCCGCCCGCGTCCTCCGCAATTCCCACCCGCCGACCTGAAGGCGCTGGATGCCGCCAACCAAGCCTCCGGCGTGCTGTCGGCGACCGCAAATGACGCGCGCAACGCGCCCAACGCTCAGC
>JBEPVO010000049.1:0-17795 GCA_041690975.1 Alphaproteobacteria bacterium
TCGGCCTGGCCCGCGCCATCGCCGCCGATCCGGAAATCATCTTCTTCGACGAGCCCACCACGGGCCTTGACCCCATCATGGCCGACATCATCAACGATCTGATCATTTCCACCGTGAAGGATGTGGGTGCCACGGCGCTATCCATCACCCATGACATGACCAGCGCGCGGAAAATCTCCGACCGCATCGCCATGCTCTATGCCGGCAAGATTATCTGGCAGGGCCCCACCGGCGAGATCGACCGCAGCGGCAATCCCTATGTCGAGCAGTTCATTCATGGACGCGCCGAAGGGCCGATAAAAATGGCTGTGAAAGCGTAAGCGCGCTGCGCAGAAGGGTGAGGCGCAACCGGCAGGGCCGGGCAAATCGGTCCAGTGGACCGATTTGAGCGTCGAACGCCGCGAGCTTGGGCGAGTGGCCGGACACGATCAAGATGGTGGTGAAAGCCTAGCCGGATCGCTTGCCGTCCGTATTGACGTGCGTGGTACAATCGATTCATGGCCAAATCCTCCCCTTCTTTTGTCTGCCAAAGCTGCGGCGCGACGGCCCCCAAATGGTCGGGCAAATGCGAAGCCTGTAGCGGCTGGAACACCATCACGGAAGAAGGGGCGGCTCCTCCCATCGGCGGCAGCACCATGCGACGGGTCAAGGGCCGCCGCTTCGCCCTGGAAGATCTGAAAACCGAAGACGCCCCGCCACCCCGCCGCATCACGGGCGTGACGGAGTTCGACCGGGTTTGCGGCGGCGGGCTGGTTCCCGGCTCGGCGCTGCTGGTGGGCGGCGATCCCGGCATCGGCAAATCCACGCTCATCCTGCAGGCGCTGGGCGAATATGCCCGCAAGGGCGGTCATGCGGTCTATATTTCCGGCGAAGAGGCGATGGCGCAGGTGCGCATGCGCGGCGCCCGCATGGAGCTTTCCCACGTACCGCTCAATCTGGGCGCCGGCACCAATGTCGAAGACATTCTCGCGACGCTCGAAGCTGGCAAGCCGCCAGGAATCGTCGCCATCGATTCCATCCAGACTTTATGGACCGGCGCACTGGATGCCGCGCCCGGCACCATTGCCCAGGTCCGCACCGCCAGTTTCGATCTGGTGCGCTATGCCAAATCCTCCGGCGCGGCGCTGATCCTGGTCGGCCATGTCACCAAGGATGGTCAGATTGCGGGCCCCAAAGCGGTCGAGCATCTGGTGGATGCGGTGCTCTATTTCGAAGGCGAACGCGGCCATCATTTCCGCGTGCTGCGCGCGGTAAAGAACCGTTTCGGTCCCACCGACGAGATCGGCGTGTTCGAGATGACGGGAAAAGGTCTGGCGGAAGTTGCCAATCCGTCCGCGCTGTTTCTAGGCGACCGCGATTCCAGCGCGCCGGGCACGGCGGTGTTTGCAGGTCTGGAAGGCACGCGGCCTTTGCTCTGCGAAATCCAGGCACTGGTGGCACCGACTGGATACGGCACGCCGCGCCGCGCCGTGGTCGGCTGGGATACGGGACGACTGGCAATGATCCTGGCGGTGCTGGACGCGCGCGCCGGGGTGGGGATTGGCGGGTCCGATGTTTATCTCAACATCGCGGGCGGCTTGAAAATTTCCGAACCGGCCTGTGACCTGGCGGCGGCGGCGGCGCTGGTCTCCTCCGTTGGCGGCCAGCCTTTGCCGAAAGACAGCGTTTTCTTTGGCGAGATTTCGCTGTCAGGCGATATCCGCCCGGTGCCGCAAGCGGAATCGCGGCTGAAGGAAGCCGCCAAGCTGGGCTTCAAGCAGGCTTTCATCCCCAAGGGAACCAAGGTGGATGGGGCAGGGCTCAAGCTGACCGAAATGAACAGCGTGGCGGACCTTCTGGTGTTCGCGCCGCGGCCTTCGCAGGCACGGGCAGGAAAAACCTCTTCCGCGGGCTAGGGCTTTGCGCGTGACTGCACCACAATTCGCGAACCCGAATCGGCAAAGCTGCTAAACTCGAATCATGGTCCTGCCCATTACATTCGTGGACGTCCTGGTACTGCTGGTCGTGGTGGTGTCTTGCGCCTATGCGGCCTTTCGCGGTTTCATGTCCGAAGTACTGGGCATTTTCGCCTGGGCGGCTGCCGCCTTCGCCACGCTCTATTTCGGCCCCTGGCTGATCCCGCTGATGCGGGGCGTCATCGCCACCCCCTGGATCGCGTCGCTTGCGGCTTATGCCGGCATCTTCCTGGTGGTGGTCATTCCGCTGTCCTTCATCGGACATCGTTTTTCGGAGACAGTGAAACATTCGCCCATCGGGCCACTGGACCGGGGATTGGGCATTGCGTTCGGCGTGGTGCGGGGGCTGGTGGTTGTGGGCGTAGCTTACATCGCGTTTACCCATTTCGTGCCGATCAAGGAACATCCCGCCGCCCTGAAAGAGGCGCGCAGCCTGCCGCTGATCCAGTCTTCCGCAGAAGTGCTGATTTCCCTGGCCCCGGACCGCACCTATGCAGATTTTGCAACCAGCCCACCGAGTGCCGATAAAGGGCATCGTGACGCATTGGGCGACCTGATCCGCAGGAATTCCAAGGCCAATGAGGTTAGCGAAACCGGCGAAACTGGGGCTCATCTGCAACATAAAAGCACAGCGGCCAAACCGGACCAGAAAGCCTATGGCGCCAAGGACCGCCGCGCGCTAGACACCCTTTTCGGGGCCACGGGGAACGGCGGAAACGGCAAGCCATGACCGGCCAAGAAGACCATATGTTTGACTCGGACACGTTGCATGAAGAATGCGGCGTCTTTGGCATCTACGGTCATGCCGATGCCGGTGCGCTGAGCGTATTGGGACTTCATGCCCTGCAGCATCGCGGCCAGGAAGCAGCCGGTATCGTCACTTATGACAATGGTCAGTTCATCGCCGAGCGTCATGTCGGTCTGGTCGGCGATGCCTTCGGCCGCAAGTCCGACGCCGCCAAGAATTTGAAGGGCCAGTATGCGGTGGGCCATGTGCGCTACTCCACCGCCGGGGGCTCCAATGCCCGCAATATCCAGCCGATCTTCGCCGATCTCAGCGGGGGCGGCATTGCGGTCGCCCATAACGGCAATCTCACCAATGCGCATACCTTGCGCACCGAACTGGTGGGGCAAGGCGCGATCTTCCAGTCGACCTCCGACACCGAGACCATCGTGCATCTGGCCGCCCGCAGTGCCCATGTGCGTATCGTCGACCGGTTGATTGACGCACTGCGCCAGGTCGAAGGCGCCTATTCGCTGGTGGCACTCACATCCAAGAAGCTGATCGGTGTGCGCGATCCGTTCGGCGTGCGGCCGCTGGTGCTGGGCATGCTGGAAGGCGCCCCCATCCTGGCCTCGGAAAGCTGTGCCCTTGACATTATCGGCGCGCAATTCGTGCGCGACGTGAAGCCGGGCGAGATGGTGGTGATCACCAGTGACGGGATCGAAAGTCATTTTCCCTTCAAGACGCAACAGCACCGCTTCTGCGTTTTCGAATACATCTATTTCTCCCGCCCGGATTCCACCCTGGAAGGCCGCAATGTCTATGACGCGCGCAAGCGCATCGGCGAAGTGCTGGCCGAGGAAGCACCGATCGACGCCGACATGATCATCCCGGTGCCGGATTCCGGCGTGCCCGCGGCGCTTGGTTTCGCCAATGCGGCGAACATTCCCTTCGAGCTGGGCATCATCCGCAACCATTATGTCGGCCGCACCTTCATCGAGCCGTCGGACCGCATCCGCCATCTGGGTGTGCGCCTCAAGCACAATCCCAACCGCGCCATGCTCAAGGGCAAGAAAGTCGTGTTGGTGGACGATTCCATCGTGCGTGGCACCACCTCCAAGAAGATCGTGGAGATGGTGCGCGACGCCGGCGCCACCGAAGTACATTTTCGGGTCGCCAGCCCGCCCACCACGCATTCCTGCTTCTATGGGGTAGACACGCCCAACACCGACGATCTGCTGGCGCACCGGATGGATGTCGAAGGCATGCGCCGCTTCATCGGTGCCGACAGCCTGGCGTTCATTTCCATGAACGGGCTTTACCGGGCAATGGAACGTCCCGCCCGCGATGCGCGCGCGCCGGGCTTCTGCGACGCCTGTTTCTCCGGCGAATATCCGATCGAGCTGACCGATATTTCCGGCGGCGCCCGTGACCGCCAGCTGTCGCTGCTCGCCGACGTCGCCTAAAATCCCAGAGATGCCATGACCAAAGCATTTTCCGGAAAGATCGCGCTCGTCACGGGCGCTTCGCGCGGCATCGGCCGGGCCACGGCTATCGCGCTGGGACGTGAAGGCGCGCATGTCATCTGCGTCGCGCGCACCGTGGGCGGGCTGGAAGAGACTGATGATGCCATCCAGAAAGCAGGCGGTACGGCCACTTTGGTGCCGCTCAATCTGAAGGATTTCGCGGCGATCGACCGGCTGGGTGCCTCGATCTTCGAGCGCTGGAAAAAGCTGGATGCCTTTTTCGGCAATGCCGGGACCTTGGGCGTGCTGACGCCGCTGACACATCTCGACCCCAAGATTTTCCAGGAATTACTGGACATCAATGTCACCGCCAACTGGCGGTTGCTCCGCTCCTTCGATCCCTTGCTGCGCCTATCCGATGCGGGGCGGGTCCTGATGGTCAGTTCGGCGGCGGCCCGCCGCAACACCGCCTTCTGGGGCGGCTATGCCATGAGCAAGGCGGCGTTGGAGATGATCACGTTCACCTATGCCGCCGAATGCAGCGGCACCAATGTCAAAGTGAATGCACTCGATCCCGGGCCGGTGCGCACCATCATGCGGGCCAAGGCGATGCCGGGCGAGGATCCGGCCACCTTGCCGCGGCCGGACGAACTGACACCGATGATCCTGGATGCGCTGTCGCCGTCGAACGACAAGCATGGCGAGCTGATCAAATTCCGGAAGTGACATGCGAAGCCAGTTCTTCGGCATCGCCTCCCAAATGACTCACCATGGGCGGACTTGATCCGCCCATTCTTGGATGACCGGCTCAAGGCCGGTCAGGGTGAAAGGTTGGAGGACTACTTCTTCGGATCGTAGGGGTTTTTGGTATTGCGCATCACCAGGCGCAGCGGCGTGCCCTTGAGATCGAAATTTTCGCGCAGCCCGTTGACCAGATAACGCTGATAATCCTCGGGCAACGCATCGAGCTGGTTGCCGAACAAAGTGAAAGTCGGCGGCCGCGCCTTGGTCTGGGTCATGTAGCGGATACGCACCCGACGGCCCCGTATGGCAGGCGGGGCATGGCGGGCCAAGGCGCTTTCCAGGAAGCGGTTGAGCACCGACGTCGTCTGGCGGCTGTTCCAGGCCCGGTCAGCCGCCATAATGGCTTCGGGCAGGCGGTTCAAGCCTTCGCCAGTGCGCGAGGAGATTGCCACCAGGGCCGCACCCGCTATCTGGGGCAGCGACTGATCAAGTTGCTCGCGCAATTTTGAAATCGCCCCGTTCTTGTCTTGCTTCATATCCCATTTATTGACCGCGAAAACCACGGCGCGGCCTTCGCGCGCGATCAGGTCGGCGATTACCAGGTCCTGCTTCTCGAAAGGTTGGGTGGCGTCGATCATCACGATCACGCAATCGGCAAAGCGGATGGCGTCCAGGGTCGAGCCGACCGACATTTCCTCCAGGGTCACGCCCGCGACCTTAGCCTTCTTGCGCAGACCGGCGGTGTCATGGAGCAGGACTTCGCGCTCATCGATCCGCCAGGGCGCGGCAATGGAATCGCGAGTGAGCCCCGCTTCCGGTCCGGTGATGGAGCGATCCTCACCCAGCAATTGATTGAACAGGCTGGATTTGCCCACATTTGGCCGGCCCACCAACGCCAGGCGCAACGGCTTGCTGCGGTAATCGAATGTGTCTTCTTCGAACCCCGCATCGTCGGAATCATCTTCTGTCTCGAACGGCTCTTCTTCCTCATCCACCACGATCACTTGCGGCGCCAGCGGTTCCAGCGCCGCCGCGAGTTCGTCCATGCCCAACGCATGCTCGGCGGAGATTTTCAAAGGTTCGCCAAAGCCCAAGGCAAAAACGTCGGCCAAGGCCGAAGGCTCGATCCGGCCTTCGCATTTGTTGGCGGCCAGGATTACCGGTTTGCCGGCACGGTGCAGGGCTGTGGCGATGATCTCGTCGCCGGTGGTGACACCGGCGCGGGCATCGATCACAAACAACAGCGCATCGGCTTCGGCGATGGCGGCCAGGGTCTGGCCGGTCATGCGCGCGCTGATGCTATCGGGCGCGGATTCTTCGAAGCCTGCCGTGTCGATCAGGCGCAGTTCCATGCCAGCGAACACGGCATCCGCCACCCGGCGGTCACGGGTCACGCCCGGCGTGTCATGCACGATGGCGATACGCCGCCCGGCAATGCGGTTGAAGAGGCTCGACTTGCCGACATTGGGCCTGCCGACAATGGCTAAGGTGAAGGACATGGAGCAGGCGCGCCTTTATTTCAGCGCCACCAGTTCGGCGTCATTGGTCAGTATATAGAGCGTATCGTCCGCCACCACAGGCGCAATGCTGGTGCCGCCGGGAATTTCGACCCGGCCCATCAATGCGCCGGTATAAGGCGAGATTGCCTGGGCATAGCCGTCCGAAGACACCAGGATCAGCTTGTTGGAGACCAGGATCGGTCCCGCCCAATCGATGGGATGACGCTTGCGGTCCGGATCGGTGAAGGCGGGAAGTTGATGGATCCAGCGGACTTTGCCTTCCTTGCGGGTAAGGCACATCACCTGCTCGTCGCCGGTCAGGACATAGACATAGTCGCCCGCCACCCAGGGGGTCTGCGTGCCGCCGATATCGCGAGTCCAGGCGCGGTCGCCCGATGCCAGCGCGATCGCCGCCATCACGCCGGAATGGCTGATGGCAAAGACCATGTCGCGGTCGATCACGGGACGGGCGGCGATGTCGTCCAGTTCGGACAAAGCCGTAACCTGGCCGGAATGCGACAGCACATCGTTCCAGGCCTGCTGGCCGTTCTGCACCCTGAGAGCGAAAATTTCACCGGAAGTGTAAGGCGCGACAGCGAACTGGCCGGATACGGCGGCGCTGGTGGAGGACAGGATGCCGGCGGATTCCGCCACGCCCTGTTGGTCCCACAAGGTACGGCCATCGGCTTCCGCGAAAGCGTAGAAATGATTGTCATGGGTCGAGAAGAAGATGCGCCCGCCATTGACCACAGGGGCATTGACGATCGGCACGCCCAGATCGTGGCGCCACAATTCGCGCCCGGTTGCCGCGTCCATGGCGATCAGCACGCCAAAGCCGGAGGTGACGAAGATCTTGCCCGCGTCATAGGCGACGCCGCCGCCCATGCCGGATACCGGCTTGATGGTGTTGGGCTTGCCCAACATGCCCCACAGGGTTGGCATGTCTGTGCCGTTCTTGGGGGCCAGTCTTTTGTCCCAGACCGCACGGCCGTTCCTGGTGTCGAAGGCATAGACATGCGCTTCGGAGTCCAGCACGAAGATGCGTCCGCCGCCGACCACAGGCGAAGCGGTGAGGCGCGACGTGGAATCAGAGCCCTTGCCGGCATCCGCATCCCATAGCGGGCGCAGATGGCCACTGGCTTCCAGATGATAGGCGGCGTTAGAGGCAAAGCCGCCGGGCTGCGTCCATTCGGCATTCTTGTAGGGCGGCGGCAAGACCAACGGCGCCGCTTCCAGGCTGGCGTCGGGCTTAAGTGCGTCATCCAGCGCGGTGAGGGGAATGCGCTCGCCCCGCAATTTGCTTTTGTTGTTGGGGGCAAACCAGTCGGCAACGGTATCGCCCATGCCTTCCCACACGCTGCAACCGGCAAGCATCAGAATGGCCGCGATCGCGCAGCCGAAACGCAGGCGCTGGGAAACACGCATCATGGTGTGGCTGCTGCTCCGGCGGCGGGCGCAATGGCCACAGCGCCCGGTGCCGGTACCGGTGCTGGCGGCGGCACGTTGCCGAAATCCTTGCCGCCACCTTGCTTGAGGAAATCGCCCATGGCCTTGGCGCGCACGCGCAACTGGGCCGGCGCGCCGGTATCGTTCGCCAACGCGACGAACTCGTCCGCCGCCTTGGCCATCTGGTTGTTGTGATAATCGCTATAGGCGAGAATCTCATCGGCCAATTGCTTCCATGCCCCGGCCGGGTCACGCAGCGGCGCCAGCAGAGTTTCCAGGTCGGCGCGCGAGCTGGTGTCGGCCAGCGCCCAGCCTTGGCGCAGGCGCGCCACGGCACCCGGGCCACCCTTGTCTTCGTTTGCGATCTCTTTGTAGAGCGCCAGCGCGCCATCTCTCTGGCCGGAAGCCAGCATGCTGTGCGCCTGTTCCAGGCGTGCCAGCAAGCGATAGCCCTTGGGCGCCGTCTTGGCGAGGTCGGCGAAAGCCACCGCGGCGGCCTTGGGATCGCTAATGCGCTGGGCGGCGGTGAACGCCACTGAGGCGGCATCGCGCTGACGGGCTTCGTAGCGTTGCCACAGTTGCCAACCGGCAATGCCAATTATGATGACCGCCGCCAGGGCGATGACATAGTCGCCATAGGCCTTCCAGAATTTTTGCAGTTTTTCGCGGCGAACGTCTTCTTCGACTTCGCGGAAGATATCACTCAACGAAAAATCCTTTCGGCTGGCTGCGGCCAGGGCCTATTCAGGGAAGCCCTTGAGGGCACGCGTTAATTAGCCCGCTCCGGGGCGGCGGCGCAATGCGTTTCCGATTGCAGCATGGACGCGGAAAGATGGACTTGACGGACAGGGTTGGTCTTTGATAGTTAAGTGTATGCTTAACTATCAAACTTCTCTTGATCTCGCCTTCCAGGCCCTGGCCGATCCGACCCGCCGGACCATCATGGATCGGCTCACTTTGGGGCCCGCCAGCGTCAGCGAGCTGGCAAAGCCGCTGCCGATGTCGCTGCCGGCCGTGATGCTGCATCTGAAGGTCCTGGAAGAAAGCGGGCTGGTGAAAAGCGAGAAGGCAGGGCGCGTGCGGACCTGCCGGATCGAGCCGCAAATGTTGTCCCAGGCGGAACATTGGATCACCGAACGCCGCCAGATGTGGGAACGCAATCTGGACCGGCTGGGCGCTTTCCTGGATCAGACCAAACCGGAGCATGAAAAATGAGAAAGCTTGTCTCGCTGATTCATCTGTCACTGGACGGCTTCTGCGCCGGGCCCAATGGCGAGATGGACTGGATCACCGTCAACCCCGCGATCTTCGAGGATGCCGACGCCTTGATCGCGACAGCGGGCGCGGCAGTTTATGGACGTACCACCTATGGCATGATGCGCGGTTATTGGCCGACCGTGTTGGACGATGAAAAAGCGCCGGAAGACCGGCGGGCCCATGCGCGCTGGGTCGAGGCAGCGGAGAAAATCACCTTTTCGCGCAGCCTGAAGACAAGCGACTGGAACAATGTCCATCTGAAGCAGGATGTGCAGGACATCACAGCGCTGAAGCAGCAATCCGGAAAGAATTTGCTCATCTTTGGCAGCCCCGGCCTGGTCCGGAGTTTCCAGGCGCTGGACGTGATCGACGAATATTGGATGTTCCTCAATCCGGTCCTGCTGGGAAGGGGCGTGCGGTTCTTCGATGAGGCGCACAAGGCCCGCTTCCGCATTGCCGAGGCCAAACGCTTCGAACCGGATGTGATGCGGTTCCATTACGTCCGCCAGAATTCAAACTGAAATCCGATCAGAGAAAGAGCCAGCATGACCAACCGTTCTATCGTTCACGCCAGTTTCACCATCACCCGCATATGGAACGCGAATCCCGCACGCGTATTCGAAGCCTTCGCCAATGAGGAAGCCAAGGATAAATGGTTTTCCGGGCCCGGCCTTTGGACGCTCGTGTCGCGCAGTTTCGATTTTCGCGAAGGCGGCATCGAAACGTTGGCGGGACGATGGGAAAGCGGCATGGTGACGCGCTTTGACTGTGTTTATCGCGATATCGTGCCGCCCTCAAAAAATGGAGAGGGGCGGATTATCTACACATATAACATGTTCGTGGATGACCGGAAGATTTCCGTCTCTCAGGCCGCAATCGAACTCAAGGCGGAAGGCAAGAACACGAAGTTCGTGCTGACGGAATATGGCGACTATCTCGACGGTTATGACGATGCAGGTTCACGTGAGCATGGCACCAATTTGCTGATGGATGCGCTGGGCAAATCGCTGGAGGGCTGATACTACCCGCCTTGTTGAAAGAAAAAAAACCCGGCCCTCACGGACCGGGTTTCTTTGTTTTGCAGAGACGAGCAGGTCAGGCTTCGGCGGGTTCGTCTTCGGAAGCTTCGCCGTCCGCATTGGGGGCGACGCCTTCCTCGAACATTTCTTCCGCCGCGACAACGGCTTCTTCCTGTTCGTTGCGCTCGGCCAGGACGTTCTCGCCGCGCGCCTGGCGCTCGGCTTCGTCTTCGCTACGCGCGATATTGATGGTGATGTTCACCCGGACTTCCGGATGCAGCACGACCGGCAGGACGACGAGGCCGATGGCTTTGATGGCCTGGCTGATCTGAACCTGGTTGCGGTCGATCTTGAAGCCGCCCGCTTCGACCACGCCGGCGACATCGCGCGGCGAGACCGAACCGTAGAGCTGGCCGCGATCGCCCGCCTGGCGGATCAGCATGAAGGACTTGCCGTCGAGCTTCTTGGCGATCGCTTCGGCGTCCTTCTTGCGTTCCAGATTATGGGCTTCCAGTTGCACCTTCTGGGTCAGGAAGTATTCGCGGTTCGCCTTGGTGGCGCGCAGCGCTTTCTTCTTAGGCAGGAGGAAGTTGCGGGCGAAGCCGTCCTTGACGCGGACTTCGTCACCCATCTGGCCCAGCTTCTCGACTCTTTCGAGCAGAATGACTTGCATGGTCAGGTCCTCACTTCACGACGTAAGGCAGCAATGCCATGAAGCGGGCGCGCTTGATCGCGTTCGCCAGGGCACGCTGGTTCTTGTTCGAGACGGCGGTGATGCGCGACGGCACAATCTTGCCGCGCTCGGAGATATAACGCTGCAGCAGCTTTACATCCTTGTAGTCGATCTTCGGCGCATTGGCGCCGGAGAAGGGATCGGTCTTCTTGCGGCGGAAGAACGGACGGCGTGCGCCGTCGCGATCGCCACCACGTCCACCTTCACGATCGCCGCCACGGCCGCCTTCACGGTCGCCGCCGCGTCCACCTTCACGGTTTCCACCAAAGCTCATTGTGCGGTCTCCTCAGTGGCTTCGCCTTCCGCTTTCGCGGGGCGGGGCGTGTCGCTGTCGTCGCGGCGGTTCTTGTTCGACGAAACATCGAACTGGTCGACCTTGACGGTGATGTAGCGCAGCACGTCTTCGTTGATCTTGAGCTGGCGCTCGAGTTCGACCACCGCGCCCGACGGGGCGTTGATGTTCAGAAGCACATAATGCCCCTTGCGGTTCTTCTTGATGCGATAGGCAAGTCCACGCAGGCCCCAATATTCCTGCTTCTCGACCTTGCCGCCTTCGCCTTCGACGATGGTTTTGAGGTGGGTCGCAAGTGCGTCCACCTGTTGCGCGCTGATATCCTGGCGCGCGATCAGGAGATGCTCGTAAAGAGCCATGTCCGGTCCTTGTCTTCGGCAGCGGAGCAGTGAGGAGCGGACCGCCCCAGACACCGTTTTGGCTTACCGGACCCACGTGACATCACGCTGTCTCTTTTAAGAGATGTCCGGCAACCGCAGCCGTGCGGCGATATAGGCGAAAGCCCCTGAACCAGCAAGGAAAAGTTGGCCCGGTCAGGCTGCCGGGTGCTGGAAATGGCAAAATGTTAGGAAAAACAAGGCGGCGGGTCCGAAATTCCGGTCCGCGCCCGATCTTCAGGCCCAGTGGCAGACGCGGTGATGGTGATGGATCGAGCAAACTTTGTGGCGATGGTGTCTGGGGGCGGCGTTGGCAGCCGACGTGCTCAGGACGGCCAGGGCCAAGACGGAAAGGATGAGGGTTTTCATTGCGATCTCCAGAATGGATAGTCTGACGGCGGGCCAGGATCCGGAACGCGGATTGCGACTCGGATGAGACGAAACTAGCAGCCTGGATTTGAACGGCGCATGAAGCCGCGATTACAGAGCGGCAATGAAGCGGGCGGGGCGGATGGCGGAAACATATCGGGACGATGCGCGCGCGGACGCGATCCTGGCGCGTGCCGCCCGCCGGCTGATCCCGGTCATGGCGCTGATGTATGTGGCGAGTTTTCTCGACCGCGTGAATATCGGCTTCGCCGCCCTGACGATGAATCACGATCTCGGTTTTTCGCCCCAGGTGTTCGGTATCGGCGCCGGCATCTTCTTCTTCGGCTATTTCTTCTTCGAGATCCCCTCGAACTTGATGCTGGAAAAAGTCGGGGCCCGGATCTGGATGTGCCGCATCATGGTGACCTGGGGCCTGGTCTCGATGGCGACCGCTTTCGTGCAGGGGACGACATCTTTCTACATCCTGCGCTTTCTGCTCGGTCTGGCGGAAGCGGGGCTGTATCCGGGCATGATCCTCTACATGACCTATTGGTTTCCCCAGGCGACGCGGGCGCGGTTCATTGCCCTGTTCCTGGCGGCGGTGCCGGCGGCGAGTGTGATTGGCGCGCCGATCTCCGGCTGGCTGCTGGGATTCAATGGCCTGCTGCATGGCTGGCAATGGATGCTGTTGCTGGAAGGAATTCCATCTTTGATATTGGGCGCGGCGGTGCTCTGGCTTTTGCCGGACCGGCCCGCGAATGCGAAATGGTTGAGCGCCGAAGACAAGACAATCCTGGAAGCGCGGCTGGCGGATGACCGGCGTGACGACGCCAAACTGGGCGCGGTCACCGGGTTCTGGGAGATGCTGGCCGACAAGCGCATCTGGATTTTCATCATCCCGGATTTCTCGATCGTGATCGGGCTCTATGGCATGGGCCTGTGGATGCCACAGATGATCAAGGGACTGGGCTTCACCAATCTGGAAACCGGCTTCCTGGTGGCCCTGCCGTATTTTATCGCCATGATCGCCATGGTGCTGCTGGGGCTTTCCAGCGACCGTACTGGTGACCGGGTGTGGCATGTCGCGGGCGCTGCTTTTGCCGGCGCTTCGGGACTGGCAGGTGCGGTTCTCTCGAACAATCCCGTGCTGGTGATCGCGTGTTTCTGCCTTGCGGCGTCCGGCATTTATGGCGCGCTGGCGGTGTTCTGGACCTTGCCGACCGCAATCCTGCGCGGCATGGCGGCAGCGGGCGGACTTGCGCTTCTCAATTCCTTTTCCAATCTCGGCGGCTTTTTCGGTCCCACTCTGATGGGCTGGCTGAAGGAGCGAACTGGAACCTATACGCTGGGCATGCTGGTCTTGGCCGTGATGCTGGCCTTTGCCGGGATTGCCACCTTGGCGATCGGGCGGGTGTTTTTCCGGACGGCAAAAACATGAGCATTACGATCGATGTCTGTTCCGAGCGGGATCTGGCGGACATCGATGCGTTGTGGCGCGAGGCTTTTCCCGACGACGAGGCCAGGCATCGCGCCGAGATCGTGGTTCCTGCGAAGCTGGTCTTTCAACCGAATCTGTTTCTGGTCGCGCGCGCGCAAGCGCGCGTCGTCGGCTCGATCATGGCGGGATATGACGGGCACCGTGGTTATATCAACCGGGTCGCGGTGTTGAAGACCTATCGCAGGCAAGGCGTGGGTGTTCTTTTGATGCGCGAAGCCGAGGATCGGTTGCAGGCCTTGGGATGTGTCAAGATCAATCTCCAGGTACGCGCCACCAATCATGCCGTGGTCAGTTTTTACCGCAGCTTGGGATACGATGGTGAGGAACGCATCAGCATGTCGAAACACGCACCGTATGTGCCGAAGCAGCCTGTCTAGCGCGCCATGACGATACGGATTTGCAGCGCCACGGAAGAAGACGAAGCGGCAATCATGAAGCTTTGGCGGGACTGCGGTCTGGTGGTCGGCAGCAGTGACCCGGTGCGTGACTTTCGCGCCGTCCGGGGCGGGCCGTCATCGGATATCCTGGCGGCCTTCGGTCCGGATGGCCTGCTGATCGGCAGCATCGCGGTCGGCTATGACAGCAACCGGGGCTGGCTCCATTATGTTTCGGTGGACCCCGCCCGGCGCGGCGCCGGCGTGGGCCACGATTTGGTGCGCGCCGCCGAGCAATGGCTTGCCGCCCGCGATGTCGTCGATGTCCATCTGACGGTGCGCTCGGCGAATGCGGCGGTCGTGCGGTTCTATGAGCACATCGGATATGGCGCGGTGCCTAGCATCCTGATGGAGAAGGCGCTGCGCAGGCCGGAATGATCCGGTTCCGCTTGACTTGATCACAGGCTCTTGGTTTGTCTGCCGCCACGATGAATCGCGCGTTTTTGTTTCCCGGGCAAGGCAGTCAGGCAGTCGGCATGGGCAAGGCGCTCGCCGATGCGTTCACGCCCGCGCGCGAGATTTTCCAGGAAGTCGACGACGCGCTGTCGCAGAAATTGTCCGCCCTCATGTGGGAAGGTCCGGACAGCGATCTGATGCTGACGGAAAACGCCCAGCCCGCCATCATGGCCGCCAGCCTTGCCGTGATCCGTGTACTCCAGAAGGACGGCGGTCTGGATATCGCCCGTCATGCGCGTCTGGTCGCCGGTCATTCGCTGGGCGAATATTCGGCGCTATGCGCAGCAGGTGCGTTCAGCCTGGCGGACACGGCCAGACTTCTCAAAATCCGCGGCCAGGCGATGCAGTCGGCTGTTGCAGTGGGCGAGGGCGCTATGATCGCGTTGATCGGCGCCGACATCGAAACCGCCGAAGCGGTGGCGAAGGATGCGGCGGCCGAAAGCGGCGTCTGCGTCGTCGCCAATGACAATGCGCCGGGCCAGGTGGTCCTGTCGGGATCGAAAGATGCGATGGACCGGGTTGCTGAGATCGCCAAGACCAAGGGCGTCAAGCGCGCTATTCCCTTGTCGGTGTCCGCGCCCTTCCATTGTCCGTTGATGCAGCCCGCCGCCGACGCGATGGCTGAGGCGCTGGCCAAGGTGGCGATCCGTCCCCTGACGGTGCCGGTGCTGGCCAATGTGACGGCATCCGAAACCGCCGAGCCGCAGATGGTTCGCCGCCTCCTGGTGGAACAGGTCACGGGCCGGGTGCGCTGGCGTGAAAGTATTCTGGCGCTCAAGGGTCTTGGCGTCGACACCACGATTGAAATGGGCGGCAACAAAGTCCTGACCGGCATGGTCAAGCGGATTGACAAAGAACTCCAGACCGTCACCCTCGATACGCCGGACGAAATCGAAGCTTTTGCAAAGGTTCTCTGATGTTCGATCTGACGGGCAAAACGGCTCTGGTGACGGGTGCTTCCGGCGGCATCGGTGGCGCGATTGCAAAAGCCCTGCATGCGCAAGGCGCGACGGTGGTTCTGTCCGGCACCCGCGCCGAAGCGTTGGAAGCGGTCAAGGCCGAACTCGGTTCGCGTGCCTTCATCGCCGCCGCCAATCTTTCGGATATCGCCTCGGTCGAAGCGCTGCCCAAGGCGGCGGAGGAAGCTGCGGGCGGCGGCATCGATATTCTGGTCAACAATGCCGGCATCACCCGCGACAATCTCTTCATGCGGATGAAGGATGACGAGTGGGATCAAGTGATCGCGGTCAATCTCACCGCTGCCTTCCGCCTCTCGCGCGCGGTGCTGCGTGGCATGATGAAAAAGCGCTGGGGTCGCATTATCCAGATCACATCGGTGGTGGGTGCTACCGGTAATCCTGGCCAGGGCAATTACGCCGCCGCCAAGGCGGGTCTGGTGGGGATGACCAAATCGCTGGCCGCCGAAGTCGCGTCGCGTAACATCACCGTCAATGCGGTTGCGCCCGGGTTCATTCAAACCGCCATGACCGACGTGCTGACCGACCAGCAGAAGCAAACCATCGCCACGCGCATTCCGGCCGGGCGCATGGGTATGCCGGAGGAAATAGCTGCCGCCGTGGTCTATCTTGCGTCGCAGGAAGCGGCCTATGTCACCGGCGAAACCATTCAGATTAACGGCGGAATGGCGATGTTATGACAGGTGAATCAAAGACTTAAATGTGAAGTGGCGGGGCCGGAATGATTGTGTTACCAAACCGGCCACCCACGAAGCACCAGAAGCAAGTGTGGTCCCGGCCGTTTCTGGCGGTTCGGGTTTGAAATCTAGGAGAGGCTTTAAAGTCCATGAGCGATACTGCGGAACGCGTGAAGAAGATCGTTGTCGAGCATCTGAATGTCGATGCCGAGAAGGTCACCGACAATGCGTCCTTCATCGAAGACCTGGGTGCCGACAGCCTCGACACCGTCGAGTTGGTCATGGCGTTCGAAGAGGAATTCGGCATCGAAATTCCCGACGATGCGGCCGAATCCATCGTGACGGTCGGCGACGCGGTCAAATACATCGACAAAGCCAACGCCTGATTTACGCCCTATGCGCCGGGTTGTCGTAACGGGACTGGGTCTGGTCACGCCGCTGGCATGCGGCGTGGAGGAAAGCTGGGCCGCAATTCTTGCGGGCAAGTCCGGCGCCAGCCCCATCACCAAATTCAAGACCGAGGACCTGGCGACGAAAATCGCCTGCCAGGTGCCTCGGGGTGATGGCGCGAACGGGACCTTCAATCCCGATCAATGGGTCGATGCCAAGGAACAGAGGCGCATGGATGATTTCATCATCTATGGCCTGGCTGCCGCCAAGCAGGCGGTGGTGGATTCCGGCTGGGAGCCCAAGACCGAGGAAGATCGCTATCGCACCGGCGTTCTGATCGGTTCGGGCATCGGTGGCCTGGAAGGAATCGAAGCCGGTTCCATCCTGGTGCATGAAAAAGGCCCGCGTCGACTTTCGCCCTTCTTCATTCCCGGACGCCTGATCAATCTGGTGTCCGGCTATGCCTCGATCGAGCATGGCTATAAGGGCCCCAATCACGCGGTGGTGACCGCCTGCGCCACGGGCGCGCATGCCATCGGCGATGCGGCGCGGCTGATCGCGCTGGACGATGCCGATGTGATGCTGGCAGGCGGAACCGAAGCGGCGGTCTGCCGCATCGGCATTGCGGGCTTCAATGCCTGCCGTGCGCTTTCCACCGGTTTCAACGACACGCCCGAGAAGGCGTCGCGGCCTTACGACAAGGATCGCGATGGTTTCGTAATGGGCGAGGGCGCGGGCGTGGTGATGCTCGAAGAGCTGGAACATGCCAAGGCGCGCGGCGCCAAAATTTATGGCGAAGTCAAAGGCTATGGCCTGTCGGGTGACGCCTTCCATATCACCGCGCCGTCGGAAGACGGTGATGGCGGCTATCGCGCCATGCAGATGGCCCTGAAGCGGGCGGGTCTTGCCGCCGCCGACATCGATTACATCAATGCCCATGGCACATCGACCATGGCCGACGGCATCGAACTGGGTGCCGTTGAGCGGTTTCTCGGCAATGCAGCCCCGGGCAAGCCGATGTCGTCCACCAAATCCTCCATCGGCCATCTGCTGGGTGCAGCCGGTTCGGTGGAAGCGATCTTCTGTCTGCTGGCGATGCGCGACAGCATCCTGCCGCCCACCATCAATTTGGAAAATCCCGACGTGACGACTGCCATGGACCTGGTGCCGCTGAAATCGCGGCGCCATGAGGTCAATGTCGCCATGTCCAACAGCTTCGGCTTCGGCGGTACCAATGCCGCGCTGATCCTCTCCAAGGTCTGATGTTTCGTTTTCTGATCCTCCTGGTGGTGTTGGGGGTGATCGGTGTCGGCGTGGCGGAATGGGCCAACGAAATCTGGAGCCAGCCCGGTAGCGCCAAGCGCGAAACCGTGGTGCTGATTGCACCCGGCAGTCGCTCGCATGACATCGCGGCCCAGCTCCAAAGCGTTGGCGCGGTCGGAAACGGGCTTCTGTTTGAAGCCGAACTGCATCTGCACGGCG
>JBEPVO010000050.1:0-17756 GCA_041690975.1 Alphaproteobacteria bacterium
TTGTGCTTCGATCCGGGCTGGCTGCTTTCGCCATAGCTCATCACGCCCATCGCCTTCATCGGCTTGGAGAACTCCACCATCGAGACCCAGGTTTCGCCCGCCAGCACCTTGCGCTGGCCGCTTTCCATCGGGCCCCAGGTTATGGTGCGGAAGATGCCCAGATTGCCCGCGCCGCCATTGGCCGGAATGTTCACATCGCCGATATGGAAGCGCGAAACCTCGCCATAGGGCCGGTCCACCGCGCCATAGATCTTGATCGTCTCCGCCACCGCCGCTTTCAACGTCGTCATTGCCACCGCCGGGTCCTTGATGCCGCGCGGCGTCTCGATGGGATCCTTGGCATCCCACTTCTGGGCATAATTCGCTTGGTTCGACATGTTCGGCCCGGCGAATTCCTTCACCCAGGTTTCGAACAAAAGCGCGCCCTTGCTGTCGGCATTATATTGGTGGTCCCAGCCTTTCAGCACCGCCACCGCCTTCTGGATGTCGGCATCGGATGATGTGCCCACCATGTTGATCAGCTCGGGCACCATGCGGTCCGCCAGCAGCGCGCGCGTGGTGTGTTTGAGGCGGACAAAATCCTCATACGAAATCTTGCCGCTGTCGGCCATCAGATGCAGCGACTGTTCGTTGCGCATCGAAAGCGGACCTTCGACGGCGATGTAGGAGGGGTAATCCTGATAGTGGATCGCCTGGGGCATCGTGGAGGTCCACGGCGGATCGTTGGTGTTCTGCACAAAGCCCGATGGCGGATTGGCGACATGGGGAATTTCGTCGAACGTCATCACGTCGCTGTCCTGCCACAACGTCTCCGACGTATCGCCCGGCACCATGCCTTTCCAATAGGCAAAATCGCCGTGTCTGCGCTTGGGCAAAATGCCGTTGTCGACATAGAGGATGTTCCCCTCGCGGTCGGCATAGACGATGTTGAAGGTCGGCACCTGCACCTTTTTGAACGCGGCCAGCGCCTGGTCGTATGTCTTGGCCATTCCCAGATCCCAATATTCCTTCAACGCTTCGGGACGCTCCAGACCGGCCACGCGCAGCGCCACGGTGACACCCGCTTTCGTCGTGAACACGGGCCCCTGCACGGTCGAACGAAGGACGAGCGCTTCGGTCTTCATCGAGCCATCGGCCTGGTGGATCTTAAAGCTGGCCTGCTTGGTGTCGAACTGCTTGGTCTGGCCGTCGAACATATAGCCGTTCTGGAAACCGCCCTGCGCCGGGGTCAGCTTGTAGACCGTCGCGCCCAGGATGGTGTTGACCGTATTGGTGAAGCCGTGACGGTCGTCAAAATCAAAGCGCAGCATCGGCAGGCCGATCTGGGTGGCGCCATACATATGAATGCCCGGCCCTTCCAGGCCCGCTTCATAATAGGTGAAAAAGCTGGGCGCCCAGGGCAGATGCGGATTGGCCAGCAGCATGGTGTTGCCGCTCTTGGACTTGGCGGGCGCCACCGCCCAGGCGTTGGAACCGCCGACATCCGGCTCGGCCTTGATGTTCTGCACCTGCTCCAGCGAGGTGACATAGATATAGTTGAACAGCCGATGGGCGTGCGCGATCACATCGACGCCGGTCAGCGGCAACACTTTCAACACTTCCGGATCGATCGTGGCGGCGTTCGCCCGCGCCGATGCGGTCATGCCCGCGGCGAAAGCATCCAGATCCTTGCGGAATTGCGGCGTCTGCTGGCCGTACCAGGTCTTGGCGCGGTCATAGATGCCGTTCGACACCACCCAGCGGTCGGATTCTGCATATGGTTCGCCCCAATATTCGGCGGCGCGTCCCTGCGCCTGGCCATACAGGCGCAGCACCAGGTTGGCGTGGCTTTTTACCTGAGCATAACCGAAGCCATAAAACACCCCGGTTTCGTCCTTGCCGAAGACATGCGGCACGCCATACGTGTCCCAGAGAATTTCGCCATGGGCATCGCCATTGTTGGGTGCGGGTGCGGAACTTGCCGGCAACGCCAGCACACCGAGCGCGGCGGCGCCCATCATCAAGCTCTTCCAGCGAACTGATTTCCGAACGTTTGGCATGCGATCCCCCGTGAAATTCCTGTCCCTTGAAGACGAGTATGTCCCCACCAACCCACATGCGCCACGGCTCCGGCTTTGTACGGCTGGGCATGGAAAAAAGTCGCGCTTACCATGCCAAACTCGCTCATAATTGTCGCAAACTGTGTCAGAATTTGATACTTAGGTCCGGTCGGGTCGTGGGGGAACGGGGTGAGTGACGGGACGGAGTTGGATCTGGCGCGCGCCATGATCCGTTTGTATGGCCGCGACGCGGAAAGCGTGGCGGCGGGGCACGCCGAAACCCATGCAGACATGGGGGATAGGGTCAAAAGCGACAAATGGCGGCGCATCGCCGACGCGGTCGCCGGCCTGAGGACCCATAAAGGCCGGGCCGACAGCTAGCCATCTGCGCGATTTTCCCCGAAACGCCATCGAACCGGTCTAGGGTGACGCGATGCAGCAAAGAAAAGAAGTCCCGCCTGCCCAGCAATTGGAAAGCTTGCGCAAAGCGCGCGACCATTACAGCGAGCTGGCCGACCAGATCCGCAACACGGCCCCGGATAAAAACGAATCCGCCTCCCAACACCAGGCGCGCGAACAGAATGCCCGGCGGGTCGCGGCGGCTTATGGAAACAGCTTCGATATCCAGAATGCGTTGCTGGGCCGCGCAAAATAGCTTCTGGAAATAGGATTGGGCTTCAACTCAGATAGCCCGCCGTCTCGGCCAGGCTGACAACGCCCAACACCAGATAGATCGCCGCCGAAATAGTGCGCATCACCGAAAGCGGCACGACGCGGGTGATCGCTTGCCCGAAATAAGCGGCAGGGACATTGGCCAGCATCATGCCCATGGTGGTGCCCGCCGCCACGATCCAGACGCTGGAGAATCGCGCCGCCAATGCGGCGGTGGCGATCTGGGTCTTGTCGCCCATCTCCACGATGAAGAACGCGATCACGGTGGTGAGGAAGACGCCGCGCTGCGAAGCGGTGGTGCCGCCGTCCGATTCCTTGTCCGGGATCAGCACCCAACCCGCCATCACGATGAAGGACGCGCCGATCAAATAGCGGAACCACAAGGCATCGAGCAGGCCGGAAACATAAAATCCCGCCATCGCCGCCAGCAAATGATTGGCCATGGTGGCGACCAGCACGCCCAGGATGATGACGAACGGCTTGCGATAGCGCGTCGCCAGCAGAATGGTGAGAAGCTGGGTGCGATCCCCCATCTCCGCCACCGCCACCAGCAACGCCGATATTCCGAAATCCTCAAGCCCGTGCATCACAGGGAACTATCCTTGGCCACGCAACGGGCTTGCTATAACCCGGATCGCTGCCCGCTGCATGGTGTGTATAGTCGCGGGCGCAGACGGGAGATTGCAATGGATGATCGAGCCGTGCGGCAGGCGCTGGAGCGTCATTGGCAAGCTTCGGACGCAAATGATTTCGAGGCCGAGCACGCCATCTACCGCGAAGACGCCGTGCTGGATTACCCGCAATCAGGCGAGCGCATTCGCGGCCGGCATAACATCCAGGAGAGCCGCTTCGTCCAGCCCAACAAAAAACGCTTCACGGTCCGGCGCATCATCGGCGGCGGCGATCTGTGGATTTCGGAATTCATCCTGCGCTATGACGGCAAGCCGTCTTATGTGGTCAGCATCATGGAATTGCAGGACGGGCTGGTTGCCCACGAAACGCAATATTTCGCGGATGGGTTCGAGCCCGCACCTTCGCGTGCGCATCTTGTCGAACAGGAAAGCTGATGTGCGGCAAAGTCGCGGCCAAGGCGTCCTGGGCCGAATCCACCCGGATCATCGAGACCCTCACCGGCACTGTCCTTGGCAGTAACGGCCATGACGGTATGCAAGACAGCGCCGAAGATGTGACGCGCGGCAACGACCATGACGTCACGTTCCGCGTCATGAGCCCGCTGCCGGTGATCGTGTGGGATGCACAGGCAAAGACACGTAAAGTCGTGGCGATGCGTTGGGGATTTCCCCATCGTGCCGATCCGCGCCGCCCCGATCCCATTCATGCCCGCGCCGAAACCATCGACAGCAAGCCGACGTTCCGCGACGCCTTTCTGGACGGACAACGCGGCATCCTGTTGGTGAAGACCTTCAACGAAGCGCCCGACAATGGAATGCAGCACGTCATCACGCCCGGCGATCTGGAACGGGTCGGCATCGCCATGCTGTGGCGCAGATTCGGCGACATCCTCGCCTGTGTGATGGCGACGGTGCCGGCCAATCAATTGATCGCGGGACTGCCCACCGACCGCATGCCCGCGATCCTGACCGACGATGAAGACGGCGCGATCTGGCTGGGCGAAACACCGGTCCCGCATGACCGCATCAAGGCCTGTCTGAAAACCGTGGAAGGCGTGCGCTGGACCATGGCGCCGGAACAGCGCGCCGCAAAACCGCGCCGCCGTCCCACCGTCTCCGATCCCGGCGGGCTGTTTTAGCCGTCGCGGCGGCCCCCCTACCGCTCGCTTGGGCTCGCGGCGTTCGCGGCTTTCGCAGGTCCACCGGACCTGCTCATGCGCTACGCGCACCGCCGCTCACTCAATCGCGAACCGGATAGCAACTCATGTCCTGTGCCAGGTCGATCGTGCCGCGATAGCTTTTGGCAATCGTCGCGCGCACCGATTTGATATCGGTCAGCGACCATAGCGGCGCATTCGCGCTAGCGGCGGGTGCGCGCATGAAATGGCTGAGAACGACATGACGGGCATGCGCCTCGCTGGCGCGCAATCCCAGATCGCGGGGAATGCCCACTGTCTGGGTCAGCGCATTGCCCTCTGCTCCATCCACCACCATCGCATGCATCACCAGCAGATCGGCATCCATCGCGAAACGGGAAAAGCCGGGATCGGCATAGGTCTGGTCGCCGCCCAGCACGATGACCGCGCCCGCCGCCTCCACCCGATACGCCAATGCGGGCGCCGGACCATGCTTGACGCCGAACGCGGTGATCTTGAGGCCGGATGGATTGGCGATCTCGACCGCGTCCGGCTGGTTCACCGGCACGGTTTGCACATTCAGCGCAAAGGCGGTGCCGTCGAACAGGCCCTGCATGCGCGGATAAAGCCCGCCCGCGCCGAACTGACGATCGATGAAACTCTTGATGTCGGGGAAGCCCGCGCCACCGCCCTCCGGCCCGGCAAGTGTCAACGGCACTGTGCGCTGTGCCGTGATCTCGCCCCATAGAAAATCGGGCAGGCCCGAAACATGATCGGGATGCAGATGCGAAACCAGCAGGGTTTCGACCGTGCCCGGCTCGACGCCCGCATTCGCCAGCTTGGTCGCGGTGTCGCCGCCCATGTCGATCACCACGGCAGGCCTGTGATGCACCCAGACCAGATAGGCCGAACCGCCCCGCGCCCCACCATGCATCGGCCCACCGGAACCCAGCACCTGCACCGCGATTTCGTGACTGGCGCAAGACGGCGGCGCAGCGGCAGCAGGTGTAACGGCCAGCGAAAGGCCGGTGCAGACGGAAATCAGAAGATGGGAACCGCGCGTCATGAATCCTCCAGGCATTCTTGATGCCGTCTTGCGATGCTATCATTGGCGCGTGACCAATGCAGCGGCGCAAAACCGCATCGCCTCCCACCATCTCGGATGCCTCTTCGCTGGTTTGGAGTCCTGTAACCAACGGGACCATGCGCCGAAATGGGGTTGTGACCTGTCCCAATGGCTGCGGTCACGCTAGGCTGAATGGCCAAGATCGGGGGACTGTGATGAAAACCATCATTCTGTGGGCGCTCAGCATCTATATCGCCATCGTGTTCGTGCAGTCGCTGTTCTTCAAATTCACCGGCGCTTACGAAAGCATCTATATCTTCTCGACCTTGCGCGCCTGGTCGGGCATCGCTTTGTTCGAGCCGGCAGGCCGCTTTATCATCGGCAGCTGCGAACTGGTCGCCTCGATCCTGCTGATGATCCCGCGCCTGCGCATCTTCGGCGCGGCGCTGGGCATCGGCATCATGACGGGCGCGATCTCTTTCCACCTTTTCACTCCGCTGGGGGTGGTGATCCTGGGCGACGGCGGCGAACTGTTCGCGCTGGCCTGCGGGGTGTGGATTTCCGGTTGGATCATCCTGGCGCTGTCGGCCGATCAGGTGCGCGGATGGATCGTTTACGGCTTGAATGGGTTTAAACCGGGAACCGTACATTGAGCTGAGCCATGACCCTGCGCGCCATCGAGATCATCGCCGCCGTGATCGCGGGCGCAGCGGCGCTGCTGGTGCTGAAGATCATCGGGTTGGTGATCAAGTTTGCCATCATCGCCGCATTGCTGGTCACACTTGCCGCATGGCTGGTGGCGCGCGCCATTTCCCGGACATTCGCCGCGCGCGATTCATGACGCAATTGCGGCGTTCGCCGCTCAAAACGGTCCACTGGACCGTTTTGCCCCTTCGGGTCACGGCTCACTCCGTTCATGCCTGGTTCAGGCGAATGGCGTAGGCTGAACCCGTCTCAAATGTGAGGTCGTGCCATGCGTGACTTCTTCTTCCATCTCCAGACCGCTCGCGGTCTTCAGCCCGCCAAGGTCGCGATTGCGTGCGAAGGACCGGAAGCGGCGTTCATGGAAGCCTGCCGCGTCATTCCCGACATCGCGGCCGACATGCTGCGCGATGGCGAAGATCCGATGGCCTGCCAGTTCATCATCCGCAACGCAGGCGGCGAAGAGATGTTCACCGTCCCCTTCTCCGAACTGATCCGGAACACGCCGGCGCGTACCCGCCATTAGACGGCTTCGCATTAGACGAGGAGGGTCATCGGGACTAGATTGTTCCCAGCGAACGGGGACTGATCCATGACGACGATGACCTATGCGCGGTATCTGGCGCTCGACACTTTGCTGTCCTGCCAACAGCCGCAATCGGCCCTGGATGACGAGATGCTGTTCATCGTCATCCACCAGACCAAGGAATTGTGGCTCAAGCAGATCATCCGCGAACTCTATCTGGCCAAGAGCCAGATCGCGGCGGGCGCGCTGGTCCCCGCCTATAAGGCGCTGGCGCGGGTCAGCCGCATCCAGGCGGTCATGACGTTGAGTTGGGATGTGCTGTCCACCATGACGCCCAGCGATTACACGCGCTTTCGCCATGTGCTGGGCCCCAGCTCCGGCTTCCAGTCGGACCAGTTTCGCACCGTCGAATTCCTGCTGGGCCTGAAAGACGCAAGCTTTCTCAAATACCAGGACGACCGCCCCGACGCGCAGGCCGCGATGCGCAAGGCGCTGGAAAGCCCCAGCCTGTGGGACGATGCCATCGCCGCTTTGGCGCGGGCCGGTTTCGCCCTGCCGCCCGATCAACTGGCGCGCGACTGGAGCCAGCAACATGAATTCAGCCCCGAAGTGGAAGCGGCCTTCCTCACCGTCTATCGCGAACCGGATCGTTATTGGGAGTTGTACCAACTCGCTGAAAAATTCGTCGATCTGGATGACGCGATGGCGACCTGGCGGCACAAGCATGCCCTGACGGTGGAGCGCATCATCGGCGCCAAGCGCGGCACCGGCGGCACGGCGGGCGTCTCGTACTTGCAATCCACCACATCCAAGCGCGCCTTCCCCGAACTCTGGTCGCTGCGCACCCAGCTCTGATTGGCTCGCATTAATACAGATGAATTTAACTGTCGCCGCGCGGCGCAGGGTTTGCAACCACATGCCTGAGATCGATCGGGCAAGTTGGCTGCTTTCATGGCGAACAAGGTAAACACCGCGCGGCACAGACGGACGCTGGGCATCATTTTGCTGTTGCTTCTGCTCGCGTTTTTGTTCGGCACGCCCGCCTATACCGAAAAGAAAAATCACGCGCCCGCTACAGGCGGCGCAACCACCCACGCGCAATATCCGTCCTCTGGTATCGCCTATGGCACGCACCATTCCGGCACAACCGAACATGGCGACGGCACACATTGGCTCCCGGCTTACATCGGTTCCGATGGCGGCGCCAATGGCAACAATGGGCGCTTGTATGATCTGCGGTTGCTGAAAGACATCGACATGGAAGATTGGCACCGCCATGGCGGCGGCGTGGAGGGCGAAGGCGCGGCCGGTGGCGGCACTGGCTCTGGCGGCGGTGGTTCAGGCGGCGGCGGCGGCGGTGGTGGTTCAGGTGGTGGTGGTGGCGGTGGCGGTGGTGGCGGCCGCTCGTTCGGCGATCCTGATCCCGATCATCCGGCGACCGACGATTGGCGCTTCAAGCCCGATCCATCCAAGGACGGCCCGAAAATCGTCGACACCCCGACTTTCGTTCCTCCCATCGACGGCGCGGTCTCCGCTGTGCCCGAACCGGAAAGTTGGGTGCTGATGATCCTGGGCCTGGGCGCTGTCGGCGTAATGCTGCGCCGCCGCGCCAAGATGCAGACCACTTTCAGTATTGCGTAGAATCTGCCTCTATTCGAGCTGATCGAATAATCGCGATCGGTGCGCCGGCACCGCCAGGGGAAAACAGGCGGACGTCTCAGAAGGCCGCGCATCTTTCATCTTGCTGCTGAGCCAAACACGATGCGGGGATTTATGTATAAGCAAGCATTGGCCGCGATCATCGCAGTATCGAATCTGAGCGCCGCAGCTGCGGCACAGCAATCGCCAGGAACACAGGCGCCGCAGACATCGGACGCGCAGGCGGCCTGTGCCCTGCCCGCTGTCGCCGTATCGGCCGAGCTGGATCAGATTCCCGGAAGCACCCTGGTGACGGTGCCGGTGGAGATCAGCGGCAAGCCCAAGAAATTCCTGCTCGCGGTGGGCACCACCCCTTCGAGAATTTCGCAGGCGACCATGGACGAACTGAAACTCGTCGCGGGCTTCGGGCACGCAGAGTCTTTCCTCACTGGCTCAACATCGCAAGACGACGCCACCGCAGCCCGGGACTTCAATGTGGGCAGCCAGATCCAGACCACCATGGTCGATGCCAGGAACCGCCCCAACGGCGATGGCCGGCCACGCGTCACGGTCCCCTCCTTCACCATCGGCGGCGCCACGGGCAAGAATCTGGGTTTCGCCATCGCCGCCGACAACGAGATCGCAAAATCGGCGCCCTATGACGGCATCATGACCGGTGATTTCTTCAAGCAATACGATGTCGAGCTGGATTTCACCGACATGAAGATCAACTATCTCACACCGAACAAATGCACCGACCCACACCAGGTCGTGTTCTGGCCGCACAAGGAAGTGGCGATCATTCCCATGAACCTGGTGGACGGCAAGATCGAGGTCCAGGTGGTGATCGGGGGCAACCAGATCAACGCTGTCCTCGATACCGCGTCGCCGCGCACCATCATGCGCCGCGATATCGCCGAGAACACGCTGGGCCTCAAAGCCAACAGTCCGCAGATGCCGCCCGCGGGCGATATGCGGGACGGCAACGACATGCAGATCTACAACGCCACCTTTCCGCAGATCACTTTTGCGGGCGGCGTCACCGCTTTCAACGTTCCGGCTCTGATCCAGACGAACGGCATGACCCACAATCTGCACAAGGAGTCGGTCCTTGGGAGCCGCGCGCAGTTCAAGGCCGACCCGCGCATCCCGGCGCTGACCTTGGGCATGGATGTGCTGCGCCAGCTTCACATCTATGTGGTTTATGGCCAGCAGAGCCTCTTCATGACCGCTGCCGGGTAAAATGGCGTCCGGCTGACATTCCGTCGCTTCCCGTTTCGCCAAAAGCCGGTCACACTGATCGGGCAATCTCGCGAGTGAGGGTTTCCCAATGAAGGCGATGATGACCGCGCTGGCGCTTCTGACGCTTGCCGCCGCGCCTGCCCTGACTCAATCGGCTTGGGCGCAACCGGCACCGGCGCCGACCCGTCCCAATGCGCTGGTGGAATTTCCGCCCAAAAATGGCGCCCATCTCACCGTCACCACCCCGACCTGGTCCGATGGCGGCAACATCCCGTTCGAGAACACCCAGTATCGCGGCAACATATTCCCGGGCCTGGCCTGGACCGCAGGTCCGGCGGGCACCAAATCGTATGCCATCATCATGCAAGACACTGACGGCCAGCGGAACGGGATGCCGATCCTGCATTGGACGATGTACAATGTGCCGGTGAGCGTGACCAAGCTGGATCCCGGCATGGCCGCGAGCGGCAATCCGCAAGGCTCATCTTACGGTCCCAATGTGCGCGGCGACGCGCAACCTTACATGGGTCCGCGCACGCCGGCCGGTCCCAAGCATCATTATCACCTGCAGGTCTTCGCGCTGGACGCCATACTGACCGCCGATCCCCCCATGAGTTATGACGGGCTGACCGGTGCGATGCGCGATCACATCCTGGCATCGGGTGAAGTGGTGGGCCTGGCCGAGATCGATCCCACCGCACCGCGCCCGGTGCCGGCACCCGCTGCGCCGACGCCAAGACCGTGATATATCGAACGCAACGGCGCCGCGCGCCGCAATAGTGGGTTTAAATCGCGCTCCATCCAAGACCTGTCCTGGAGGTTTGCGTCATGATCAGATCCTTCTTCGCCTCTGCCATATTCTCAGCCGGTATATTGTCGCTCGCGCAACCCGCCTTCGCGCAGGGGGCAGACAAGCCTCTCGGCGTCGTGCATTTCGAGACCTCCTGCAATCTCGAGGCGCAGAAGCTTTTCGACAACGCCATGCTGTATCAGCACTCCTTCTGGTACAGCGCCTCGCAGGGATTGTTCCGTGACGCGTTGAAAGCCGATCCCCGTTGCGCGATCGCCGATTGGGGCATCGCCATGAGCCTGTTGTGGAATCCCCATCTAGCGCCGCCGCCCAAGAATCTTGCGCAAGGTTCGGCCGTGCTGGCCGAAGCCAAGGCCATCGGCGCGGGGACAGAGCGCGAACGCGATTATATCGCTGCGCTCACCATCATGTATGCGAATAATGAGACGGTCGACCACAACACCCGCATGCAGGCCTACACCAAGGCGATGGAGCAATTGGCGGCGCGCTATCCGGGCGACGACGAAGCACAGATTTATTATGCGCTGGCGCTCAACACCTCGGCCAATCCCGCCGACAAGACATATGCCAATCAGTTGAAGGGCGCGGCCATCCTGGAGCCGATCGCCAAGCGCCAGCCCCTGCACCCCGGCGTGGCGCATTACCTGATCCATCTTTACGACTATCCGCCGCTGGCCGCCAAAGGGCTGGAAGCCGCGCGCCGCTACGCCAAACTTGCCCCAGCCGCCTCCCATGCCCAGCACATGCCGGCGCACATTTTCACGCGGCTGGGCTATTGGCGCGAATCCATCGCCTCCAATATCGAAGCGGAAAAAGCCGGCAAGGCGGCGGGGGAAGGCGACGATGAGCTCCATGCCATGGACTATCTGGTCTATGCCTATCTGCAGCTGGGTGAAGACGCCCATGCCAAGGCGGTGCTGGACGAGATGAATATCGTTGCCGGCGCCAGCGGCACATTCGTTCCCTCCTACGCGCTGGCAGCGGCGCCGGCCCGCTATGCGGTGGAGCGCGCCGATTGGAAATCCGCGGCCATTCTTGAGGTCCATGCCGATGCCGCCCCCAATGTGCAGGCGCTCACCTATTTCGCGCGCGCGCTGGGCTCGGCGCGGCTGGGCCATGCGGACGCGGCAAAGACAGAGATCGCCAAACTGACCGCGCTTCGCGATCAGTTGCGGGCGGCCAAAGATGCCTATTGGGCGGAGCAGGTGGATATCCAGCAGCAAGTCGCCACCGCCTGGATGCTGGACGCCCAGGGAAAGCGCGCGAACGCCCTCAATGCAATGCGGGCGGCCGCCGATGCCGAAGACGGAACCGAGAAACATCCGGTGACGCCGGGTGCCGGCAAGCCGGCGCGCGAACTTTATGGCGTCATGCTGCTGAAGCATGGCAAGCCGGGCGACGCCCTGATCGCCTTCGAGACTACCTTGAAGACATTGCCGAACCGGCTCGGCGCCATGGAAGGCGCGGCAATGGCGGCGGAAAAATCCGGTGATGCGGCGAAAGCCAAAGACTATTACGGCAAGATCGTCGCGATGGCCGATCATCCCGACAAGAGCCGGACCGAGCTGGCCGATGCGCGCGACTATTTGGCAAAACATTGACAACGCGTCCGCGCGACGCCCGCGTAATGTCACCGAAATCGGCGCAAGAAATCCAGTTCCGGCGGCAGGTCCGCCATATTGTAGGTGCCGATGAATTTCAGGCCCGCAGCGATGTTGGTGGTCCAGACCACTTCGCAGCGATAGACGGTGCCGTTGCTTTTGTTCACCACTTCGATCTGGGTCGGCATGAACGAGCTGTTGGCAAAGATGATGCGCATGCCC
Source organism: Alphaproteobacteria bacterium (assembly GCA_041690975.1). GTDB lineage: Bacteria > Pseudomonadota > Alphaproteobacteria > Micropepsales > Micropepsaceae > Rhizomicrobium. Next base: position 12,288 of record JBEPVO010000050.1, read on the forward strand.
GTCGCGGAAATATCCCTGATCGTGCACGGAAAAGAAAAACGGCCGGCCGAATGCACCACCAGCCCGGCGAGCAGGGCGCGCCGGCGCGGACTGGGCCGCCGCTCGGGCGGCGTTGATGGCGGGTCAGGAATACTCATCGACTCATGGATATGTGCAAACCGTACGGTTGGACCGGCACCCCGCCGACCTCCATCGCATCGCCTTATTGCATACCCAGCGTCAAGCGATTGTTGTCCTGAACAACGTGTGCATCCATACACTGGTTGCGGCGGCAAAGGTTCCCCTGCGGAACCCGTTCAGTTTGGGCCCTTGGCCAGCTGCATGAAGGCCAGGCCGCTTTTGCTCAAATAGCGCTCGCGATGCCGCAATGCATGAAATGCCCGCTCCGGCAGCGGAAATTTCACAGGCGCCAGCGCACCGAACTTCACGCCCGCTTCCGCCACCAGCTCCGACAGCGCCGAGACGCCCGCGCCTTCACGCACTGCCAGGCGCACCGCCTCGTTCGACGGCAACTCCAGGGTAATATTCAGCTTGGAAACATCCACGCCCTTGTCGGCGATGGCCGCTTCGAAAGCCGAACGCGTGCCCGAGCCCGGCTCGCGCAACACCCATTTCTCCTTCAGCAGATCGGCAGGCCGGGGCGGTTTCTTGGTCCAGGGATGGCCGATGGGCGCCACGATCACCAGCCGGTCGCGCCCGATCAGGCTCTGCTCGAACACCGGGTCCACCACCGCGCCTTCGACCAGGCCGATCTCGACCCGTCCCGCCGCCACCGCTTCGGCGACTTCCGCCGTGTTGCCCACCAATGCCTTGATGCTGACTTGCGGATGGCGAGCGCGAAACGCCACCAGCCGGGGCGGCAGCCAGTAACTGGCGATGGTCTGACTGGCCATCACCACCAAAGTGCCGCGCTTCATCCCGGCCAGATCCGACAGCGCGCGCGACGCCGCGTCGGCCTGGGCGAGAACGGCGCGGGCTTCGACCATGAACTGGCGGCCCTCTTCCGTCAGCGCCACGCGGCGGCCGACGCGGTGAAACAGCGTGACGCCGGATTGCTGTTCCAAGCCCGCAATGGCGGCGGAGACAGCGGATTGGGTACGGTGAATGGCGGCGGCGGCGCGGGTGACATGCTCGCGCTCGGCAACGGCAACAAATGCGCGCAACTGCTCCAGCGTCATCGCTCGAACCTAGCGCAAAATGCCTTTGGATGAATATTCATTTTGCGCTCTTTTTTTTATCGCGCGATCTTCGGAAAACCGCTTCACACTTTTCCGGATCGCGCTTTATGCGAACAATTTCACGAGTACGAGGCTGAAACTAGCAATGAAGACCCATGCGCAAAAAGCCAGCGCCAGCGGCTTCAGGCCTTCCTGGCGCAGCTTGGCGAAATCGGTTTCCAGACCCATCGCCGCCAGCGCCATCGACAACAGGAAGTTGGTCAGAATGACGATCTGCGCTTTTTCATGCGGTGCAACGCTGATGACACTGTTCAGCAACATCACGGCAATGAAGCCCAGCACAAACCAAGGCATCGGCGGGGCTTTGTGGTCCGCCTTGTCGCCATCGCTCATCTTGCGCGCCGCGAGGAAACCCAGGCCGATCACCAGCGGTGCCAGCATCATTACCCGCGTCAGCTTGGCGACGGTGCCGAACTGGCCCGCCGCCTGTCCGTCCTGGAACGACGCGGCGACGACCTGTGCAATCTCGTGAATCGACGCGCCACTCCACAGGCCGAAATCGCGGGGGCTCAGATGCAGCAAGCCCGGCAGCAGCGGATAGAGCAGCATCGCCAAGGAACCGAACACGGTGACACAGGCCACCGCATAGGCGACATCGGAATCCTTGCCTTGCGTGACGGTGTTGGTGGCGATCACGGCAGAAGCGCCGCAGATCGACGTGCCCGCACCGATCAGTTCGGCCAGCTTGGGATCGACGCCCATCACGCGGCCCAATGTCTTGGTGAAGACGAAGGTCGCGGCCAAGGTCACCAGGATGATGCCAACACCCACCGCGCCGACCGCCACCACTTGCGACAGCATCAACTGGAAGCCCAAAAGAATAATGCCCAGCCGCAAAATCTTCTTCAGGCTGAAGACCACGCCGGGACGGCAGAGCGCGGGCGTGCCCACCAGATTGTGGAACGCCATGCCGATCACGGTGGCCAGGATCATGGGGCTGAACATGCCCATGCCGGGAATTTGACGCAGCGCGAAGGCGGCCAGCGCGATGCCGCCGGTGAGGGTCAGCCCCGGCAACACGGCGACCACCGCTTCGGCAAAAGCGGCGCTGGTGGTTGGGGCGTGGACCGGATCGGACATGGCGGGACCTTTCGAGGGATGATTCCACACCTTTCCGACTGATAAATCCAATTGATTGTTCTGCAGTTAATGATCTGTTTTTCGGATCATCCGGCTCGCTTGGCGAACCGCTCCTTACCGATTAGAAACCCAGCGCCCATGGAAACTGCCGCCGACAGCATCGAATCCCGCAAAACCGCCGCCCGCGCCTGGTTCGAAGCGCTGGCCGTGCGGATCATCGCGGCGTTCGAGGCCCTGGAAGCCGAGGCCGATCCCGCACTCTATAAGGGCGAGCCTGCCGCCTTCGCCCGAACGCCCTGGCGCCGCGCCTTGTCGGCCGATGGCCAGGACCAGGGCGGCGGCGTGATGGGCATGATGCGGGGCCGCCTGTTCGAGAAGGTCGGCGTGCATGTCTCCACCGTGCATGGCGCGTTTTCGCCCGACTTCGCCAAGCAAGTGAAAGGCGCCGCCGCCGATCCCCGCTTCTGGGCCACCGGCATCAGCCTGATTGCGCACATGAAGAACCCGCATGTGCCTGCCGTGCATATGAACACCCGCATGATCGTCACCACCGAAAGCTGGTTCGGCGGCGGCGCGGACCTCAATCCCACTTTAGATGCGCAGCGCGTCCAGACACACCCGGATGCGCAGGATTTCCATACGCGGCTGAAAACTGCCTGTGACGGCTTCGATGCAGACTGGTACGCCAAATACAAGAAATGGGCTGACGAGTATTTCTTCCTGCCCCATCGCGGCGAACATCGCGGCGTCGGTGGCATCTTTTACGACCATCATGACAGCGGCGACTGGCAGCGCGACTTCGCCTTCACCAAGGAAGTCGGCCTTGCCTTCCTCGATGCCTATCCGCAGATCGTGCGCCGCCGCTGGAACACGCCCTGGTCCGATGCCGAGCACCATGAACAAGCCAAGTGGCGCGGCCGCTATGTCGAATTCAATTTGCTTTATGACCGTGGCACCACTTTCGGGCTGAAGACCGGCGGCAATGTCGAAAGCATCCTGTCCTCGATGCCGCCGATCGCGGAGTGGCGTTGATGCTGAAATTCGGTTCGCGCGGCTCGCCTTTGGCAATGACCCAGGCGCATCAGGTCGCGGCTGAACTGGCGCGCATGATCGGTGAGCCGCAATCGCCCATCGAAAGCTTTGTCACCAGCGGCGACCGCATCGCCGACCGCCGCTTGCAGGATGCCGGCGGCAAAGGCCTTTTCACCAAAGAACTGGATGAAGCCTTGATGGACAGGCGCATCGACGCCGCCATCCATTCCTTGAAAGACCTGCCCACCGTGATGCCTCATGGCATCGTGCTGGCAGCGATCCCGTCGCGGGAAGATCCCCGCGATGCCTTCGTCTCGCACAAGGCGCAAAGCCTGATGACATTGCCCGAAGGCGCAGTGATCGGCACCGCCAGTCTCAGGCGCCAGGCGCAGGCACTGTATCTACGGCCGGACCTGAAGATCGTCACCTTGCGCGGCAGCATCCAGACCCGGCTGCGCCGCATGAATGAAGGCGTGATGGACGCGACCTTCCTGGCGCTGGCGGGCCTCACCCGCATGAGCCTGCAAGGCCATGTCACCAGCCTGATCGATGTCGAAGACATGCCGCCCGCGCCGGGCCAGGGCGCACTCGGCATCACCTGCCGCGCCGACGATATGAAAACGCGCGAAATTCTGGCGCAGATCACCGTCGAAGAATTCGAGATCGCGGTGGCGGCGGAGCGCGGCTTTCTCCATGCGCTTGACGGCTCCTGCCGCACGCCGATCGGCGCGCTGGCACGGATCAACAACGGCATGCTGCATTTTCTGGGCGAAATCCTCACGCCCGACGGCAAAGAGCGCTGGCGGCGCGAAGAGACCACCGCACTGGGCGGCGATGCCTGCGGCGACGCGGCCGCTTTCGGACGCCGGCTGGGCGCGCAGATTCGCGCCGAAGCGGGCGAGACATTCATACAGAGTCTGGAAAAACGCGGATGGTGAAGAAACTTCTATCGGTGCTGAAGGGCGAGCCCCAGTCGCCGCCGCCCGTTTGGCTGATGCGCCAGGCCGGACGCTATCTGCCGGAATATCGTGCCCTGCGCGCCAATGCGCCCGATTTTGTGCAGTTCTGCCTCAATCCCGAACTGGCGGTGGAAATCACTTTGCAGCCGGTGCGGCGCTTTCAGCTCGACGCCGCCATTCTGTTTGCCGACATTTTGCTGGTGCCACATGCGCTGGGGCAGAAATTGTGGTTCGCGGAAGGCGAAGGCCCGCGCCTGGATCCGATTCAAGACGCGGCGGGCATCGCATCCTTGCGCTATGACGCCAGCAAGCTTGCGCCCGTGATGCAGACCATCAAGGGCGTGCGCGCCGCCATGGCCGCCGACCCGTCAATGGCGAATGCCGCGCTGATCGGTTTCGCGGGCGCGCCCTGGACCGTCGCCACGTATATGATCGAAGGCAAAGGCGGCACCGATCACGAGAATGTCCGCAAGCTGGCTTGGCGTGATCCCGCCACCTTTGCGCGATTGATGGATGTGCTGGTCGACGCCACCAGTCAGTATCTGATCGCCCAGGCCGATGCCGGGGCTGAAGCGCTGCAACTGTTCGAAAGCTGGGCCAGCACCGTGCCCGCCGGATTGTTCGAAGCCGCCGTGCTGGGGCCAACATCGCGCATCGTCGCCAATGTGAAGGCGAAGCATCCCAATATTCCCGTCATCGGTTTCCCGCGCGGTGCGGGCGGCTGGCTGACACGTTATGCCGAAGCGACGGGCGTCGATGGCATCGGCATCGACCAGATGACGGATATCGCGGCCGTGACGGTGCCATCGCGCGTGGCCTTGCAAGGCAATCTCGACCCCATCCTGCTGCTGCAAGGCGGCGAAGCGATGCGCGCTGAAGCCAAGCGTCTGGTTGAAGTGATGAAGGGCAAGCCTTTCATCTTCAATCTCGGCCATGGGGTGATGCAGCCGACACCACCGGAGCACGTGGCGGAACTGGTAGCCACGATCCGCGAATAAGGATTACACCGCTGTCGCGGGCTCATCCGGCCGCTCGCTTGGGCCGTCCGTACGCTGTCGCTACGGACCGTTTGCCGCTCGAAACGGTCCACCGGACCGTTTCGCCCCGCCCCTACGCGTCTTTCGCTGACGCTCAAGACCTACGGGACGGGTCGCGGCTCA
>JBEPVO010000051.1:0-17732 GCA_041690975.1 Alphaproteobacteria bacterium
CGCCTGCATTCCTCAGAAATGACCTGCGATTGAATCCGGATGTCGTGTTCTGTTCCAAAGCTAACCTCCCCGTTTTTTTGCTGCGCACATGGAGGACGGATCGAGCAAGGTTTGCTGTCTCCGCCATCTCCCCAAATGGCCGATGAGGCTGGACTATAGCTTCGTTCATTCCCACGCGGAAGGCGCGGAAGCTCTTTTTGCACTGCAAAAAGCATGGAGAATGCGACTTGGATAAAAGTCGAAAAATCGGATTTATCGTCTGGTTTCTTGGTGCCCGAGTTTGTCGCTATTTGTCGCGCTGCACTGCACACATTCGGCACGAATTCACTTCATGAAATGTCACGACCCGCTTCCGTTGTAAGATCTCTTTGAATCCGGGGTTAAACGCAAATCCGCAGAGACATACGCAAAGTTCGCGGCGGGTGTCAGATCAAAATTTGTGCGTTGCAATAAACTGGAACACGCCATGTTGCCATCAGGGCCTTTCCGCGCCCGGTACCTTTAACCGTGTGGAGCGATCACAGGAATTATTCCTGGATACACATGTTGCCGATACGGTCATTGTCGGTCGCCAGGATTCCGGGCGCGGACGGGCGCGCGATTCTCGGCGGCGTGAAGCAGTCTCAAGCGCGTGCGCCGCGCACTTGCCGGCCCGCCATTGTGCTAGGGTGCGCAATATTCGATGGGAGATTTCATGCGCGCGCCTTTTCTCGCTTGTGTTTTCGCAATCGCGGCGTTCGCGCCGGCCACCGCCCAACCGATGGCCCCCGTGAAGACCTTCACATCATCGGCGGAAGTGCAGCAGCTGATCGCCAAGGCCAAAGCCGATCGCAAAGGCGATGCGCCGATCACGGTCGAACCGATCCTGTCGCTGGCCAATTATAATGCCAATCTGGAATATCGCCCCATCGCCGGACCGGCGGCGCTGCACGACACCGAGAATGAGCTGATGGTGGTGATCGAAGGTGCAGGCACGATCACCATGGGCGGCCAGATGGTGAATCCCACACGCTCCAACCCCACCAATCAATCTGCAGCGGCGATCAGCGGCGGCAAAGATATCGCGGTGGCGAAAGGCGATTTCATCATGGTGCCACATGGCACCCCGCATCAGATCACCGCCGTGAAGGGCGCGCCGCTGGTGCTGATGACCTTGCACATGCCGCAATAGATTTGGCCGCAATAAATTTGGCGCCGCCATTCATTCTGTTCGGTCCCGCGCATCTGATCGCGCTGGCATTGAGCCTGGCAGTGCCGTTGTCGCTCGCCTTATGGACGCGCGGGAGACCTGCTCGCGATCACGGTGTGCGCCTCTTTCTGGCGTTGCTGTTGATCGCCGGCTGGCTTGGCTGGTATGCGATGCTTTGGGGGCGCGGCTGGCTGGCGGCGGGAAATGCATTGCCGCTGAATTTATGCGACTGGGCCCAGGCTGCCCTCATCGTCGCGCTGCTGTCACGCAACCAGCGTGCTTATGAGCTGGGCTATTTCTGGGGCCTGAGCGGCACCTTGCAGGGCGTGATCACGCCCGATGTTCCCAGCGGATTTCCCGACATCCAGTTCCTGCTCTTCATGCTCGACCATGCCGGTTTGATTGCCGTGCTGCTGTATCTGACCTGGGGAACCGGCATGCGCCCGAGCTTGGCATCGCTGCCGCGTGTGATCCTGGCGACGCTCTTCTATGTCGCGGTCGCAGGTGTCGCCGACTACGCGCTGGGCACCAATTACGGGTTCCTGCGCGGCAAGGGCGACCATGTCAGCCTGCTCACCTGGCTGGCGCCATGGCCCTGGTATATCGGCGAGCTGGTAGCGATCGGCCTTGTGTCGGTTGTTGTCTATTACGCCCCGTTCTGGGTGTTGGACGCGCTCAAAAGACCGAAAATATCGACATCATGACGGATGCCGTCGCGCAGCACGTGCCCGCTTAACCGTCCTTCGGGCATGAATCCCAGCAGGCCGAGTAATTTCTTGGCCGGCATGTTGGCGGCATGGACCTTGGCCTCCAACCGCTCCAGCCGAAGCTGATGGAATGCGTGATGGATCAGAGCGCCCATGGCTTCGCGGCCATAGCCTTGACCCCATTGGTCGCGGCGAAACAGGAACCCGATCTCGCCTCTCATATGAGTGAAATCCAGCGCGCTCAGATCGACGCTGCCAATGGCATCGTTATCCCGCCAGACCGTCCAGTACAGGAAATGACCATCTTCCATCGCCGACAGCTGGCTGGCGACGATCTCGGCGGCGGTGGCGGTGCGCGCGATCGCCGGACGGTCCCAGAATTTCATCGCTTCGGCATCGCCCAGGATGGCGAACAGGGCAGGCGCGTCGGCCGCGCGCAGCGGGCGCAAGATCAGTCGTTCGGTTTTGAGAATCATGGGCGGCATGATGCCCGCCATGCGGTCCCAGGCCAGAGAAACTATTGTGCCAAAAATGATGGATCAGAAAACTATGAGGCGGCCGGCTGCTTTCGCGCCGTAGCCGCCTCACACTGCCCCCTTCAAATCGGACCCTTGGTTCCTGTCCCCCAAATCACCGGAACCAATCACCCGCAGGGTTTCCCCAAACCGTCCATCCGCGAGTGACACTACTGTGCCGCAGGATTGCCAAGACGCAACAGGCAAGCGGGGCAGCCCTGTGCTTTTGGCAATGCTCTGTGGATTTTCGGCAACAAACTCGCTGTGCTCTGCACCAATATGGACAATCGATGGGGCAGTTCCAGCGAAATGCCACGCGCGGAACACCGTTATTTGGGCACTGCCGCTGAAAACATCGGCCGGATGTGAATCAGGGCGCTCTGAAATGTTTGGACAGTTTGAGATCTTGGCCCTGGTAATTGGAGCCTAGCCCGACGCCATACGCTTGCGGCGGCGGATCAGTGAGTCGCTCGAACACCAGCCGTCCGATGGTCTGGCCATGCTCCAGGATGAAAGGCACTTCGCGCGAGCGTACTTCCAGCACGGCGCGCGCGGATGGCTTGCCCTGAGGATTGAAGCCGAAACCGGGGTCGAAGAAACCGGCATAGTGAACCCGGAACTCGCCCACCAGGGGATCGAAAGGGACCATCTCGGCAGCATGGTCGAGCGGAATGGCGACCCGCTCGCGGCTGGCGAGGATGTAGAACTCATCGGGGTCGAGCACCAGATTGCCCGCATTATTCGGCTCGATCGAATCCCAGAATTGATAGGGATCCAGAATGTCCGGTTGGTCGACATCAATCAGGCCGGTGTGACGCTTGGCACGCCAGCCGATGCGCCGGCTTCCCGAGGAAGAGTGACCTTTCAAATCGATGGAAAGTCCCAGGCCGTTTTCAATATCGGGGTCGCAATCGACCAATGGTGAGTCGGCATGCAGTCGGCGTAGCTGCGTGTCGCTGAATTGCGGCGAGCCGTGACGGATGCGCAGCTGGTTGAGGCGCGAGCCCTTGCGCACCAAAGCGGGGAAGGTCTGGGGGCTGATTTCGGCATAGAGCGGACCACGATAGCCCGCCTCCACGCGGTCGAAGGCCGGGGCGCGGTCGGTGATCAGCCGGGTGAAGACGTCGATGCGGCCGGTCGAGCTTTTGGGATTGGCGACGCCGGAGACGCGCCCCGAAAACTCCGCGCGCTCCAGCAGCGGCACGATATAGACGCAGCCGGTTTCCAGCACGGCGCCGTTGGTCAGGTCCACTTCATGCATGAAAACACTGGCGAGCTTTTCTTCCACCGTGGCCTTCGGCCCGGGCAGGAAGCTGGCCCGCACGCGATACGCTTTGGCGCCCAGGCGCAGATCGATGCTGGCGGGCTGGATCTGGGCGTCTGTGAATTCCTCGCTCGCGCCGATCTCGCGTCCCGCTGCGATCAGCCGTTTCAGGACGTGGCTGGGCAGGATGCCGGTAGAGAAGCGGCCATAGCCGCCTTCGTCAGGAATCTGGATTTCGCGGATGTCGCCCATGACCGGGTTATAGGAGGTCCAACGGCCGGGGTCAGCCCAGGAATTGGCGAATATCCCCAAGCGCTTCTGCCAGACCGCAGCGTTTGATGGGCGCGGCTTCCGGAAAGGCGGTCAGCAGCCGCGACGGTGTGGCGCCTTCCAGGATCACAAAGCAGCCCTTGTCCTCCGGTCCCCGGATCAGGCGTCCGAAGGCCTGTTTCAGCCGGAAGCGGGTGAGAAGGTCGTCATAAGAGCGGCCGAAGCGGGCCCGGCGCGCCTTGTGCAGGATGGTGGGCTTGGGCCAGGGCACTTTGTCGAACACCGCCAGCCGGAGCGAACGGCCCGGCACATCCACGCCATCCCGAAGCGCATCGGTGCCCAACAGGCAGGCATTCTCTTCGGCGCGGAACAGATCCACCAGTGCGCCCGTGTCCAGGCGATCGACATGCTGTGCGTATAAAGGAATGCCGGCATCGGCGAGCGGCTGTGCAATACGAGCTTCGGTTTCCTTCAGCGCGCGTACAGCCGTGAAAAGGCCCAAGGCGCCACCGCCTGACGCCAGAAACAATTCACGCATCGCGGCGGCAAGCGCATCTGCGTCGCGGCGGGCGATATCCTTGACGATGAAGATACGCGACTGATCATCGTATCGAAATGGCGATCCGAACGAAGCGCGGCGCGGCGGCTGCGGCAGATGCAGCGCGCCGGTGCGCACTTCCGCGCTTTGCCAGTCGAGCCCTTCGGCGTCGACGTCGCGCAAAGTGGCCGAGGTGATCAGCGCGCCATGGGCATGCTCCAATATCTCCGATGCCAGGGGTATGGTCGGATCGATCCAGTGGCGCTCGAACCCGATATCGGAATCGCGGCCGTCGTCGCGGCTGATCTCGAACCAGTCGGTGAAATCGTCACTGATTTCTCCGGTCTCCAAAGTTTCCAGCATGCGCATCCAGGTCGGCAGCACCAGTTTGGCGCGCCGGTCCAGCCCGCGCGCCGCCGCCTCCAGACGCGCACGGGTAAATGGCTCCAGGGTGGCGCTCTTCTCGTCCATCGCCTGGCGCAGCGATTTGGACAGCCGGGTGAGAGGATCGGCGATGCGTTTCAAGGCACGCGATAATTCCAGCACCGCGCGCAAGGTCTCGTCATCCATCGGATGCGCTTCGGCTTCCAATGTGTAGAAGCCATCGCGGTCGTCGCTGCGCGCACGGACTTGCCGGTAGATTTCGGCCAGGAAGACCTCGCCCGGGCCGCGCGCAGCCGCGCCCGTCACCCGCGCCATCCAGCCTTCGCCCGCCAGTGCGCTCGCGGCCTGCACGGCATCGTCCAACGCGTGTTGTGCATTGTCGTCGTCGGCGATCAGATCCTTCAACCGTTCTTCCAGGCCGCGCATGCGGGTGCGGGCGCGCCCTTCCGGTCCGCGAATCCAGCGCCGCACCTCCGCCATCTCGCGTCCGGACAGAAGCGCGGCGAAGCCGGAATCCGCGGCATCGAACAGATGATGGCCTTCGTCGAACACATAACGCAGACGACGCTCCGGCGGCGTGTCGGTGGTCTGATCGGTTGCCAGCCAGTCGCTGGCTGCTTGCGCGATCACCAGTGCGTGGTTGGCGATGACGATGGGCGCATGACGGGCGCGGCGGATGGCGCGCTCGATGAAACAGATGCGGTAATGCGGGCAGGCGGCATAGATGCATTCGCCGCGCCGGTCGGTGACCTCGCTCAAGGGCAGCGAGGCCGCGAGAAAGGCGGGAAAGCCCGCGCCGGAAATATCGCCATCGGTGTTGGATCCGATCCAGCGTGCGATCAGACCCAGCGCCACGCTGCGCTGGCCGGGCGCCAAGGCGGTGCGCTTGGCGGCTTCTTCGAAATTCAGCAGGCAGAGATAATTTTCTCGCCCCTTGCGCACCACTGCTTTTTCGGCGCGCTCGACGGGATCAGGGTAGAGATGTGCGATCTCCTGCACGATCTGGCGTTGAAGGTTGCGGGTATAGGTCGAGATCCAGAGTCCCGGGCCATTCTTCTCGGCCCAGACGCTGGCGGGCGCCAGATACCCCAGTGTCTTGCCGGTGCCGGTGCCCGCTTCCACCAGCGCGATACGCGGCGCGCCGGCATCCTCGCGCGGACCGAAGGCATAGGTGGCGGCATCGCTATAGGCCGTCTGTTCCGGGCGCGGCGTGCCCACCAGCGACAATAGACGCGCGCGGGCTTCTTCCACGGTGACGGGTTGCGAACCAGGCGTTCCCACCAACGCTTCGTCTTCCCATTGCGGCAATCCGCGCCAGGCTTCCATGCCGGCGATGGGCGAGCCTTGCGGTGTTTCCTGGCCGAACGCTTTTTGCAACAGCGGTCCCCAGCGCCAGCCGCCGCGCGCCAGGGTCGCGGCCAGGGGCGAAAGCGCCGCCCGCATCTCAGGCGGCAGATCGCGGGCTTCGTCCAGCAGCGCGCGCGCGATAGCAAAAAGCGTGGCGGCGGATTGCTCCGGCGTGTCCGGCAGATCGAGCGACAGCGCCCGCGCCAGGCCCTGTGCGCTGGGCACGAAAGGGCGGCCCGGTCGCAGAAAAGTGAACAATTCCAAAACGTCATAAAGCGGCTTGAGGGCCTGGACCTTCAGGCGGCCGGCGACAAAGGCAGCATGCGCCACCAGGGCATTACCCGATTGGAAAACGGTGCGTGCCTCGTCCCGGCTGACGCGTCGGTATTGCCCGGCGCCATGGCAGATCGCGGCGCCCGGCGGCGCAGGCACCAGGGCAATGAGTTCCGAAAGCGAGTCGGGCGCGGGGAGCATCCCGCATCATAGCGATCAGCAGAGCATCAGCCAGGGAAAGTGCGGTCGCTAGCGGCAGCGTGGCGACGTTTCACGTCCGGTTGTGCGACCCAATAATTTAACGCAGGTCGGGATAGAGATTGGACAACGCCTTGCGCGCCCTCAGATGTTCGCCCACCACCATCTGCGCGGCATTGCGCAGGGCGTGGGGATTTTCGCCTTCGCGGTTGGCCTTGGCGAAATGTCGCGCCGCCTGCGTCATCGCGGTCAGGCCCAATCCGCCGGCGGCGCCGACAATATCCTGCGCCAGCCGTGCGGCTTCGTTCCATTTCTCCTCGGCGCAAGCCTCAGCCAGCGCATTGGTGAGTTGCTCGGCGGTGGCTTGGTAGCATTGCAGGATCTCGATGAGCGTCTTGACCCCCACCGATTTTTCCAAGCTCGAGAAAGTGACGGCATCGATAGCGGCGGGGAGCGTGAAATTCGCATCCGTCTCGTTGGGGGAGACGCAGACTGAATCCAGCGCCTGGAACAAGGCATCGTTGGCGACCGGCCACCGAAGCACACAATCGGTGGCGCCGGGCGTGCGGTCGCCGCGCAGCAGAATGGCGACGATCGGTGCTCTGACGCCCGGGGCGGCGCCCAGCAGATCGGCTTCGTCCGGGCCCGTGAGCAGGGCGTCGAAATGTTCCTGGCTGGCGCGCGTCGCCGCTTCGGTGGCAGTGGCCGCAATCACGACCTTGTTGCCGAAGGGCTCCAGCATATTGCTGAGCGAGGCCGCGACATTGGCTGCCGGTACCGAAATCAGCAGCGACAATCCGTGCGGCGCGACTCTGGGACTTTCTGCGGATGGACCCTGGGTCGCGGCCATGCCGGTATGACCTGAGACCGGCAGGGTGAACCAGAACAGCGCCCCGTCGCCCGGGTTGGATTCAAAACCGATCTTGCCGCCGGCCTGTTCGACAATGCGCTTGGTGACGGCCAGCCCGAGGCCGGCGCCCTGTTCCTTGCGCGCATAGGAAACATCGCCGGGCGAGAAAGGCTTGAACAGGCGTTGTGCTATTTCAGGCGTGACGCCGGGACCGGTGTCCGAAATGGCGAAGCGCACGATGGGCGCGCCCGTGGTGTCGCTGTCGAGATCGACCCGGATGTCCACCAGGCCGCGATCAGTGAATTTGAGCGCATTGTCGGCGAGTTTGAGCAACGCCTGGCGCACCCGGCGGGGATCGGCGGCGACGCGCGGCAGATTGGCGCCGACGGTGAGCGTCAGTCTCAGCCGCTTCTCCCAGGCGCGGGGCTGTAGCAGTCGCGTCACCGCGCGCGCGGTCTGGACGGGATCGCAATCCTCATCCTCCAGGGCATCGTCATCGTCGCGGGTCAGCGCGATGACATCGTCAAGCAAGGTCTGCAGGCCGCGGCCCGCTTCCAGCATCACCTTGACGTGATCGGCTTGCTGCCGGGGCAGATCGGCCCGCTCCAGCAATTGCGCCATGCCCAGAAGTGCATTCATCGGCGTGCGCAATTCGTGCGAGATATTGGCGATGAAAGCCGATTTGGCCATGGTCGAGGCCTGGGCGCTGTCGCGCGCCAGGATCGCTTCGGCTTTTTCGTTCTGCAGATTGACGACCAGATCGGCATTCTCATTGCGCAGTGACAGACTTTCGTCGATCAGCGTGCCCATGCCGCCGCTATAGCTCATCAGGACGGCGCCGAAGAAAGCCACCAGCACGGCCGTCATGGTGGCAAACAGCCCGCCTTGCATCGCCAGCATCACCACCAGCGGTCCCAGCGCGAGCAGTGAATGCACGATATAGGCGGGACGATAGGCCGAGCGGGCAATGAATTCGGTCGCGGTCATGCCGAGAAAGGCCAGAGCGAGATAGGCTTGGGCAGGAAAGGAGCCCCAGGCAAACCAGAACACCGAGCCCAGGCCCCAGGTGGCGCCGGCAATGGCCGACGTGAATGTGTAACGCCTTGCCCAGAAGTGCGGATCGCTGCCTTCGGCGCGATTGCGATAGGCGGTAGTCAGCTGCTCGGCGGCGATCACCACGGCCATCTGCAGCAGCAGCGGCGTGACGGGCAGGAACCCCAGCCGGTTGCCCGCCAGAAGCGTGGCGGGGACGCACAGGACCGCAAAGGGGAGAGAGAGGTAATGCCGCCCCATGGTGTAAAGAACGTCGATGCGACCGGCAAAGACTTGCCGTGCGTCGTCGCGTTGGGAGAAGATTTTGGCAGTCATTGACGCTATCCCCTGCCAAAGCCTAGCTTCGCGCCCTTTCGAAACGCTTAAGATCAGCCCTAATAGAAAGTGAATTCTGCTGTGAAAAACGTGCGGGATCAGGCACTTGCCGCCAAGGCCTGGCCTTTTGAGGAGGCCCGCAAGCTTCTGGGTCGAATCGACCGCCAAAAAGTGGCCGGAAAGACGGTGGACCGGGTGCTGTTCGAGACCGGATACGGACCTTCGGGCCTGCCGCATATCGGTACCTTCGGCGAGGTCGCCCGCTCGAGCTGGGTACGCCAGGCCTTCGAGGCGATGTCCGACACGCCGACTCATCTCATTGCCTTCTCCGACGACATGGATGGCCTGCGCAAAGTGCCCGAAAACCTTCCCAATCCGGAGATGATCGCGGCCAATCTGGGCAAGCCGCTGACCGCGATCCCCGATCCGTTCGGCACCCATCCTAGTTTTGGCGAGCATATGAATGCGCGCTTGCGCGCTTTTCTGGATCATTTCGGCTTTCGCTACGAATTCAAAAGCTCGACCGAAACTTACAAATCAGGCCTCTTCGATGCGGCGCTGCTGCGCATCCTGGCGCGCTATGATGATGTCATGAAGGTGATGCTGCCCACGTTGGGCGAGGAGCGGCAGCAGACCTATTCGCCATTTCTTCCCATCAGTCCGGTTTCAGGAAAAGTCCTGCTGGCAAAAGTGGTGGACCGTGACGTCGCCAAAGGCACCATCACCTATGTCGAGGAAGATGGCAGCCATCAGACGGTCCCCGTCACCGGCGGTCATTGCAAGTTGCAATGGAAGCCGGATTTCGGCATGCGCTGGGCCGCGCTGGGCATCGACTATGAAATGTACGGCAAGGATCATCTCGCCCAGGCGTCGCTCTATGACGCGATCTGCAAGATCGCCGGGGGCGTGCCGCCGGAACAGTTCATGTTCGAATTGTTCCTGGACGACAAAGGCCAGAAAATTTCCAAATCCAAGGGCAACGGCATCACCCTCGAGGAATGGCTGTCCTATGGACCGGCCGAGAGTCTGGCGCTTTTCATGTTCCAGAAGCCGCGTGCCGCCAAGCGGCTGCACTTCGACGTCATTCCCAAAGCGGTCGATGAATATATCGCTTTCCTCGATGCCTATCATGCGAACCCGGACGTAGCGCAGAAGATTGAGAATCCCGTCTGGTTCATCCATGCGGGCGATGTGCCGGAGGAAAAATATCCGGTCAGCTTCGCGCTGATGCTCAATCTGGTCAGCGCTTCGGGCGCACACAACCGCGACGTGTTGTGGGGATTCATCCGCGCTTATGCGCCGAACGCATCGCCGGAAAGAAATCCGGGGCTGGAGCGGCTGGTGGGTTACGCACTGCGTTATTACGAGGATTTCGTGAAGCCGGCGAAGCAATATCGTGCGCCGGATGCGAAGGAGCGTGCGGCGTTGGAAGATCTGGCGGCGCGGCTCGAAGCGCTGGGCGACGAGCGTGACGGCACCTTGGTGCAGAATATGGTCTATGAAGTCGGCAAGTCGCACGGCTTCGAGCCGTTGCGTGCCTGGTTCGCCGCGCTTTACGAAGTGCTGTTCGGCCAGACGGCAGGGCCGCGCTTCGGTTCGTTCGCTGCGCTGTTCGGCTGTGCCGAGACGGCAGCTTTGATCCGGCGCGCCCTGGACGGCGAATTCCTGACATGAAGGCGGCGCTGCTCGCATTGGTGCTGGCGGCGGCCCCGATGGAGAACGGCCCGCTGTTCGCGCTCTACGCGCAAGGCCAATATGAAGAGGCGATGCGCCAGGGGGCGGCCGCCGGCACCGCCCCAAGCTTTGCGATCGCCGCGCGCGCTGCAATGGCCGATGCGATGATGCGCCCGACGCCTTGTCTGGAATGCTTGAAGCGCGGTGAGGTTTACGCGCGCCGCGCCATTGCCGCGGACATGGACGCACCGGATGGGCATGTCTGGCTGGCCGCGGCGCTAGGTTATGAGGCGCGCATTGTGGGGCTGGTGCGGGCGCGGCTCGACAATGATCCGGCCCAGGCCAAAGAAAATCTCGATGATGCGCTGAGGGTGCAACCCGACAATGCCTATGCTTTGGCGGCGCTGGGCGGCTGGAATGTCGAGATCGTGCGGACGGGCGGAAAATTCCTGGCGAACAAGCTTTATGGCGCCAGCCTGGAACAAGCGATCACACTTTTCGATCGTGCAGTACACGCCGCGCCGCGCAACGTGGCCGTGCGCTACCAGATCGGGCTGTCGCTGGCGGGGCTGAATTCCGAAATTTATCGCAGCCGCATCGACAGCGAATTGGAGGCCGCGATTCACGCCACGCCGGAAACCGCTTACGAGAAATTTGTCCAGGGCCGGGCCGCAGAGTTGCTGATGCTCCTGAAGCGCGGCGACCGCGATGCGTTCGAAGCCAAGCTGCGAGCTTTTCAAGGCTATCCATAACGCCAGAGAGCCTTGGCTGAGGCTTTCTTCCCCCGTGGCCGTAGGCCTGACGGGGGAGTTCGGTAGCGTCAGCGTGCCGAACGGCTGCTAGCGGGCTTGCCCGCGTGGCAGACAGATGGGGGGAAAATTTACTGACTCACCCAGACAATCCGATGGATGAAGGCGATCTCGGCCAGCGGAAAGCTGCGGTCCAGATAGGCGGGGTTGAAGCTGCGCAATTCGATATGCTGGGCGGTGAGGCGGCTCAATTGCTTGGCCATGACTTCGCCCGTGCGGGTCTTGACGGCAACACGGTCCCCGCGCCGCAGATTTCCCGATGGCGAGACCAGAATGCGATCGCCGTCGCGATAAACCGGCAGCATCGAGTCACCGGTGATCTCGAGGGCATAGGCATGCTCATCGGCAAAATCGGGGAGGGCGATTTCCTCCCAACCGCTGCCGGCGGGAAAGCCCGCATCGTCGAAATAGCCGGCCTGCCCGGCCTGGGCCAATCCGATCAGCGGCACGGGCCGGGTGCGACCGCGCCGGGCCGACCCATCGCCCGAAGTCAGGGCGACAAAGTCCTCCAGGCTGGCGCCGGTCGCCGCCAGGACTTTGGCCAGGCTTTCGGTGGACGGCCAGCGCAGCTTTCCATTGGCGGTGCCCCGCTTGCTCTTGTTAAAGGTGGTGGGGTCCAGCCCGGCCAGCTTCGCCAGTCCGGACGGCGAGGTGCCGTGACGGACCGCGAGGGCGTCCAGGGCACGCCAGATCTGGAGATGTGTGACCATCGCGATTTATAAGAAAGCAGTCCGGTTTGCGGTAATTATTCCTATTTAACGGTAAGCGTGCCGGCGCGTCCAGAGTGCCGCGATGCTTCCCGCCGAGAGATGAGATGAGTTTGGATCTGGCCGCGCGCGCGATGCGCGCCTTGCCCGCTGAGACGGCCCACCGCGCCACGGTGCGGCTGACGGGATTGTTGACGCCGTTGCTGCTGAAAGCTCCGGCCGACGATGCACGGCTGGGCGTGGCAGCGTTCGGGCTTCGCTTTCCCAATCCGGTCGGCTTGGCCGCGGGCTTCGACAAGGATGCCGAAGTGCCGGATGCGATGTTGAAACTGGGTTTCGGTTTTGTGGAATGCGGCACCGTCACGCCCAAACCGCAAGCCGGCAATCCGCGCCCGCGTCTTTTCCGGCTGCCGCAAGATCGTGCCGTCATCAATCGCATGGGCTTCAACAATCGCGGCATGGACGTGGCCGCAGACCGGCTGGAAGCGCGGCGCGGATTGGGAATCGTCGGCATCAATATTGGCGCCAACAAAGACAGCGCCGATCGCATCGACGATTATGCGAAAGGCTTCGCACGGCTGGCGCCGCTGGCGGATTATGTCACGATCAATGTCTCGTCCCCCAACACGCCCGGCTTGCGGGGATTGCAGAACAAGGATGAGTTGACGCGGCTATTGTCGGCGCTGACGGAGGCGCGGGCGAAAAATGCATTCAAGCCCATTCTTCTGAAAATCGCGCCGGACCTGGATGGCCAGGCGCTCGACGATATCGCGCAATCCGTCACCGCATCCGGCATCGAAGGCATCATCATTTCCAACACCACGATCGCGCGGCCTTCGCTCAGAAGCGCAAGCGCTCATGAGACAGGCGGCCTATCGGGTCGGCCGCTGCTGGCGCCTTCGACAGAGATATTGCGGCAGGTGCGCGGACGCGTTCCTTCGAACATCGTTCTGATCGGCGTGGGCGGAATTTCGTCGGGCGCCGATGCGTATGAAAAGATCCGCGCCGGCGCCAGCCTGGTGCAGCTTTACACGGGCCTGGTCTATGAAGGCCCCGGCCTGGTCGCCCGCATCAAACAGGAATTGCTCACCTGCCTCGCGCGCGACAGCTTCGCCTCCATCGCCGACGCCGTTGGCAAGAACTGAATCATGCATCGATAGATTCTTGAAGCGCGACCTCGGCTCGCCTCCCCTACGCGCGCGCAGCGCGTTTGTAGGGGAGGTGATCGTAGCTGGCTCTCGAGCCAGCGTAGACCGGAGGGGTTCAACAAAGTTGACCACCCGTCACGGAACTGTAGAGTCTGGTGGCAAGGCTGGAGCAGCGATGGACGCGGCCATACCCAAACGCCAGCGGATCAAGCAGAGGAACCGCCAATCCATTCTGGATGGCGCGCGGCGGGTCTTTGCCGAGCAAGGTTATGGTGCGGCGACGATCCGCGACATCATCCGCGCCACGCCGCTGGCGGCGGGCACGTTCTATAACTACTTCACGTCCAAAGAAGATGTTCGCCTGGCGTTGAATGCGGAGATGGCGGCGGCGCTTCGCCCCCGTCTGTCGGAAGGGCGCGCCCAAGCGGCCACGGCGGAAGAATTCCTCTCTGCCTTTTTCAGCGCCGTCTTCGCCGTGAAGGCTGAGACCGGCACGGTGCTGGAGGCAATCGACCTGCGCGCGGGTTTTGAGGATCTTCGCACCGATCTGGAAGACGCTGTCGCACGCGGTCTGTTCCTGCCTCTGGACTCGAGTGCTTTGGCGGCGGCGTTGCTGGCGGCGGCGGACGAAATCGCCAAGCGGCTTGCCACCGACGGCGGCGACGCCGCGCAAGCCACTGCCGCGGCGACTCTGCTTTTTCTGCGGGGCATTCAGCCGCCAGTTTAAATAGGCACCCGAGATCCGCGCCGCGTCTATCGTTCCGCCAGCTTGCGCAGATAGTCCCAACTATAGAGCCCGGTATCATGGCCGTCATCGAACACGATGCGCACGGCATAATTGCCGACGGGCTCCAGGCGGGAGATTTTTACATCTTCCTTGCCAGTGACGGGCGGCGGCGGTGTGCCACCATGGCCCTGCACTTCAGCGCTGGGGGATTGGGCCCGCAATTTTTCGGCGGCGAGATTGGCGCGGACGCCGTCATCGAACAGGATGGCGAGCGCATTCCTGTCCGGGTTGACCCGCAATTCGGTGGGCCAGGTCACGATCTTTCTTCTTCGCTGAGTTCGCGCGCCTCTGCGGCGAGCATGATCGGCAATCCATCGCGAATAGGATAGGCCAAGCCGGCAACGCGGCTGATCAATTCCTGGCGCTCGCGGTCGTAGCGCAAGGTGGTGCGGGTCAGCGGGCAGACCAGGATTTCCAGCAGTTTCGGATCGGTCGCCATGTCAGTTCAGCGAGCCGGGGCCGGGCGCGGTGGAAATTTCCAGCAGGGTCACCAGCGTTGAGACGCGCTCGACCCAGCTGGGCGCTTCCAGCAGCGCCTGTTTCTCTGCCGGTTCGAACGGGCACATCATCGCCAAGGCATTGACCAGCGATTCTGGTGGCGCGGTCATGACGCTTTTCCAGTCGGCCTTCATGTCGCGGTGGGAGAGGTAATGCTTGAGTGCCGCCAGCAAACGGTCGCGGGGAAACTCGCCCGTTTCGTTTTGCACCAAGTCTGACACGAAGGGAGAAAAATCGCAGGCGACCTGACGATACGGCGAAAGGGTTGGTATTTCTTCCGTTACCCGGAAACGGCAGACGCCCGCGAGCGTGATCAGATAGCGGTTATCTTCGGTCTCGCGATACGAGATGATGCGCCCGGCGCAACCGACCTCGGACAGTTTCGGTTTCAGGACGGCATCTTCACTTTCGGTGGGCTGGATCATGCCGATCAGCCGGTTGCCCGACAGCGCGTCATCCGCCAGCGCCAGATAGCGTGGCTCAAAGATGTTGAGCGGCAGCGCCGCATGCGGCAGCAGCACCACGCCGGTCAAGGGAAAGATCGGCAAGGTCGGGGGCAGGTCGGAAAGCGCGTGGAAGCCCCGCTTCATGCACGCCTCACGAAAACAGGATGGCGGAAAGCTTGCGCCGCGCGTCCAAGGTACGGGGATCGGTGGGTCCCATCGCCTCGAACAGGGTGATGATATGCTGGCGCGCCGCACCGTCATTCCATTTGCGGTCGCGGCGCACGATCTCCAGCAACTCGTTCAGCGCCGCGTCCCGGTCGCCGCCGGAATCCAGCGCCAGCGCCAGATCGAACCGGGTCTGGTGGTCATTCGCATCGGCGGCCAGCTTCGCTTTCAGGACCTCGACTTCACCGCGCGGCGCCTGGTTGGCGCTCTCCTGCAGCTTGAGCTCGGCTTCCGCGGCGCGGATCGCTTCGTCGGCCGCGCCGTCGGGGCGAACCAGTTGCAAGGTGGTCTTGGCGCGTTCGATGTCGCCGCTTTTCAGATAACAGGTTGCCAGGCCCGCGACCGCTTTGGGATTGCCCGGATCGTCCTGCAGAACATGGCCATAGGCCTGTGCCGCATTGTTGATATCGCCGGCGGCGAAGGCTTCCGCCGCCATGACCAGAACTTCCTCCGCATGACCGGGGCCGCCATGGTCATGTCCGCCACCAGACAATCCGGACACGAAGGCCTTGATTTGGCTTTCCGGCAAGGCGCCCATGAAACCGTCCACCGGCTGGCCGTCCTTGAAGGCAAAGACGGCAGGAATGGACTGGATGCGGAGCTGCTGGGCGATCTCGGGATTTTCGTCGATATTGACTTTGACCAGCCGCACAGCACCTTCGGCCTCCGTGACGGCCTTTTCCAGTACCGGGCCAAGTTGCTTGCAGGGGCCGCACCAGGGTGCCCAGAAATCCACAATCACGGGAACTTCCCGGCTGGCTTCCAGCACGTCGGCGGCAAAGGTGGCCAGGCCCGAATCCTTGATGTGCGGGCTCGTCGTGCCGGAACTGGGCGCGGGGGTTGAAGTGAGGGGACGACCGCCGGGTCCGATCAAGGCCATGATGCAATCTTTCGTTGTTGAAGACCGAAAGATGGTCGTTCAAGGCCATAAATGGAAGGGGTCAGGCGCTTTTGGCGATCCGGCGTTGCCAAAGCCACAAAGCGGGCGTGACGAGCAGTTCCATCGCCAGGGGCAGGGTGACGTTGAGTGTCCAGACGTCTATCCGCGCGGCCATGATTAACCGTGCCAAGCCGCCCAGCACGACGATAGCGGCGAGAAGGCCGAACGCTTCGCTCCGTTTTTCGATCGCTGGGATCGTCGACCAGAACGCCAGGCCGATGCCCGCCAGCAATCCGCTGAGATAGGCCGCGTGGGTGAGCGCCGCCGCATCGCCCGACAATCCCAGAATCGCCGGCGCCTGTCCCAGCAAGCCCGCTAGAACCGGCACCAGCCCCGCAAGGGCAACCACGATCTGCAGCGCCCGCCTTTGCGTCAAGGCACCAGCTTCTTGATCCAGTTCGGCAGCGCGAAGGCCGCAGCGTGGATTTCCGGGTTGTAATAATCGCATTTCAGCTTGATGCGCTTATAGGCCGCCTTGGCTTTACGGATTCCCACCGCGGTGCCCAGCGACTTGCCGCCCTTGCTGGCCCATGACAGCGCCATGAAGCCGCCGATATAGGTGGGAACCACCGAGAGATAGAGGCCCGAGCGGGGAAAGAACCGGGCGAGGTCTTGCAGCGCTTCGGTGATTTCCCAAGGCTGGTAGAAGGGCACACCGGTCTGGAAGGTCGCATAACCGCCCTTTTTCAGCGCGCCCTTGATGCGGTCGTAAAAGGTCTCGCCAAACAGCGCCTTGCCCGGACCCACCGGATCGGGGCGATCGGCGATGATGAGGTCGAAGCGGTTCTTCGATTCCTTGCGGCCCAGATATTCAAACGCGTCCGCCACTTCCAGCTTCAGCCGCTTGTCCTTGAACGCCTTGGCGTTGATCTCGGCGAAATGCTGCTTGCAGAGCTCGATCACGCGGCCGTCGATATCCACCAGCGCGACTTCTTTGACAGATTTGTGCTTCAGGACTTCGTCCGCGATGGAAAGATCGCCGCCGCCCACGATCATCACCCGTTCCACCTTGCCATGTTCCAGAATCGGCAGATGGGTGAGCATGTCGGCGTAAGCGCTTTCGTCGCGGCTGGTGATCTGAACGATGTCGTCCAAGGTCATGACGCGGCCGTTGGAAACGGTGTCGAAGATGCGGATGCGCTGATACTGGCTCTTTTCGTCGGCCAGTGTCTTGGTCACGTCCATCGTCTGGGCGTAACCTTTGTGAAGACGCTCTTTAACGCTGGAAAGCTTGGCCATAACACTTCCTTAAATCTTGTGGCAGTCGGCGCCGTATAAGACGCGTTTAACCGCGTGTCTATCGTTGCTCCTGGCGCTGCTCCAAGGCAGCAAGATCAGCAGCCGAGACACACCGTCACAAAAAAATTGGCGCTGGGGGAAATTTTTTCTTGCATGGGGGGCCAGTAAGCCCTATTTCCCATTTCACCCCGCGAGAAGAAAAGCGGGACAAAGCGGCGACCGGGTGACCCCCGTGCGTCGCTTTCTTCTTTAGGCGCGTCCGGAAGTCCGTAAGGCCAAGGCGCAGGTGTCAACTCCAAGACGGGTAGGTGCTTGAATGGCTCGACTTAATCTGGTGGCGGCGAACAAAGAAGCAA
>JBEPVO010000052.1:0-17721 GCA_041690975.1 Alphaproteobacteria bacterium
GTGCACAGCCATCTATGCCGCACTGCACACAAATGGGCAGCTTCGCACTGACGGCCGGGCCGTGCGTCAGCCACCGGTGCAGTTCTTGCGCGTGAATTCGTCTACCTCTTCATATGCAAAGCTAAAGCCACTGCTCTTCAGCGCGAAGTGCCCGAGCCCGTCATCATCACACAGCAGGATCGACTGGGGTTTTCCGCCGCCCTGCAGGCTGCAGATGGCACCCCAGGCGCTGAAATCGCGGCTTTCATACTCGCTGACGAGATAGCGGCAGGATTTCAGTTGCCCCGCCACGCCCAGATCCTTCAAGTGCGCCGCGAATTTCTGCATCCGCGCTGCCAAGGTTTTGGGATCGGTTTGCACTTTCCATTCTTGCGCGCCCGCGCCCGAGCTGGCCGCGCAAAGCAGACATAGTGCCAAAACAACACGCATGGCTGATGCGGTCATGTGGACATCGGCCTTCAGGGAACCTGGAGGCCGCTTGCGCACCCTGCAATCAGGCGGCTTTAAAGCGCCGAGAGATAACCGGCGTCGCGACTTTCGCCGGCTTGATCGCGGCGGCTTCCTGACGCGTCATGGACATCAGAGAGATCGCCTTGGCGACCAGACAGAGCTGGTCATAAGCCGCGCCATCGCCCATTTCGAGCGCGCGGTCCATTTCGGCCGCGACATGGAATTTCGCGCTGTCGCCATACGTCTCGAACATGCTCGAGGCGGTATTCAAAATTACGGTGCCATCCATCTTCTTCTGAAGCCCTGATAACTGCGTACTGCAGCAAACCACCCCAATGGCGTCATGCTTATCAGGAGATCGGTGCACAGCGCACTTACGAAAAGCGTTTGGAACAAGGCAGAACGTGCCTTTTGTGTGGCATGGTTTGCAATTCCTTACTTGCTGCAACCGTTCGCAACTGCAGGCGCGTATAAGTTCCGCGCAACAAAAAAGGCGGGCCGCGAAGCCCGCCTTTCTGTTTCAATTCGCGACACTCTTATCGCGACAAGAAATTCTAGTTCTTCTTGGCAGCAATAAATTCGATCTCGAGCTGTGCGCCAGGAGCGGCCAAGCCGTGAACGAAGAACGCGGCGCGGGCGGGACGGTTCGGCTGTGCGGCGGTGCCGAACTCGGTCAGCCAGACCTTGTTCATTTCCTGGAAGCTCAGGTCCGGACCCATATAGAGCGTCGCCTTGACGACATCGCCCAGACCCAGGCCGGCGGCGGCCATGGACTTCTTGATATTGGCGAATACCGACTGGGTCTGCTGGGTGGTATCGCCCCAGTTGGCGGGCTTGCCGTCAGCGGCGGGGGTGACCGGGGTCGGCAGCGCGCCGGAGACGAAATACATCGTCATACCGCCGCCCATGGGCACGCCGGTGACCGAGACAAAGGGGCCGCCGGGGTTGCCGCCGATGCGCTGGATTTCCTGGGCGCTTGCGGTGGTGGCGAAACCGGCCAGCGCCACGCTGGCGGCGATCGCTAATGTGGTGAACTTCATGAATGTCTCCTTGGAATTGTGCGTGCCGGACCATCCGGCGCGCGGTTCTCTCGTTTCCCTGAGGTGCTAGGCTTTCTTTTCCCCCTTGAGGGTTTTCCCCCGTAAGCGGCCCGTCGTTGCGTGGCCGCCGGAACGGCAATAGCCTCCCGGATTAACGACGATAACGCCAGAGCCAAGTTGAGGCTTGGCGGGGGTTTTTTATGGACAAATTCGCCTCCCGCCTGGCTGGCCCGGGAGATCTTCCCGCCCTGACGGTGCTGATGAACGCCGCCATCGCCGATTTACTGCCGCAATTCTTGGCCCCGGCCGAAGTCGAGGCCTCGTTCGCCATCATGGGGCTGGATACCCAGCTGATCGACGACGGCACCTATTTCATCATCGAACTGGACGGAGCCATCGCCGGTTGCGGCGGCTGGAGCCGCAGGGCCACTTTGTTCGGCGGTAATCACACGGCGGGGCGCGACGCCCGGCTGCTCGATCCCAAATCCGAACCGGCGCGGGTACGCGCAATGTACACATCCCCCGCCTTCACCCGGCGCGGCGTCGGGCGCAAGATCCTGGAGATCTGCGAAGGCGCGGCGCGGGCCGAAGGATTCATGTCGGTCGAACTGGGCGCCACAATGGGAGGCAAGCCGCTTTATGAGGCCTGCGGCTACCAACCGATCGAACTGATGATGGTGCCGACCCCGAATGGCATCCAGGTTCCGATCCTGCGGATGGGCAAGCCGATCTAGAACTGACGGGCAATCGGCGCCGCCCGGACAGGTTGTATCATTACTACCTTTTGTTAAGCTTGTTGGCACTAGCCTAGTTCGGTCGCTGGGGGCAGCGGCGTGTTCCAGTAGCGTTGCGCAAAGACATCACAACAACTCAGCGACACAGGAATGCCGATGGCACAGGCACTGAAATCCCAAGACGAATTGAGAACCTCCAAGTCCGAAATGGCAGGATATGCCGCCGACATGCTCGCTTCGTTGCGCCGCCTGTCGGAAGCGAACGGCATGCCGCTTTTGGCGCATCTGACCGATCTGGCGCGGATCGAAGCAATCCGCGCCAGCAAGACGGACTAGAAGATTAGAGCGACCCGGCCTGGATGATGTTTTCCAGCCGGGCGTAGCTGGCTTCCATGCCCCGGTCCATGCCGCTCGCCAGCATGGCGGTACGGGCTGCTTCGTTCGGCAATTCCATCCGCATGGTCATCAGGGTGCCGTCGCCGTCGGGTGCGAAGCGCGTCTCGATATGGTTGTCGGGTGTGGTGGCGGGCAGATGCATCCGCTCCACATGCACGATGCGGCTGAACGGCGTCAGGGTGACGAATTCACCGGTGAGGGAAAAGCCGCCGCCCTGGCCGTTCACCCATTCATAGCGGATCTTGCCGCCGGGCTTGGCCTCGCAGATACAGACCGGCATGGTCCAGCCATCGGGGCCCAGGATCCATTTCTGAATCAGACGGGTTTCGGTATGGGCGCGGTACACCGCTTCGGGCGATGCCGCGAAACGGCGGGTGATCACCACATGGCGGTCGCCTTCGGTGACCAAGCTCATCTTGTTGCTCATGGCGCTTTCCTTTTCGAGGCTGGTTTCGGGGCCGAAGTCGGTAATGCCGTCATCTCGGCCAGGACCTGATCCAGCCGGTCGTAATTGCGGCTCAAGGCTTCGCGCAGAATTGCCAGCCACTGATCGATCGCCACCACGCCCCCAGGCGCCAGCCGGCACGGACGCTTGGCGCCTTCGACCCGGCGCAGGATCAGCCCCGCGTCTTCCAGCACTTTGAGATGACGCGAGATGGCGGGCTGGCTCATCGCGAAGGGCTGGGCCAGCTCCATCACCGTCGCCTCCTCCCGCGCCAATCGGGCCAGAAGCGCGCGGCGGGTGGGATCGGCGAGAGCGGCAAAGGTGGTGTCGAGGTTTTGTGTCATGCGTTACCTGTTATATAACATTATACTTATATAACAAATAAGCTATGTCAAGCGGGAGAAGCGCTCGCCAAAAATCTTCGGAAATTCCTAGTCAGGCTGGATGGTGTCGCACTTATCGCAGACCAGCAGGGGATCGCCCGACTCGGTGCGGGCTGTCTCAGGATGGAAGCCATCGGACACGCGGATCAGGGCGCGTTGGATGCCATTCTCGCGATTGCCGATGGTGTTTTCTTCCCACACCACCGCGCCCGGCTGGGCGCAATGCGGACAGTTGATATCGACCGTGAATTGTTCCCGCCCCATCATGGCGCGGTTGTATCAGTGCTCGTTACAGCTCCAAGAACAATCTCGGTACGGTAAAGCGCCTATCAGCGCTTTTTCGCCATGCGCGGCTTGGGCGGAACGATTTCTTCCGACTTGGGCTTGGCTTTGGTGGCCAGCGAGATCTCGGCGCGCTTCTTGACGGCGGCGGCGGACATGTCGTCGGGAAGTTTGGGCATTGGGAGGCTCCTTATGGCGCTCCGTATAAGCGCCCAAGGACTGTTCTACAATAAATCTTTCCACACACTGAGAATCGCTCGCAGGCGGAAAAGCGGCCGGAATCCGAGGGTTAACGGCCATGTCCCCCGCGCAGATCAGGCCGCCACCGGTGCCTCGGCAACGGGACCGATCCCCGCCATCGGCACGGTGAGTTCGAACACCGCGCCGGAGGCAGGAAAACGCAAATGCCCCTCGCCGCCGAACTGGCGCGGGATGCCGCTCTCAATCAGTCGCGTGCCGAAGCTTTTGACGTCCGGCGCCACCACCACCGGCCCGCCGCTTTCCACCCAGCGCACGGCCAGCGATTTGCTCTGCGGTTCTTTCACCCAGGAGATCGACACCACGCCGCCCGCCTTCGACAGCGCACCATATTTGGTGGCGTTGGTGCAAAGCTCGTTGAACAGCAAGGATAGCGGCAGGATCGCGGCGGCGCCGATCTCCACATCTTCGCCTTCGATCACAATGCGGCCCGCGATGCTTTCATGCTGCGCGATGGCGCTGTGTACCACCGTCGCCAGGTCGGCGGCCTGCCAGTTGGCCTTCAGCAGAATGTCATGCGCCTTGGCCATGGCGATCAGGCGGGTGCCGATGGCCGCTTCCGCCGTCACCAGATCCGCCGACGCGCGCAGGCTCTGGCGGACGATCGCCGTCACCATGGCCATCATGTTCTTCATGCGGTGATGCAGTTCGTTGGTGAGGACGGCCTGGACGCGCTCGGCGATATCGCGCTGCTCGGAATCCAGCCCCGCCTGCGCCAGCAGTTTCAGAAGATAGACATTCTGTTCCGTGAGCGTCTTGACGGGCAAATGAGCTCTTTTCGCAGGCGCAGACCCTGGCGTTTGCTCCGCCGGCGCCTTCGCAGGCGCATTGTACCACAGAACCCGGTTAATTCTTCCACGGCGCAACCGGCTTGGTTTGCCCCGGTTTCAGGCCACCGATGTGGCGCAGAACCTCATTATATTGGGGATTGTCGCGCCGGTAGACGATGACGCTTTCGCCAAAAACACCGCTCAGCCCTTGCGCCCGCAACCGCAGGCTGATGGTGCCGTTCGAGCCCATGGTAGCGACGCCGATGCTTGCGGGGAGCGGGGCGGCGGCGATGAGAACAACCCCAGCCGCCAAAGTCCGTGCAACAATCATTGCCCGCATGTCAGAAATCTTCCGGCATCGAGATTGTGTTTATAGCTTCCATTTTTATGCCTGACGAATGCCGTCTTACTTCGGTGCTTCGCTCTGCTGGCAAAAGCGAACGCTTTGTTGCAGCATTACCCAGGCAAAGAGGGACTTATGGCCATACTGACAATATTGGCCTTCGCATTTGTCGCGGTTGCCGTCATTGCCACACCGGGCCCGACGGTATTGCTCGCGCTGACGAATGGTTCCCGGTTCGGCGTGCGTCGTGCTTGCGCCGGTATGATCGGCGCGGTGATGTCCGATTTCATCCTGGTCGGAGCCGCCGCGCTCGGCCTTGGCGCGCTGCTCGCCGCTTCGGAATTCTGGTTCACCGTCGTGAAATGGATCGGCGT
Organism: Alphaproteobacteria bacterium; assembly: GCA_041690975.1. Classification (GTDB taxonomy): domain Bacteria; phylum Pseudomonadota; class Alphaproteobacteria; order Micropepsales; family Micropepsaceae; genus Rhizomicrobium. The sequence continues at coordinate 5,476 of JBEPVO010000052.1, forward strand.
GGGTTATTTGGCGTTTCTTGGCGTCATGCTGTTGCGCTCCAAAGGGGCGCTCGGCGAACGCATGAACGCCACGGCGGATAGCGGTTCCGGATCAACCCGCTCGATCTTCTTGAAAAGCTTTCTTGTCGCCGTGACCAACCCCAAAGGCTATCTGTTTACGTCAGCCTTGCTGCCGCAATTCATTGCGCCGTCCCTGCCGCAAATATCGCAATATTGCATTCTCGCGCTGGTTTTCGCCTTGATCGATTTCTCGGTGATGTTCAGCTATGCCATGCTCGGTTCGCGGGCAGTGCATATCTTGAAGAGATCCGGAGCGCTTTGGCTGGACCGCATGTGCGGCGCAACACTGCTCGCATTGGCGGGGTCGCTGGCATTCTACCGGCGCGCGACTGCCTGACGATCGGCACAAGACGGCACAACAGGTTCGCATGTTTCATTGACGGAGCAACATTTGTTCACCCGCGAAGAACTGGAACAGGCGCGTGCCCAAGTGCATGCGGTGTTTCCCGGCACGCCGCAATATCGCTGGCCCCTGCTGGCAGAACGCATCGGCACCGAAGTCTGGGTCAAGCATGAGAATCATACCCCGACTGGCGCTTTCAAAGTGCGCGGCGGGCTGATCCATCTGGAACGGGTGGCGCGCGAAAAGCTGGCGCCCCATGGCATCATCTCGGCGACGCGGGGCAATCACGGCCAGTCGCTGGCCTATGCCGGGCGGCGCTTCAACGTGCCCGTCACCATTGTCGTGCCGCACGGCAACAGCAGCGAGAAGAATGCCGCGATGCAAGCCTTGGGCGCAAAGCTGATCGAGCATGGTTCGGATTTCGACGCCGCCCGCATCGAAGCGATGCGGATCGCTGAGCAGGATGGCCTGTTCTTCGCGCCCTCCTTCCACCGCGACCTGGTGCTGGGCGTTTCGACCTGGGCGCTGGAATTGTTCGAGGCCGCGCCGGGGCTGGATGTTCTTTACGTCCCCATCGGATTGGGCTCGGGCATCTGCGGCGCGATCATGGCGCGCGATCTGTTGGGTCTGAAGACCGAGATCATCGGGGTGCAGAGCGAGAACGCGCCGTCCTATGCGCTGTCATTCAAAGCCGGGCATGTGGTGGAGACCAACTCCGCCGATACCAAAGCGGACGGTCTCGCAACACGCGTGCCCGATCCCGCCGCACTGGCGATCATCCGCAAAGGCGCCTCGCGCATCGTCACGGTGAGCGACGATGAAATCGCCGACGCCATCCGCGCCTATTGGACCGACACCCACAATCTGGCCGAAGGCGCGGGCGCATCCCCGCTGGCGGCGCTGATGAAAGAACGCGCCCAGATGAAAACCCGCACGGTGGCCGTGCCGATCTGCGGCGGCAATATCGACCTGGCGCTATTCAAGAGCTGGGTCATGCGCTGACCCCATCTTGTTCCGTTGCCGCGACGCCCTAGATTAAGCCCCGGAGGCCACGACCTCTCCCTCATAGGGGTACAGCATCCGGGACGGCCCGGTCTTTGTCGGGAGGCCGTGATGGCTTGGATTCTTCTCTTTATCGCCGGTGTGCTGGAAATCGTCTGGGCCTTCTTCATGAAGCAGTCGGACGGCTTCACCAAAATCCTTCCCACCATCCTGACGTTGGCGGCGGCGGCGGCCAGCTTCGCCTTGCTCTCCGTGTCCATGAAAACGCTGCCCTTGGGCACCGCCTATGTGGTGTGGACGGGCGTGGGCGCAGTGGGCGCCTTCGTGATCGGCATTGCCGTCTTGGGCGAACAGGCCAGCATCATGCGCATCGCGGCCGGATCGCTGATCGTTGTCGGCCTGGTGATGATGAAGCTGTCCACCCCGGACTGACGCCCGGCGCTTAGCCCCGGCCGCCTTGTGCGTAATAGCGGCGCGCGACCTCATTGGCGTGGGCATCGGTGAGATAGCCGCCGGTGACTGTCAGCCAGACCGGGCGCGCAGCCCCGCCCACTTCCCATACCTGGGTGGGGCGCCCTTGCACAATCAGCGCCATGGGACGGAACCGGTGATCCCGCGTCGCATAGAAATATTTTAGCTGCGCTTCCGGCGTCAGCTGAGCCCTGAGAATAAGCGTGCTCCCAAGATCGAGGCGTTGAAGGCGCACGAAATCCTTTTCCGTGATCACCGGATCGGCCAGGCAATGGGCCTGGATCGAATAGATGGAAAGATGCGGTGCGCCCGGATTGGTGGCGCAATCCACCACCGGCCGGAACTGGATCATCGCGTCATTGTCAGTGACGTCGATGGCATCACCGGGCGCCGCGGCAGCCGCGCCGCCGAGCACTGCCAGAATAAGACCTGCCATAATGACTGCGCGCATGGACCGCCTCCTGCGACTGCCAAGCCAATCTATCCCATCCGCCCGGCCCCGTCACGACCCCGTTAACGCTGCTGCAATCCTGGCATCCCGGTTGCAAAGGTTTCCCTGTCTTGAGCCGAGGGAGGACGAAAATGGGACAAATGCAGTGGAATATGCCGGCCATTCTGGTACCGCCGGGCAATCATCCCAATTATACCGGCACATTGGCGGCCTGTGTGCGCTATTGGCGCGACCAGCTGGGGCCGGTGCAACAGGTCACGACCATGATCGCCATGGCGGGCGGCCGCTGGATTGAGCCGGAAGAGTTGCTGCACCTATCCGTGAACATGCCCGAGAACTGAGTTCTAGAGACCCTGTATCTCGCGGATGCGTTTGATAATCGCCGACGCTTTCGCGCTTTCCTCGCGCACATGCAGGCAGACCGAGATCGTGGCGGGCGCATCGACGCCTGCACGCGCCCGGCCATAGACTTCGCCCAGCTCTGCAAACAATTTGCCGATCTCCGGCATGCGATCCTGATGCTGCATGGTCATGGCGGTCTCGCGCGATGCTGCGCCCAGCATAGCGCAAATTGTGCAACAGCTTTCCACGTCACAAAAATTTGATGCCCTCAGGCGAATTCAGGTGCCGCAGCGCAGGGTGCGATAGGCGATCTTTGCCGACGCGAACGGGTCGGGATCGCCGTCATATTCCCAGACATAATAGCGCACGTTCGGGCCAGCCGCCGCGAACACCGCGCCCCAATCGGTGGTGCCTTTGCCCAGATCGGTGATGCTGCCGTCCGCCGCGGTGTCCTTGACATGCAAGATTTCGATGCGGTCGCGGTATTGGCGCAGGAACGCCAGGACGGCATCGAATTTGTCCAACCCGAACGCGACCCGCGTCCAGTGCACATCGACTTCGAAATGGACATAACGAGGATCGGTGTTGGCCGCCACGATCTCCCAGGCCATCGCCATGCGCGGATGGCCGTTGCGGTCGATATCGGTGAGATATTTCGTGCGGATCTCCGGCTCATGATTGTGCACGTATAAGCGCAGGCCCCTGGCGGCGGCGGCGCGGCCGAAATCATTCAACCGGGCGGCCGTCGCCAGCGTGTCCTTCAAACTGCCGATGCCCGGTTCACCAAAGCCTGGCGCACCGATATCGCTCTGTCCCAGCGCCACCGCTTCATCCAGCGCCGCATTCCAATGCGTCCTGTCGAGCGGGCGGTGGCTACTGATCTGGGTGATGCCGTTTTTCGCCAGCGCCGCTTTATACGCGGGCAGCGGCGCGGGTAGCCGGTCGCCCAACCCTTCCATGTTGCGAAAGCCGATCCGCCGCATCTGCGCGAATACCGAGTCCAGCGTCGCGACCGGAACGGTGACGGGCCCGCCCGACACCGCCGCCGTCATGCGTTCGGGCGGGATCATCGCACCCAGCATGTTGTAGAGCTGAAATCCGATCTTGGCGGGCGGCAAAGGCGTGCAGCTTGCCTGTGCATCGGACGCCGCCAGCAACAGGCCGCACGCGGCACCAAAGCAGGCTGCGATGGATCGCGCCATCGCCTATCGCGCTTTCTTCAAAGTGCCGCTGGCGATGGGATGAAATTCCGTCGCGCCCGGCGGCGTCATGCCGAATGTCACCGCCAGCACGTCCGGCGATTGCAGGTCATAGGTGAGACGGAATACGGGGCCTTGCCCCGCCGCGCTGGTGAAGGTGACGGACTTGCCGGGTGTCACGGCGGCGGAAGTGTAGTGGATGGCATGACCCTCGCCGTCGACATAATCGGCATGGACGCCGCCGCCATCAAGATAGATCAGCATGGTCTGGTGGAAGCCGCCCGCAGGCTTGCCCGCCTTGTCGAACAATTCGGTGTGATCGCGGCGCAGGATCGCGGCGCCGTCCGATTCCATGGTGAACACCGAGCCGCCCTTGGATGTGCCTCCGGTATCGGCGACCTTGCCCGCACCGCTGTCCCAGTTGCCGACCAGAAACCCGATGGGCGCCAGCGCGGGCTTGAGCGCGGTCTGCGCCATGGCGGGTGTTGCGAGAAGGAGAAATGCCGTTGCCGCCGCGATAAGTTTCATGTCGTATCCCATCCGTCATCGCCCGGCACGGTCCGGGCGATCCACAAAGACTTTCATTACTTCGATACGATCGCAAGCAATTACGGATCGTCCGAATTCATCGGGCGATGACGATGAAGACCGGTCAGTCATACCTCTTCACGGGGTATGGCCTGTCGTCCAGATAGAACCCGTCCTTGTTGGGCATCTGCACCTTGGGCAAGGACTTGGCATCCATCACCGCGCTCTTGGAGACAATGTTACCTTCGGCCAGGATATAGGCGACCAACGCATAGACTTCATTCGGCTGCAACGAGCCCGGCGTGGTGTAAGGCATGGCGCGGGTGATGTAGTCGAACAGCGTGCTGGCATAGGGCCAATAGCTTTCCACCGTGATCTTGAATTGCGGCGTGTTGAGCGTGCCGCGTCCGCCGATCAGCGCCGGGCCGCCGCCTTGCGGCAGGTTGGTATCGCGCACGCCTTCCAGCTTGGCGCCATGACACGAAGCGCATTGCTCGCCATAAATCTGCGCCCCCGCTTTATAAGTACCGCTGCCGGCCGGGAGCCCCCTGCCGTCGGGCCGCACATCCTTGTCCCAGGCATCGATGTCGGCCTTGCTGGCCGGGGTGCCGAAGGGATAGGCCGCGCCGCCGGGATAACCGGTCTGCTGGCCGAGCACCGCCACCGGAATCATCGTCAGCACCAACGCCGCGATCAGAATCTTACGCGTTGAGGACATTGCTGACGCTCCCGTCGGCGGCGACTTTCCAGCTTTGGATGCCGTTATAGTGATAGGTGGGCCCGACGCCTTCGGTGGCGGTGAGGAAGGATTTGGTCGGTTGGACATAGCCGGTCTGGTCGGTGGCACGGCTTTCGATGATCGCCTCCGTGCCGTCCCACGTCCAGGGGAAACGAAACCGCACATGCGCCTTGGGCAATACCGGCTCCTGCAACGATGCGAGATGCCAGGTCTTGCCGCCATCGGTGGTGACTTCGACCCGTTCGATCGGCGCGCGGCCCGACCAGGCCAACCCCGTGATCTCGTAAAAGCCCTTGCCCGGCAGCCGCATGTCGCCCGACGGAAAAGTGATCACGGATTTGGCTTCCATCACCCAGGTGAATTGCCGCGCCTTGCCGGTCAAGGTGATGAGGTCGGTGTATTTGCCGGTCTCTTCGCGCGTCATGAACGGCTTGTCGCCGATCTTCAACCGCCGCAGCCATTTGACATTGATGTTGCCCTCCCAGCCGGGAAGGATCAACCGCAGCGGATAGCCATTCTCGGGCCGGATCGCTTCGCCATTCTGGGCATAGGCGATGATGGCATCGTCCAACATCTTGTCGATGGGCACGCTGCGCGACAGCATCGCCCCATCCGCGCCTTCGGCCAGCACCCAGGCCGCGCCGTCCTTGACGCCGACTTGCGCCAGCAAGGTGGAAAGGCGCACGCCCGTCCATTCCGAGGTCGAAGTCAGGCCATGGGCTTCCTGCGCCGTCTTCTGGCTGGCGTTGCGCGAAGCACCATTGGAATTGCCCGAGCATTCCACGAACAGGATGCGCGAGACCGAGGGAAAGCGCTTGAGATCTTCCACCGAATATTTCATCGGCTTGTCGACCATGCCGTGAATGATCAGGCGGTGTTGTTTGGGATCGATGGTGGGCACGCCATTGTGATGCCGCTCGAAATGCCAGCCGCTGGGCGTGATAATGCCGACACCCGCTTGCAGCGGTGTGAGGCTTGAGGTGCCGCCCGCGCTGGACAGCCGCATGACTTTCTCAAAAGGTGCGCGCGCGCCGTAATCGCTTTTGGCCATGCGGCCCGGCACGCTCCAGGGTGCCTCGCTTTCGTCGGCGGCAAATGCTGTCACCGGCACGATGGCGGCGGCGGCCGTCATCAATCCGCCCCCCCGCAGAAAAGCCCGGCGGCTGGAGGTGCCGAGCTTGCCTGCCGGGAACATGCCGTTCTTGCAGTCACAATCCGGCGCCCGTTCGGCCTCGGCTTCGGTCACGGCCTCGCCGATCGCATCATTGGTCATGACGTCACTCCCTGCGCGCGGCGTCGTGAGGCGCGCCGTTCCGCGGCGGAAGCTTAGACGATGATCGCGCCGTCTTCACCTGAACAATGCGGCAGGCTTCGCAGTGCAGTTAGGCCCAATAACAAAAGGCTTTACGCACATGCGTGATATTCATTCAGACATAGCGAAGAATGGCGCTCAGCGATTGAGATAGTAAGTCAGCGTCACCACCACGCGCACCTTCTTGTCGATGGTGCTTTGCTGCGGCGGCGTATAGCCCTCGCCGCCGCCCTGGCCTTGCGAGGGGGCACTGTCGCGCGAGCCGACCGAGAAGAAACCCTGGTTGGCCGACTGGATTGAGCCCACCGTGCTGTCGGCGTCGTTGGCGAATTGCTGGGCGGCATCGCGGGCATTCTTGGTGGCGTCGCGCAGCATCGCCGACTTGATGTCGTTGAGCTTGGTGAACTGGAAGTCGGCGCTGTTGGCGGTCAGCACGATGCCCTGGCTGATCAAGTCATTGAGTTGGCGGGTGCTGCTGTCCACCCGCGTTACATCGGTGGAGCGCACCGAAATGGTGTTCTTCAGGATATAGCGCTTGTCGGCGGTGACGCCGTTGGCGCGGTATTGATTGGCCAGCAGGTCTTCCAGCTCCAGATTGCCGGGCTTGATGTCGGTGCGCTGGAAACCTTTCTGCACCAGGAAATCCACCAAGGTCTTTTCGCTGGCACTGGACTGGGCATAAAGCTGGGCAAGATTGCCGCCGGTCATCGAATAGCTGATCTGCCACAGCGCCAGATCGGCTTTGACGTCGCGCTCGGCAAAACCCTTCACGGTCACGGTGTTGGACGCGAGGCGGCCATTGTAGAGCGTGTTGCTGATGAAATAGCCGGCGGCGGCAAGGCCGATGGCGACCAGCAGACCCAGGACGGCGGCAGCGGGCAGACGGCTTTTCTCTTCCATGGTGGAATGCTGATCCCACATTGCGGCAGCTTCACGTCGTTAGGGCGTTGCCTGAAAAAAATTCACCGCGCCGCCTTCACGTCCGCCGCGCTTACCGTGCCCTTATACTTGTTGCCGAAGCCGGTTCGGATGTAGTTGACCACATCGGCCACCTGCTGGTCGGTCAGCAAATTGCCTAGCGGCAGCATCGCCTTTTGCCCGTGCAGAATCACCGACACCGGATAGCCCGCTTCCGCCAGCTTGGGATTGTTGGCCAGCGCCGGATAAGCGCCGGCGCCCACCGCCCCCTTGGCGTCGGCCATGTGACAGGCCTGGCAGACATGGCTGTAGACGGCGGCCCCGCCCTGGAAGGAATAGTCGCCCGGCCGGCCCATCGCCCCGACCCCAGGATCGCGCGCCTGTGCCCATGCGGGCGCGGCGGAGAAAATCAGCAACGCGGCAACGGTGGTGGCTCTCATATCGTCATCGCCTTGGCGTGAAGTCTCACGATTGCGTCAGTCGCGGAGACGACGGACCCTTCCTGCCAGGTCGGCAGGCGCGAAGCATGTTCGCCCGCCAGCACGATGCGCCCGTCCAGTGCGCAGAGATTGTCGTAATGCCGGTCGCGCCCATCTTCCGTCCAGGCGCCCGAACATCCCAACGTCCAAGGCACGCGATGCCAGGCGACCGAAACGCCATTCTCGAAATTGCTCTTGTAATTGCCCGGATGCAGCTTCTCGCCATATTCCAGCATGTCCTGGATGCGCTCGTCCGGCGACTTGGCGGAAATCAGGATGCCGCCCGGCCCGCTGGCCTGCGAGCCTTGCAGCACGCCCTTGCCCTTGGAGAAGAAATTGAAATTGGGATAGCCGATCAACGCGTTCGACTGGTTGGTGTAGGAAATGCCGCCATAAATGCCGTCATCCTGTTCCCAGAAGCGGCGCTTGAACTGCAAGCCCGTCTTGACGCTGGCGCCATAAGGCAGTTGGTCGATGGCGGCTTTCATCTTCCCGCCCACATTCATGGGAATCTGCGACAGGATCGAAGCGGGGATGGTGCAGACGCACCAATCGGCGCTGGCCTTACGCGCCGCGCCACCCTTCACCGCATCGACATAGGTCGCGGTGACGCCGCGTTCGTCCTGATGGATGTCGATCACTTTGGCATTGTACTGGATGATAGTGCCCAGCTCGGCGCCGAACGCTTTGCCGATCTGACCCATGCCGCCGACCGGTTGGAACAGAGGCGTCTGGTATTCGAAATCATGGCCCCAGCCGATGGTGCGCCACAGATAGGAATTGAGCAACTCGCTCATCGCGCCCGGTTCGGAATAGGTCGGCAGCGAATTCAACCCGCCGCCGTCATCCACCAGGGGCCCGCGCCGGTTCGAGCTGGTGCGGCCTTTCACATATTTATAGTTCGCATCCAGCGCGCCCCAGGAGCGCAGCGCCTGCAGCAGGATTTCCTGGTCTTCCTTGGTCACATCCTGGTCGAGCAGGCTTTGCTTGGTCGTCTTGGCCAGCAGCTCGGCGACATGGCCGTGGAAATCCGCCTGCACTTCGCGATAGCGCTTGGGCTTGCCGCCATACGCCATCGTCGAATGGACATAGGCGTTGTAATTGACCTGGATGAAGGGTTCGAGCGGCACTTTCAGCCGGTCGACATAATGCAGGATGCCGTAATGGTGATACGGAATCCGCCACGGCCCGGGATTGAGGTAATGGCCGGGCTCGAACTGGCAATGCTGCGTGGCGCCGCCAAGCTCGGTATAGGTGTCGCCGCCATGCAGCGACCAGTTCCGCCCGCCCGCGCGATTCTGATATTCCAGCACCTGAACTTTATAACCGGCATCGCGCAGTTCGATCGCCGCCACCATGCCCGCCAGACCCGCGCCCAGCACCAGCACCGATGCGCCCGGCTTGGCCTGACCCAGCTTGGGCGGCCCGGAATAGCCGGACTCCTGCGCGAAACCCATTTCGGTCATCGCATTGTACATGGCGGTAGCACCCGCCACCGTACCGATCATGCTGAGGAGAGAGCGGCGGTTCATCGGCGTGTTACTGGGATCGGCCATGTCAGTCCCCCAAAACCAAACCTGTCATTCCCGGCCGAGCGAAGCGAGGGGAAGGGAATCCAGGTCTCCCAACCCGCGCTTGTGTGACCACCTGGATCCCCTGCCCTCACGTCGCATCTTCGATGCGCCGTTCGCCGGGGATGACAAATTGGGCCATCACCACGCATTCAAAGGCCCCGGTCATCGACCTCTTCAAGAAACCAGCAACCTTCGATATTGCGAAAATGAGCCAACACGCGAACGCTATCCGCCTCACCTGCATTTTCCTGATATACTTCGGCATACCGGCCTGGTTGCATGATCGGGAAGGATTGAACGAGACGCTCTTCCTTGAGCTGCTTGCTAGAATAAATAAGCGGATAATCTAGTTTCTTGATCTTATCCAAAGTCCAAAGTTCAACCGACGCATCGACTGTTAAGTAATCTCCGGCTCGCCAAACCAAAGGGAGAACCAACCGAGTCTCTTGGAATACCTGGTCCTCGGTGAAACGTGACAAAAAAGATTTGAACGATTTGTCGTGTACTTCACACTCAGGATTAGCGAGCGCGACATTTGCAAACAGGATTGTGGCCAGGATACCGATGCCCAGACGCAAATGGAAGCGGTCCGTTTTACCTTTGCGCCTTCACGTCTTCCGGCTTCACCTTGTCTTTATACTTGTTTCCGAAATTGGTGCGGATGTAGTTGACCACATCGGCGATCTGCTGGTCGTTCAGCAGGCTGCCGAATTGCGGCATCGCTTTTTGCCCATGGGTGACAATCGACACGGGATAACCCGCCGTCTCCAACTTGTCGTTCTTGACCAGCGCCGGATACATGCCCGCGCCCACCGCGCCCTTGGCATCGGGCATATGACAGCCCTGGCAGACATTGGTGAAAATCGCCTGCCCGCCCTTGAAGTCATAGGGCCCGCCGCGATTCATCGCGCCCGCGCCCATGTCCTGCGCGCCGTCGGCAATTGCCGCAGACGAAAGACCCAGACCAACAACAGCCACCATCGCGGCCACATAAAATCTCATTTCGAATTCCCCTTACTTTTTTGCTTGCTCAAATGAGCGCGCTGGATTTTGTGACCTGGGCAGGAGGATCTCGCGGAGCGTGCGACTAGCACGTGAGCACGTCCGACGAACCCAGGACGCAAAAGACAAGCGCCCATCCTTAAGCGCTCATCACGCGTTGATGCAGACGTGTCATGGCGTCGGTCGCGGATGTGACCGCACCTTCCTGCCACGCCGGCAGCCGCGAGATATGTTCACCCGCCAGCACGATGCGCCCATCCAGCGCACAGGCATCATTGTAATGCGCCGCGCGGCCTTCTTCGGTCCATTGGCCCGAACAGCCCAAGGTCCAGGGCACGCGATGCCAGGCCACCGCCACGCCGCATTCGTAATTGGCTTTGTACTGACCCGGATGGACCTTCTCGCCATATTCCAGCGCATCGGCGATGCGCTGCTCCGGCGGCTTGGCGGCGGCGACGAAGGCGCCCGCGCCCATCAGATACGTGCCCAGCAGCACGCCCTTGCCCTTGGAGAAATAATCCCACATCGGATAGCCGATCATGGCATTGGGCTGGTTGGTGTAGGACAGGCCACCATAGATGCGGTCATCCTGTTCCCAGAAACGGCGCTTCATCTGCAGGCCGATCTTGAGCCCCGCGCCATACGGGATCTGGTTGATCGCCGCCTTCATCTTGCCCGACACATTCATCGGGATCTGCGACAGGATCGAGGCAGGGATGGTGCAGATGCACCAGTCCGCGCTCGCCTTGCGCGGTTCGCCGCCCGTGCGGCTGTCGATATAGGTGGCGGTGACGCCCTTATCGTCCTGATGGATGTCGATGACTTTGGCGTTGTACTGGATCAGATTGCCCAGCTCGATGCCGAAGGCCTTGCCGATGGAGCCCATGCCGCCCTTGGGCTGGAAGATCGAGGTCTGGTATTCGTAATCATGGCCCCAGCCGATGGCGCGCCACATATACGAGTTCAGCACCGTGTGCATCGAATCCGGCTCGGAATAGGTCGGCAAGGAATTCAGCCCGCCGCCGTCATCGATCTCCGGCCCGCGCCGATTGGAACTGGCGCGCCCCTTCGCGTATTTCATGTCCTTGTCCAGCGCGCCCCAGCCGCGCAGCGCTTCCAGCAGGATCGCCTGGTCTTCCTTGGTCACGTCTTGATCGAGCGCGCTCTGCTTGGTCGATTTCGCCAGCAGCTCGGCGACATGGCCGTGGAAATCCGCTTGCACTTCACGGTAGCGCTTGGGCTTGCCGCCATTGGCATTGGTGTTGTGGACATAGGCGTTGTAGTTGACCTGCTGGAACGGCTCCAACGTCACGCCCAGTTTGCTGGCGTAATGCAGGATGCCGTAATGATGATGCGGCAAGCGCCACGGGCCCGGATTGATGTACTGGCCCGGATCGAACTGAACATGCTGCGTAAAGCCGCCCAGCTCGGTGTAGGTGTCGCCGCCATACAGCGACCAGTTCCGCCCACCGGCGCGGCCGTTATATTCCAGCACCGTCACTTTATAACCGGCGTCGCGCATCTCCATCGCCGCCACCATGCCCGCGATGCCCGCGCCCAAGATCAGGACCGACGCGCCCGGCTTCACCGCGCCCAATTTTGGCGGCCCGGCATAGCCGCTTTCCTGCGCATAACCCATTTCGGTCATGGCGTTGTACATGGCGGTCGATCCCGCCACGGTGCCGATCATGTGAAGCAGAGAGCGCCGGCTCAAGGAGCCGGTTTTGGTGTCGGTCATCGTCTATCCCCTGGAGCTTCTGTTATTTTGTTGAAGCCTATACCGATTTGAGGATGCGTAACCACCGTCATCATCTCTCAAATTGTCG
>JBEPVO010000053.1:0-17542 GCA_041690975.1 Alphaproteobacteria bacterium
CATGTATAACCATGGAAGGTGAAGGTGCTCGACAGCCCGACTGACTCAACCGGCACCTTGGCGTCACGGGTTTGAGAGGGCTGCGTCTGGCCCGACGTCTTGGAATTGGTGGCGTGGCTGTGCGGTTCCGGCGAGCAGGCTGCCAAGCCGACCAAAGCCAATACAATGATCAGTCTGTTCCATGCCATCACCCGATCTCCCGCGCGGCGTCAGAAAATCCAGTGTGCGTTGAACCTTGGATTCAGTCTACCGACCACGGACAGATCATCTGGCCGCGGCATGAAACAACGTTCCGGGGGCGGAAGCGGAAAATGCCGGGCCGCCGCACTCCAGTTCCAAAAGCCTGGCCTTCACATCCAAGCCACCCGCGAAGCCTGTCAGTCGCCCGGTCGACCCGATGACCCTGTGGCACGGTGCGATGATCGAGATGGGGTTTTTCCCATTCGCCGCCCCGACCGCGCGCATCGCTTTCGCATTGCCCAGCGCCTTGGCGATTTCGCCATAACTGCGAGTCTGGCCGAACGGAATGGCGAGCAGGGCCTGCCATACTTTTTTCTGGAAGTCGGTGCCGGTGAAATCCAGCGCCACGGTGAAGGTCTTGCGGCTGCCCGCGAAATATTCGGCCAACTGGCGTTCGGTTTCCAGCAGGATGGGATGGCTGCGATCTTCGCCCGCAATGTTTAAACGCACCCGCTTGGGGTTGTCGTTTTCCCAGAGAATGGCTGCCAGCCCCTGGTCGCTGGCGACCAGTTTGAGTTCGCCGACCGGCGATTTCATGATCTTGTAGACATACGCCTTCTGGCGTTTGCAGTTGGACTTGGAGATGATCTGGGACATGGTCTGCTCCGCTGACGATCAGATGAGACTCAAGGGCGCGGCCGGATTTTTCGACTCTATCCGCGCGGCTTGCGAACAGACATAGGGATCTGGCGAGGAAACGGAAGGCGTCCCCAGGTTCTAAAACGCAAATCGACAGTCCTTGCAGACAAGGCCTGAGGGAGACCGGAACTTGCGAATACAATGGCCCATCCTGAGCGTTGTTCTTCTGCTCTGCGGATGCGTGTCGCCGCATCAGATCCAGAAGGCCCGGACGGATGCGGCAATCTATGGCGAGCAACAGCGTGCGCGGGACGCCCGCGAACATTGCATCGATAGCGGTGCAATTCCTGGCACCACGGCCTATCTGGAATGCCAGCTCAAATCGTCGAAATAACAAACCCGGTCAGGGTGCTTTGCGGACCGGCAGCGGAATGTTGCAGGCATCGATTGCACCAGCCGGGCGTACGAACCAGTCATTGTGCCGGTTGCGCCGGGCCTCGACATAGGCGGTGAAGGATTTGGTGTCGGTTTTCAGGAACTGGAGTGCCAGCCGGTCCTGCACGGGAATCTCAGACGCCAGCCGGATGGAACGTATCGGGGTGTATTGATCCGGTTTGGCATAGAAACCCATCGGCGCGGGGCCGCGCGGCAGAGCGGACAGAAAATCCATACCTTGCACAACCCGTCCCACCAGGGTGATGTTGCGGTCGAGCTGGCGCGGCGATTGCCCCGTTACGGCATAGAGTTCGACACCACTGCCGGAATCCGCGGCATTGTCGCGGCCCGCGCCGACCATGCCATAGCAATGCAGCAGCCACTCGCGCTTGCCGTCGCCGCCGGCGGGAAAGTCACCGTCGAAACCCGCTTGGGCTGCATAGGTGTCGTGATCGGGCAGGCGCGCTAGCGAAGATGATGCTGGGCGATCGAATTCGACAAAGCCTTTAAGTGAAGCTTTGGCCGCCTTACGTTCCTTGTTTTCCTGCGACCATTGCACGACGTAATTGTCTTGCGAGCGCAGCAGCGCGGCATCGTCGAAATACTTCTCGCGGGTCAGCGTCTTGATGTTGGCGATGGTCTTGGGTGCGAAACCTGGCGCCAGCAGGATGACAACCCGCCCCGCCGGCAGGTCCATGTACAGCGTGTCGGCGGGATCCAGCGCCTGCCAGTCACTGGCGGGCGCACCCGCCAATATGGAGTCCGGTGTCGGGAACGGCGCCGCCGCGGCGAGTGCGGGCACCAGGGATGCCAGCATCGCGATCAGCGGCGCGCGCATCATCGTCAATGCCCGATCGCGGCGCCGGCTTCGACGCGGCCGTCATTGGCGCCATAGAGCATGCGTTTGCCGTTCTTGGTGCCGATGACGATGCCTTCCGCCTCGCCCCAGGGAACGTCATCCTGGAATTTGTGGCCCTGAGCGGTAAGCTGCTTCTGCACCTCCGGTGTCAACGCGCCCTTTTCGATATAGACCACGTCCGGCATCCATTGGTGATGGATGCGAGGATAGTTGATGGCCTGCTGGATGTTCATCTTGTGGTCGATGACATTGAGCATCGCTTCCAGGGTGATGGTGATGATGCGAGAGCCGTCGGGGCTGCCGATCACCATGAAGATTTTGCCGTCCTTGGTGACGATGGACGGGCTCATGGACGAGAGCGGCCGTTTGCCCGGTGCGATGGCGTTGTTCTTGCCTTGGATCAGGCCGAACAGGTTGGGGGCGCCCACTTTCGACGTGAAGTCGTCCATCTGGTCGTTGAGGAAGAAGCCGGTATCACCCGCAATCACATTGGCGCCGAAATTGTTGTTGATCGTGTAAGTGACCGAGACCGCGTTGCCGTCCTTGTCGACCACGGAATAGTGCGTGGTCTCGTTGTTCTCATGCATGACTTCGCCGGTACGGATTTCCGCGGACGGCGTCGCCTTGACCGGATCGATCTTGGCGCGAATGCCGGCGGCATGCTTGGCGGACAACAGCTTGTCGATGGGGTTTTTCACAAAGGCCGGATCGCCCAACGAGAAATTGCGGTCGACATAGGCGCGGCGCATGGCTTCCACCATCAGATGCACGCTTTTGGCCGAATGGGGCTCCATCTTGTCCATCGGATAGGCGGACAGGATGTTCATGATTTCGCACACGATGGTGCCGCCGGACGAAGGCGGGGGCGAGGAGATGATCTGATAGCCGCGATACGAACAGGTGATGGGCTTGGTCTCCGCGACCGTGTAATCCGCAAAATCCTTCACGGTCAGAAGACCGCCATTGGCCTTACTGGCGGCAACCACGCGCTGGGTGATGTCACCCTTGTAGAAGACGTCCGGGCCCTTTGCCGAAATCTGGCGCAAAGTTGTGGCCAGCTGCTTCTGCATCAAGGTCTCGCCCACATTGAAGGGCTTGCCCTTGTTGAGGAAGATCGCGGCGACATTGGGCTGCTTCTGGAAATATTCCGTGCCCCAGTGCAGCAGATCGACATCGCCTTGCTTCAGCACGAAACCATTCTCCGCCAGCTTGATGGCGGGCGCCATCAACTGTTCGCGCTTCATGGTGCCGTATTTGTCCAGCATCTTCTGGAAGCCCAACACGCTGCCGGGTACGCCCACGGCCTTGAAGCCGAACAGGCTGAGATTGGGGATCACATTGCCCTTGGCGTCGAGATACATGTTCTCACTCGCAGCGGCCGGCGCCTTCTCGCGGAAATCGATGAAAGTGTCCTTGCCGTTGGCCAGATGGATGGTGGCGAAACCGCCGCCGCCGATATTGCCGCAGCAGGGATGTGTCACCGCCAGCGCGTAGCCGACCGCCACTGCCGCATCGACCGCATTGCCGCCTGCCTTCAGGACGTCAGCGCCAACCTGCGACGCATAATGTTGCGAACTGACCACCATCCCGTGTTCGGCTTCGATGGGCGCCGGTGAGACGGATGGCGGCGCGATACCCGCATTGTCGGCCATGCTGAGTGTGGGTGTGAGCAGGAATGATGTGCTGACCAGCACACTCAGAAATCGACGCATGGAATTTCCCCTTGGATATCTCATTTGTTGTCCGACCGGCGGATTTAAACTTAGCGCCCGGCTCATTTGAATGAAAGTGGGCGGCGCAACCGCAAAGCCGCGCCGCCTTTGTATTTCATGAAGGACGCTGCTTAATTGCCGATCGCCGCGCCCGCTATGGCCCGCCCGTCATTGGCACCATAGAGCACGCGCTTGCCCTTCTTGGCGCCGATGATGATGGCTTCGTCCGAACCCCAGGAACGGTTTTCAGTGAATTTATAGCCGTTGGCTTCAAGTTCCTTGCGGACTTCGGGCGTGATAGCGCCGTCCTCGATATAGACCGTGTCCGGCATCCACTGATGATGGATGCGCGGATAATTGACGGCCGACTGCACGTCCATCTTGTGATCGATCACGTTGAGGATCGATTCCAATGTGATGGTGATGATGCGCGAGCCGCCCGGGCTGCCCGTCACCATGAAGATCTTGCCATTCTTGGTGATGATGGTGGGGCTCATGGAGCTGAGCGGACGCTTGCCGGGCTGGATGGAGTTGTTCTCGCCCTGCACCAGGCCGAACAGATTGGGCGAGCCCACTTTCGAGGTGAAGTCGTCCATCTCGTTGTTCAGGAAGAAACCGGTATTACCCGCGATCACTTGCGAGCCGAAACCGCCATTGATCGTGTAGGTGACTGAGACGGCATTGCCTGCCTTGTCCACCACCGAATAATGGGTGGTCTGGTCGCTTTCATGCGGCACCACACCGATCTTCACGTCGGACGAGGGCGTTGCCTTGATCGGGTCGATATGGGCCCGGATGTCGGCGGCGTGCTTGGCCGACATGATCTTGTCCAGCGGGTTCTTTACGAAGGCGGGATCGCCCAGCGAGAAATTGCGATCGACATAAGCATGCCGCATCGCTTCCACCATCAGATGAACGCTCTTGGCGGAATGCACCGGCATCTTGTCCATCGGATAGCCGGAAAGAATGTTGAAGATCTCGCACATCGAGGCGCCACCGGACGAAGGCGGCGGCGAGGAGATGATGCGATAGCCGCGATAGTTGCAATAAAGCGGCGCGCTTTCGGTGACGGTATAGTCCGCGAAATCCTGCATGGTCAGAAGACCGCCATTGGCCTTGGAGGCATCGACCACGCGCTGCGCGATGTCGCCCTTGTAGAAGACGTCGGGGCCTTGCGCGGAAACCTGCTTCAGGGTCGCCGCAAGATTCTTCTGCATCAAGGTCTCGCCCACTTTCCAGGGCTGGCCATTGTTGAGGAAGACCGCCGCGACATTGGGTTCCTTGGCAAAGGCTTCCGTCGCGAAGCCGTAGGTGCGCACATCGCCTTCTTGCAGCACGTAACCCTGATCGGCCAGCTTGATGGCGGCGGTCATGACTTGCTCGCGCTTCATGGTGCCGTACTCATCCAGCATCTTTTGGAAGCCCATCACGCTGCCGGGCACGCCGACGGCTTTGTAGCCGCGCAGTGACAGACCGGGGATCACGTCGCCCTTGGCGTCGAGATACATGTTGGCAGACGCAGCCGCGGGCGCCTTTTCACGGAAGTTGATGAATGTGTCCTTGCCGTTGGCGAGATGGATGGTGGCAAAGCCGCCGCCACCGATATTGCCGCAGCAGGGATGGGTCACAGCAAGCGCGTAACCGATCGCAACCGCCGCATCGATAGCGTTGCCACCCGCCGCCAGGATGTCTGCGCCGGCTTTGGAAGCATCGCGCTGGGAACTCACCGCCATGCCATGTTCGGCTTCGATCGGCGGCGGAGCCTTGGGGGCGACTTTCGCGCCGTTGAATTCCGAGACTTGAGAATTGCCCGATGGGGAATTGGCTGCCGGCTGGGCAATGCTAAGTGTCGGGGTCAGCAGGAATGACAGGCTGGTCAACGTGCTTAAAAGGCGGCGCATCGGCGGTTCCCCTTGAGTTTTTATCAGTTCCGTCAAATCTAGCGGTCGGGGCAGGGGATTGCCAGCACCGGACAGCATGGCTGCCGTGTCAATTTGCCTACTGGCGGCACCGGAGAGCAGGCCCCTAGGAGGGCATCTTTTCGCGGGAATCCCAAGGTCATGCGTATCGACAAAATCGCCATCGGCCGCAACGTCCCAGATGACGTCAATGTCATCGTCGAAGTCCCGGTGGGCGGCGAGCCGATCAAATACGAACTCGACAAGGACTCGGGCACCCTGGTGGTGGACCGTTTCTTGTATACGGCGATGCGCTATCCCGGGAATTACGGATTCATCCCGCACACCCTGTCGGGCGATGGCGATCCCGTCGATGTTCTCATCGCCAATACCCGTGCCATTGCTCCCGGCGCAGTGATCAGTGTGCGTCCGGTCGGCGTCCTGCTGATGGAAGACAATGCCGGCAAGGACGAAAAGATCGTGGCAGTACCGTCCCAGCATATCAGCCAGCGTTTCGACGGCATCGCCAACTATAAGGACCTGCCGGATATCACGATCAGCCAGATCGAACATTTCTTCGCGCATTACAAAGATCTGGAGCCCGGCAAATGGGTCAAGATCTTGCGCTGGGGCGATGCCGCCGAAGCGCGCCAAATGATCCTTGAGGGTGTCGCGCGCGCGAAAGCGTAAAAGCTCGCGGCCAATTCCAGCTTTCCAAGTCCTGGCCAGCGTGCCAGATTTCCATCGCTATTCGATGGGGGTTCGCATGACCAAGGGAAATTTGTTGATCGGGTTGTCGGTCGCGGCGTTGATGTTGGCGCCTGGCGCGGCGCTGGCGGCCCATGGCAAGGCCGGCTTGTGGAATATTACGACCAGTATCGGCGGCATGCCGAATGTCCAGCTTCCCCCCGAAGCGCTCGCGAAGATGAAGGAGATGGGCGTGAAGATGCCGTCGGCCCGATCTTTCGCTTCGCAGATCTGCATGACGCAGGCGGAAGTGGATTCCGACAAGCTGCCGCCGGTCAGCAAGAACGATATGGGATGCACCAGTCATCTCACCAGCCAGACCGCGAACTCCATGTCGGCGGAGACGGTCTGCAACGGCGAGATGAAAGGCACTGGCCGCATGCAGATTTCCTACAGCGGCGCGGAACATTATACCGGCTCCTATGGCTTCAAAGGTGTCATTCACGACAATGCCATGGAGACGACCTCGACCTTCAAGGGTGATTGGGTCAAGGCGGATTGCGGCGCGGTGAAACCTTTCGTGCCGGCTAAAAAATAGAACGCCTGCCCAAGGATTGATGTGCGCGTGGATTCCGACATCGCTGATCTTGCCGACTTGCTCAGGGATGCGCGCCGCGCGGTGGTTTTTACCGGCGCCGGAATCTCGACGGAGTCGGGTATTCCGGATTTTCGTTCACCCGGCGGCATCTGGACCAAGATGATGCCGGTGCAATTTCAGGACTATCTCGCCGATCCTGCAGCGCGGCGGGTTTCCTGGGAGCGCCGCTTCGAGATGGAAGAAACCTGGAATGCGGTAAAGCCCAATGCGGGTCATCTCGCGGTGGCCGAACTGGTGCGCCGTGGCATCGTCGCGGCTGTCATCACCCAGAATATCGATAATCTGCACCAAGCGGCGGGTGTGCCCGAAAGCCGGGTGATCGAACTGCATGGCAACACCCGCTACGCCAAATGCCTCACCTGCGGCACGCGGGTGGAAATCGACGATATCCGCACGCATTTCGATCGCCATGGCGAGGCGCCAGATTGCCGGCTCTGCGGCGGCATCATCAAGACCGCCACCATCTCCTTCGGCCAGGCCATGCCGGAAGCCGAGATGGCGCGGGCACAGGACGCCAGCCTTGCCGCTGATCTGTTCCTGGTGGCGGGTTCCTCGCTGGTGGTCTATCCGGCCGCGGCTTTCCCGCTGGTCGCCAAGCGGGCAGGAGCCAGATTCGTCATCCTCAACCGGGACGAAACCGAGCAAGACCCCTATGCGGACTTGGTTTTGCACCGGGAAATCGGGCCAACTTTGACCGAGGCCATTCAGGCTTTATAAGCGGGTTGTGCCTTCCTATATCTCCTGTCATCGCTAGACTGAGCCGATCCCTCGTACCCGGAGTTGACCTTGCGCCGCGCCGACGAAGAAACAGAAGAAAAAGACGACGAGAAGGCCAAGACGCCGGAGCCGCAATCCTCCGAAATCGCCAAGGCGCTCTACAAATCCCGCACCGTGCTGATCTTCGGTGAAGTGGACATGAAGATGGCCGAGCGGGTCACCGCCCAGCTGCTGGCCTATGCCGAAAGCGAAGGCGACATCCGCGTCATCGTCAATTCGCCTGGCGGCCATGTCGAGTCGGGTGACACCGTCCATGACATGATCCGCTTTGTCGGTAACCGGGTGAAGGTGATCGGCACCGGCTGGGTCGCCAGCGCGGGCGCGCATATCTATCTGGGCGCCAAGCGCGAGAACCGCTACTGCCTGCCATTCACCCGCTTTCTGCTGCACCAGCCTTTGGGCGGCGTGCGGGGCCAGGCGTCCGACATCACCATCGAGGCCGAAGAAATCCTCAAGATGCGCGCCCGCCTGATCAAGGAGATCGCGGTCGAGACCGGGCAGCCTTACGAAAAGGTCGTTGCCGATACCGAACGCAACTTCTGGATGGGCGCGGAAGAGGCCCAGAAATATGGCCTGGTGAACAAGGTCATCTCCAGCGCCAGCGAGGTCTGATTTGGAGCGTGTGCCTGCGGCTCGTCCGTATGCTGTCGCTGCGGACGGCTTGCGGCATCGCTCGCTCAAGAATTTACCGGAAGCGGACGGATGGCCCGCAGCTGCTCGCTTGCGCTCGCAGCATGGCTCGCTCAAAACCGTCCGCTGGACGGTTTTGCCGGCGTGATGCCGGTCGCTTCGCCATGGTGGCGTGGCGCGGTCGTTTATCAGGTCTATGTCCGCAGCTTTCGGGACGGCAATGGCGACGGGCAGGGCGACTTCGCCGGGCTGCTTTCCAAACTCGACTATATCGCGGCGTTGGGCGTCGATGCGATCTGGCTTTCGCCGATCCATCCCTCGCCTGATCGCGACTGGGGTTATGACGTTTCCGGCTATGACGGCGTGCATCCAGATTACGGCACGCTGAACGATTTCCGGAACCTGATCGAAGCTGCGCATGCACGAGGTCTGAAAATCGTCCTCGACGAGGTGCTGGCGCATACCTCCGACGAACATCCCTGGTTCGCGGCCAGTCGCGACGGCGATGCTGGCAAGCGAGATTGGTATGTCTGGGCCGATCCGAAGGATGACGGCACCGTGCCCAACAACTGGCTGTCGGTTTTCGGCGGCCCGGCCTGGGCCTATCAGCCGGCGCGGCGGCAATATTATCACCACAAATTCCTGCGCCAGCAGCCCAAATTGAACTGGCTCAATACGGGCGCGCGCGAAGCGGCGCTGGACGTGCTGGAACTGTGGCTGACGCGGGGCGTCGATGGCTTTCGCCTGGATGTCGCCAACGCGTTTCTGCATGATGCCGGGCTGAAGGACAATCCGTCCATTCCCCCGGCAACGCGGGGACCTGCCGAATGGGTCGCCGCCGCGAACATGCAGCGCCATCTGAACGATTCCAATCTGGCAGAGAATAAGGCGGTGCTGAATGTGATCCGCCGTCGTGTTGAAGCATTCGATGATCGTTTCGTGTTCGGGGAATTTTCAGAGGAGTTCGAGCGTTCCGGCTGTTATCTGCCACCCGATAAGGGACTGCATGCCGGCTATGATTTTGCGCTGCTGCTGGCTCACGATGCAGCAGCGATCCGGGCGCATCTGGAAACTCTGGCGAAGCATCCGGATCATTGGCCGGCGATTGCTTTCTCTAACCATGACGTAACCCGCACGGCCACGCGCTTCGGCGCGGGTTCCGAAAAGGTGATGCTGGCACTGCTGTTTGCTCTGCGCGGAACGGTTCTGCTGTATCAAGGGGAGGAGTTGGGTCTGCCGGAGGTCGATCTTGCGCGCGATCAATTGCGCGACCCGGTGGGCGATCTTTATTATCCGTTGTTCAAGGGGCGCGATGGTTGCCGCACGCCCATGCCGTGGGATGCGAGCGTGCCCAATCTCGGGTTCACCTCCGGCAAGCCCTGGCTGCCCTTGGGACCGGCGCATACCGCGCTGGCGGTTGCCGCGCAGGAACACGATCCTGAATCCGTGCTCGCATTCACCCGCGCTATGCTGAAGGCCAGAAACCTGTATGCCAGTTTGCGCGATGCGGATCTGGTGTTGCTGGATGCGCCGTTGCCGATGCTCGCGTTTCGGCGCGGTGAAATTCTCTGCCTCTTCAATCTGGGCCGGTCGGCGATGGATTGGGCGGTGCCGGAACAGGTGACGGCATTGGATTTCGGCACGGGCGATGTGCAGCGGCTGAAGGGCAATCTTGTGCTCGGGCCGTTAAGCGCCTGGTTCGGCCGGATCTGAATTCTCGATCGCTTCCAGCGCCGCCTTCAGCGGCAGCATCACACAGACATGCCGCCCCTTGTGTCCGGCAACCCCGTCGAAAACGCCAAAGGATTGAAACGGCTGCGACGGGGCTTCACCGCCCTGCAGCATCGCGGTGACCTTGTCGGCCAGCGCCTGAAGGCCTGCGTGGTCGAGCCCGGTGGCCTGCGCACCCAGAATCGCGGCCGATGCCTGGGCCAGCACGCAAGCCTGGGTGTCATGCGCCAGCGCGGTTATGCGGCCGTCTACGAGCTGGAGATCCACCGTGACCCGGTCGCCGCAGGCGGGATTGTGTGCGGTGGCGGTCGCGTCCGGATGCGTCAGGCGGCCAGCCCCCGCCGCATCGGCAGCCAATCGCAGCAACTCTTTGCGGTAAAGAGGATCGCTCACGAGCTGCTGCGAGCCTGGAAGGCGGACAGGGCTTCCGGCGTATCGATGTCGGTGAGGGGGGCGTCGGAGCCCGCCTCGACTTCGCAGATCAGTCCCGCATAAGGGGCGAACAGGGCGCGGGCCCCGGCGTCACCCGAAAGTTCCCGCATCTCGGTGAAGAAGCGCTTGCCCCATAGGACCGGGTTGCCGCGCTTGCCACCATGGACAGGGACGATAATGGCCCGATCCTCGTCGGGATCGAAGGCCGCGATCAGCCGGTCTAGCAGATCGGCATCCACGGCCGGCATGTCCCCCAAAAGGACCAGAGTCCCATCGCAATCGGCCGGAAGCGCGTTCAGACCTGAGATGAGCGATGTACTCAAACCTTTTGAATAATCTGAATTATCCGAAAAAATGACCGGCAAGTCTTCGAGTACGGAC
The DNA here is from genome assembly GCA_041690975.1 of Alphaproteobacteria bacterium. GTDB lineage: Bacteria > Pseudomonadota > Alphaproteobacteria > Micropepsales > Micropepsaceae > Rhizomicrobium. The sequence goes on from JBEPVO010000053.1 coordinate 11,020, forward strand.
TTGATGCGCTGATTTTCGTTGCCAGTGACAACAACTACATCGGACGCGGCGCTTTTCAGGGCTGCCTCTACGGCGTACCGGACCATGGGTTGGCCTGCCAAAGGCTGGACCAGCTTGTTGATGTTCTCGCCGGCGGCCCGCATGCGGGAAGAGTGGCCAGCCGCCAGCACGATGGCGCCGATGCGCGGCAGCCTTGGCGCCATCACTTGAATCGCCTCGCGCGGATGGGGACGCACGGGACTGTCGGCCAGCAGCCCCCCGACGCCCAGCGCCGCGATCTCGGAACGGCCCACCGGTAGGCCTGCCAAGACCCGCCACAACACAAAATCAAAACCATTGAGCCGGGGGGAGCGTGCGCAACCCGGCAAGCCGATCACCACGCGCCCGTTCAGCGTTCCGCTCATCAGAAGATTGCCGGGATCGACTGGCATGCCCAGGGCGGCGACATGGCCACCGGCACGCTCCAGCGCGGCGGGCAGCACATCCCGCCGGTCGGCGATGGCGCTGGCCCCGAACAACAGAATGGGATCGGCGCCGGACTCGGCTGCCGCGGTGATCGCGTCCGCGACCGCACCGATGTCATGCGGTACCCGGCGCTCGAATGCGATGGCCGAACCCAGAGGCTTCAGCCGGGCCTCCAGCGCTTCGCGATTTTTGTCCAGAAGAACCGGTTTCATGCCGGGCAGGCGGGTGGAGATCAGGGCCACCGCACGCGGCATGAAAGGCGCCACGCGAATAGCAGGCGATGCCGCCAGAAGCGTTTCGACGGATGCGACGCTGGTTTCACGCGTCGCGAAGGGAATGATCTTGATGGTGGCCAGCATCTGTCCCGCCGCCACTTTGGCAAAAGGCTGCAATGTGGCGAGGGTGATCGCTTCGTCCTGTGTGTTTGCGGCATTTATGGCGGAAGGATCGATCAAAACCAGTCCGGCTGCTTGCGCGTAAAGATTGGCGCGTCCGGTAAAGGCGGCGCCCACGCGCACCGAGCCATCGCTGGCTGCCGCCACGCGTGCGATGCGGGCCGCCGCCTCGTCCTCGGGCACGTCGCCAGGTTCGGCCCAGGCGATGGTGATGTCCGAAATGCCGGCGTCCTGCAGGGCTTTGACGTCATCCGCCGACAAGACGCGCCCCTTGCGGAAGGACAGGGTCTCCCGGCGCACGCCATGGGCAAGAATCGCACCGGCGGTGCCGGCGACAGGAAAGCGTCCGAACTGCATGGGGATAATCTAAGGGGTCTAGGCCTTCACCGCTATGCGCGGCAGATGCATGCGAGCCCTGAGGCCGCCTTGGCGGCGGTTTTCCAGTACGATGGCGCCGCCATGGCCTTCGGCGATGGCCTTTGCCAGGGTCAGGCCCAGGCCGGTGCCGCCTGTGGCCGCATTGCGCGAACTTTCCAACCGGACGAACGGCTCGAACACCCGGATGTGCTCGTCTTCGGGGATACCAGGGCCTTCGTCCTCGACCACGATGTCGTATCCGTCGCTATTGTTGGCGATCTGGACATCGGCCTTGCTGCCATACGCCACCGCGTTTTCCACCAGATTGCGCACGGCACGCCGAATCTCATTGGGACGGCAACTGACGGGGGCGGGGTCGTGATTCTGCCAGGTCACCGGCTCACCTAGATCGTCGAGATCGGCGCAGATGCTTTCGACCAGGGCCGAAAGATCGACACTGCGTTTGCCTTCGGCGCCGGCACCGCGTGCCGCCGCCAGAACCTGTTCGGTGAGATCCTGCAGTTCGTCCAGATTTCGCTGCAGGCCCTCGCGCAGTTCTTCGTCTTCGACGAATTCCAGGTTGATGCGCATGGCGGTGATGGGCGTGCGCAGATCGTGCCCCACCGCGGAGAGCAGGTGGCGCTGGCTCTCCAGTGTACGGGTGACTTTTTCGGTCATCTTGTTGAAGGCCGCCGCTGCGTTCCGCACATCGTCTGGCCCTTTTTCATCGACATGCGGGGCTGTTCCGCCCCGCGCTACGACCGAGGCGGCTGCCGTGAGTTCGGAAAGCGGACGCACGACGCGCCGGGCCACCAGGGCTGCGCCGGCGGAGGTGACAAGCGTGGCGACCGCGGCGGCGACGATCATTTCGATCGGCCAAGTAGGCTTGGAGCGCAGGAACACCATCGAAATCGAATTTTTGGCGTCGAGCGGAATAACGAGCCGCATCGCGTCATTGTTTTCGTTGCTATGGGCAGGCAGCAGATAAGGCGGGATATCGTTCAACGGCTCGCGAACCAGAACGGTCGCGCGTCCAACGCGCGCCTGGGCTGGTAAGGACGCGGAGAGCCTTTGGGCGAGGCGCGCACCTTCCTCGCTCATGGGCCGGGTTATTTCGTCGCCAGGGCGTAAGTCGGTAAACTGCCATAGGCGCGGCGAATTCATCGAGCGCATCACCGCACCGCGGGCGCCGGGCGGAATGGCAATCAAGGTGGCGGCGACGGCGGCGGCGCGGTCGAGCACGCGTTCGTTGAGCGCGGTTTCTTTCTGCCGTTCATTGCCCTGCTCGAACCACCAAGCGACGGCGAAGTTGGAAATGACCACGGCGGCGGCTGTCACCGCGATCATTTGCACCGCCAAGGTGCGCGGCCAGATTTTCATCTTTGCGTTCACGCCGCTTCCGGCTCCATCGCGAAAATGTAACCGCCTCCCCATACCGTTTTAATATAGCGCGGATTTTTGGGATCGGGCTCGATTTTCTTGCGCAGCCGGCTGACATGGTTATCGATCGAACGGTCGAACAGGTCGGCGTCCCGGCCTTTGGTCAGGTCGAGCAACTGATTGCGGGTGAGGGCGATCTTGGGGCGTTCCAGAAGCGCCGTCAGCAGGCGGAACTCCCCGGAAGATAAGGGCAATGCCATCCCATCTGGACTGATCAGCTCGCGCTGGCCGGTGTCCAGGGTCCATTCGCCGAAGCGGATGCGCTCGGCGCCGGGCGGTTTCTGGCGAGGCGGCAGCGCCTGGGTGCGCCGCAGGACCGCAGTGACGCGGGCGATCAGCTCGCGGGGCGAGAAGGGTTTGGCGATATAATCGTCGGCGCCCATCTCCAGCCCGATGATGCGGTCCACTTCCTCGCCGCGGGCGGTCAGCAAGATCACCGGAATCTGGGAGGTTTCACGGATGGAACGGCAAAGACTGAGGCCGTCTTCGCCCGGCATCATGATGTCGAGCACCAGAAGGTCGATCGCGGACCCCTTCAGAACCTTGCGGGCGGCGGCGGAATCCGGAGCGGTGGTGGCACGATAGCCATGTTCGCGCAGGTAACGCGCCAACGGCTCGCGAATATCGCGCGCATCCTCGACCAGGAGGATGTGTGGTTTGGTCTCATCCTTGTTCATAGACCGCAACTTTGTCGTCACTGCGCGTCCTCATGCAAACAGGGATTTGTCGCAAATCCTGTCAGGTATGCAGAGTCTGGGTCATTTGCGCCAAAATCGAAAGGGCTATTTCGGCTGGGCTGCGCGCGCCGATGGCAAGCCCGACCGGGCCGTGAATTCGGGCCAGGTCCTGTGGTCCAAAACCGCGTCCCAAAAGGCGCTCCGAACGGGCCGCATGGGTCTTCTTCGATCCCAGGGCGCCGACGTAAAAGGCGCGCGAGGCCAGCGCTGCTTCCAGTGCGGGATCGTCGATCTTGGGGTCGTGGGCCAGCACGACCAGGGCGGAACGGCTGCTCAGAGGGATTTTTGCAAAATGCACGTCCGGCCATTCCGGGTGTAGCGCCACCCCCGGGAAACGCGCTTCGGTGGCGAAGGCAGTGCGCGGGTCGATTACGCGCACGGCATATCCGGCCAGCCGGGCGATGGCGGCGAGCGGCTGGGCGATATGGACCGCGCCCACCAGCGCAAGCTCCAATGGGGGATTGTGGACTTCCAGAAACCAAGTCCGACCGTCGATCTCGACTTCGCCGCTGGTGTCGGTGCGCGCGGCCGCACGGGCGGCGAGACCGAGCGGGGTTTCATCCAGGAAAGGATCGATCAGCGTTTCCTGTCCGCGTGTGCGATCCAGCGCGCGCACCCATGCCTTGGCTGGATCCTGCGTCAGCGCGTCGAGGACTGCGCGCTTCATTCTTCGACAGGCTCGACGAAGATCTGGATGCGGCCGCCGCAGGCCAATCCGACATTCCAGGCCTCGGCGTCCGTCACCCCGAATTCCAGGTCGCGGCTTTTGGCATCGGCGATAGCGCCGAGCGCGGCTTCGATCACGGCACCTTCGACACAGCCGCCCGACACCGAACCCAGAAAAGCACCGTCATCGCGGACGGCGATCTGGCTTCCTGCCGGGCGCGGCGCCGATCCCCAGGTCCGGACCACGGTGCCCAGCGCCACCTTGTGCCCGGCGGCCAGCCATGCCGCTGCAATCTGGAGTTCCTCGCTCATGGGGAAAGTTTCCGCCGCAAGGCACTAAAGCACAAGCGTCAATAAAAGCGCTGATGCGGAGGGATGGTCCTGCGCTTACAACCAGAACGGAAAACATTACAACTAGTGCGTTCATCGGCCGCGGCAAAATATTCCTGCGAGAGCGTTACAAATTGAGTTGCCAACTGGATTGTTTATGGCAGGGTTCAGGCAAGAATAAGAATAATGGAGAGGGCTTGATGGAGCACGGCGCGCAACCGTTCTCGTCTGATGCGCGCAAGGCATCCGCGCAGGAAGAGCCTTCCCGGATAATCGGCCAGGTGAAATGGTTCGATTTCGCCAAGGGCTATGGCTTCATTGCACCGGCAGATGGCAGCGGGGACATTCTTCTGCATCAGGCCTGTGTGCGGCAATCCGGTTTCAAGGCGGTCAAAGAAGGCGCCACCGTGATGTGCGAAGTGATTGCGGGACCACGGGGCCTGCAAGCGAGCCGTCTGATCTCGCTCGACAATTCCACCGCCCATCCGATGCCCGCGCCCGTCGAACGATCCCAGCGTCCTCTTGTCGAGCCAGAGGGGGCCTGGCAGGCGGGCACGGTGAAATGGTTCAACCGCGCCAAGGGATACGGATTTCTTTCCCGGGGCTCCAATACGCTCGATATTTTCGTGCATATGGAAGTCCTCCGACATGCCGGCATCGCGGAACTACGTGAGGGTCAGACGGTGCGTTTTCGGATCGGTCTTGGCCCCAAGGGCGAACTGGCGGCCGATCTGGAATTGCAGGATTAACAGCCCGCCGATTGATTTCCGTCAGGCCGGCTTCTAACAAGGCATGAGCCTTCCGGGGAACCGCCGATGCGTGTGCCGTTTCATGCTGTCTTTGCTTTTTTGGCGTTACTCTCTCCCATTGCTGTGCAGGCGGCGCCTCCGGCTTTGCCGGTCGAGGCCATCACCATCGATACCAAGGCGGGAGCGCACAAATTCACCGTCGAGGTGGCTGCCGACGATGAGAGCCGCGAGAAGGGCCTGATGTACCGCACGGCCATGGCGCCTGACGCGGGCATGCTGTTCGATTTTCACACACCCCAGCTCGTCAGCTTCTGGATGGAGAACACCGTCCTGCCGCTGGATATGCTGTTCGTCCGGGCCGATGGCACCATCGCCCGCATCAAGGCGAATGCCACGCCCTATTCGCGGGAGAACATCCCTTCGGGAGAACCGATCCAGCTGGTGATCGAGCTGAATGCCGGCCGTGCGGCAGCCCTGGGCATCGCCGAGGGCGCGCGTGTCCACGCCTCGGAACTGCCAAAAAAGCCCCACTGACGGGGGTTTCGGGCCTTGGTTGCCCGGCTGGGGCCTATGCGTGTAAGGAACCGGACCAATTCAGTTATTACGGAGCGTAGCGCAGCCTGGTAGCGCATCTGGTTTGGGACCAGAGGGTCGTGTGTTCGAATCACACCGCTCCGACCATCCCCGTTTTCGTTTGCGCGCTGTGCGCGCTTACGAAAACGGAGGACCGCACCGAGCGTAGCGAGGGCGGATTGTGATATAGGGACGGTGGTTCGAGACACCGTGCGAATTGAGGAAGACGGACATGCGTGCGCGCATTTACAGACCGGCCAAGAACGCCATGCAGTCGGGAAAAGCCCGGACAAAATTGTGGCTATTGGAATATGAGCCGGAGACAGCGCGCGTACCGGACCCTCTGATGGGCTGGACCAGTTCCAGCGACATGCGCCAGCAAGTGGCGCTGGAGTTCGACACGCGGGAAGAGGCGGTCGCCTATGCCGAAAAGCATGGCATCGCCTATCAGGTCTATGAACCGCATGTGCTGGTGCCGCGCGCCAAATCCTATTCCGACAATTTCCGCTTCGACCGCAAGCAGCCCTGGTCACATTAGCGCAGGGACGCGGGCTATCCGCAGACGCGGCGCTCGCCCTGCGATTCCAATAACGGGCCAAGGCTTCGGAGATTCTGACCATCGACTATGGAATTTTGAAGTGGCGGTATTTAGTTCGGGCTAAAGTTTTGGGTAATTTTGACCTAGATTGAACGGCAAGACTCCGTAGCTCAGCTGGATAGAGCACCTGCCTTCTAAGCCGGTGGTCGTTGGTTCGAATCCAACCGGAGTCGCCAGTTTTTGTTAGTGAGCGAAGCGAGCTTACAAAAACTG
>JBEPVO010000054.1:0-17195 GCA_041690975.1 Alphaproteobacteria bacterium
CCGCCCGCGGGGGGGGGGGGGGCGGGTGTTCTTAATTCTGGGGGGGCCCCCCCCCCGCCGGGGGGCGGGGGGGGGGGGCCCCCCCGGCCCCGCGGGGCGGCAACGCATCTCGGTCCAGACATAACCCCGGGTGCCATGCGCAAGCCGGATTTCGGCAGCACCTTCGCGGCCGAAATAGGCCGATTCCAGGAACGCCGCCTGCACGGCACCAAGATCGTCGGGATGCGCCAGCGCCGCCGGGAGCAGACCATCCAGTTCAGCGGGCGAACGACCCAGCAGCATCGCCGAAGCCGGACTGGCAAAGCGGATGCGCCCGTCCGGCCCGTGGCGCGTGATGAGATCCACCGCATTGTCGGCCAGTAGCTGATACATCGCCGCGCCCTGCGCGACGGCGTCATCGGAGGCACGCCTTTGGCCTCGCGCGGCAGCCGCAATCAATCCGGCCTGCACCAGCGCGGCCAGAACCGCCACACCCGCGACCATTCCTTGAGGCAGCGGCAGGCGCGATGGCGGCAGATCACCGAAAATCTGGATTGCCGCGACCGTGGCAAGCACCAAGGCGGCGGCAATGCCCGCGCCCATCACCGACCGGCGGCCCCCGGCCAGCGCGGCTTCTGCCGGCACCAACACCAGCCATACGATCAGGGGCGATTGCAGCCCGCCGGTCAGGCCGGCCAAGTAACCGATCAGGATGGCAAACAGCGCCAGGCCCAGTTGCTCGAGCGCCGCCAGCGGCAGGGGCGTCATCGCCGCCAGCACAAGCAGCAGCGGCGCCATCAGGCCGCCAAGCGCGATGCTTTCAAACAGGTCCGGACGACCGACCGCCAGTACAAAGCCCAAGCTCAGCAGCGCGCCGACCAGCGCTTTGCCGCCCTGCACGAAAGCAAAGAGGCGGCGGGGATGAACATCCGGGGAATTCCAGAGTCGGATCACGCTTTACGGCTCGTTCACCATATTTACCGGCCGATTATGTCGCCCAAGTTTTAACGAATGCTGAAGAGAGAGCTGACTCGTTGACAATTCGGAAAGCTTTGCGGGCGTTATGGTTAATCGGTTTTAAGAAAGGTGGCGCGATTCGGGCCACGCTGTCGCCCGACGCCGCCCGGCAATCACCAGCAATCATTTCGTGATCACCGGCAATCGCTTGGAAATCGTCGGCCCGCCTAACCATTCCGCAACCGGAGATGCGCAAAATTGCGGGATCAAAGGGGATCGCGTGCAAAACGTGACGGCAGTGGAGTGGGGCGAATCGGTGGAGGAACAAGGCCAGGAGGCCTTGCTCGAAACCCTGCATTGTCTGCGCGTCGCAATCACCATCTTCGACGCCGATACGCGGCTGATTTTCGCCAGCGCCCATCTCAATCACATCTTCCGCAAGCTGCCGCCCATCAAAACTCTGACCGGAAAATTCTATGAAGAGCTGGTGGCGCTGGAACTGCCGGAAATATGCCCCGCAGCGTTGGTTGCTGGTGTCGAGGCTTTTATCGCCGGGCGCCTCAGCCAGCTTGGTCCTCGTGCCTGGGAACCGCGCGACATTCCTTTGGCCGATGGACGCATCATCGAAATCAAGGCGCGCCGCGCCCCCAACGGCAACGCCATTCTTCTTTGGGCGGACGTCACCGCCGCGCGCCACCAGGTCACCCGCCTGCGCGAGGCCATCACCTTGTCGGCCGACGCCTTCGCCTTTTTCGACGTCCAGGACCGGTTTCTCACCGGCAACGCGCAATATGCGCAGATGTCCGGGCTGTCGCTGGCGGAGTTGAGCGGGCGCTCTTTCGAGAAAATCATCACCGACGCGGCCCATAGCGGGCGCATCGCGCTGGACGTGACGCCGGAGGAATGGATTCAGCGGCGCTTGCGCGGCCATCGCGCCAGCTCCTCCGCCGACACGCTGCAAACCACCCGGGGCATCGCCTATCTGGTGCGCGATCACGCCACCCCCGATGGCGGCCGCGCCGTGGTCTTCACCGACATCACCGAAAAGACCCGGGCCGAGAACGCGCTGGTGCAAGCGCAGTCGGCGCTGGAGACCAGCCGCAACGAGGCACGCCGTCAGACCAACTATCTCGCCGATCTCGCCAAGCGCTTGGATTCGGTGACCCAGCAGGCGGACAACGCCAAGACCATGCTTCTGCGCACCATGAGCCACGAGCTCAAGACGCCGCTGAACGCCATTCTGGGCTTTTCGGACCTGATCGGCGCGCTGTCGGAAAATCTGTCGCCGGCGCAGGTCCGCGAATATGCCGGCCTGATCCATCAGGGGGGCTGCAACCTGCTCAAGATGGTCAACCAGATCATGGATCTGACCAAGATTTCGGCCGGCCGCTACGATCTGCGCAAAGTGGTGATGGATGCGGGCAGCGCGGTCTGGCAGGCGCGCGAAAGCTTCGTCACCCGCGCCCAGGCCAAATCCGTCACGATCGATGCCGATGATTGCTCCCATGGCGTGATGGTGGAAGCGGACGAGAATGTCTTCGGCGGCATGGTCAACGCCCTGATCGACAATGCCGTGAGCTTTACCCAGGAAGGCGGCGCGATAAAACTTTCGGTCACGCCACGTGGAAACATGATTGCCATCACCATCGCCGACAACGGGCCCGGCGTGGCGGTGGCGGATCTCAAGCGCATCCTGGAACCGTTCGAGCATGCCGGACGCGCCCAGGATCACGCCAGCGGCGCCGGCCTGGGTCTTACCCTGGTCAATGCCTTCGCCGAATTGCATTGCGGTGCGTTGGAAATCGAAAGCGCATCCGGCAAGGGCTTTTGCGCGACATTGTTGCTGCCGAAGGCTTCTTAGTCCCCCTCCGGCCTACGCAACCTCGAGAGGTTGCTACGGCCACCTCCCCCGTCAGTGCTACGCGCGCACAGAGGAAGCAGGCAAGAGCCAAGGCGCTCTAGAGATAATCGGAGATTGTGACGTCAGCCCTTCGACCAGGCGGGCTCGAGCAAGGGTTCGCCGAAAAAGAAACCCTGGAAATAATCGACACCGAAATTTTCCAGCAAGGTGGCGTCCTCTTCCGAGCCCACCCATTCGGCCACCACGCGCATGCCGAGATTCTTCGCCAGTTCCGTCAAAGTGCGCACGAATACCTGGTTCTGGGGATGGGTGGACAGATCCTTGATATAGGACCCATCGATCTTGACGACATCGACATGCATCATCTGCAGATTGCGGAACGAGGTATATCCCGCACCGAAATCGTCGATCGCCACCTTCACGCCCATCTCGCGCAACTGCGAAACGAAACGGGCATTTTCCTCGAACTGATGCAGCGACGCGGTTTCCGTGAGCTCGACCACCAACCGGTCGGCGACATCGCGATTGTCGCGGACATGCTCGATAAAGCTTTGCAGCCAGGCGGGATCCAGGGCCGCGGTGCCCGAAACATTGACGCCCAGGCTCAGCCCGTCATGCCGCGCCAACTGCACCACCGCCGTTTCCAACGCAAAACGGTCCACCAGATGCACGATGCCCATCTGCTCGGCGGCGGGCACGAAATGACCGGCGGAAATCTCCTGTCCATCAGGCCGCAGCATGCGCACCAGGCATTCATAATGGACGGGCTTGCGGTTCTTGGCGTCGATGATGGGCTGATAAGCGAGCCGGATGCGGTTTTCCTTCAGCGCCTCGATCACGTCGTCGGCGATGCTCATTTGGCGCAGCCGCGTCGTGTCGCGCTGCGGTGATACCGCATAGACGGCGAAACCGTCGCGGCCATTGATGCGGGCACGCTCCAGCGCCTGCTCGGCGCGCAGCATCGCTTCCTGGCTGGTAGCGGCGGCGAGCGGCAGCCACACCGCGCCCACGGACGTTGTGGCGGAGACTTTTCCGGACCGGGTGTCGATGGCGTGACCTCGCACCGCCCGTTTCAAGCGCGCGGCAACCACAGTGATTTCATTTTCACGGCAATTGCGCAGAATGACGCCGAATTTGTTGCCGGCGGTGCGGCCAATGATATCGCTGGCGCGCAGCGATTTGGCGATGCGCTCGCCCACGCCGACAATCACTTCCTCGCCCGCGTCGAAGCCATAGCCGTCATTGATCATCGCCAGGCGATCGATCGACGCCACCAGGAAGGCGCAATGCCGGCTTTCTTCCTTGGCGCGGGAAATGGCGAGCTGCAATTCGGTGCGCAGCGCATTGCGATTGAGATGGCCAGTGAGTTCGTCGCGCGTCGCCAGATAGGTCAGGCGCTGCATCTCGCGCTGCTTTTCCGTGCTCTCGCGCAGCATGCCGATCAAGCGTTCGGTACGTCCCTCGCCATCCGGCACGCGCGTACCGGCGAAGGAGAAACCCACCGCGCCCAGCGCCGAGGCCACTTCCAGATTGAGCTCGAATTGCGAGGAGTAGGGCGAATTGTCTTCCAGAAGGACCGTCAATGCGTCGCGGCCCGTTCGCGTCACCGCATCGAGAAAAGCCTGGGGATGACCGCCGCTGAGCGGGAACGGCAAAATGTCAGTGGCGCCATCCCAATGGATGCATTCTTCGGCGATCAGCCAGTCAAGCACCACCACACGCGCAGCCTGCGATGCCAATCGCATGCGCGCATTGTCATGGGCCGCACCGATGGCGGTACGGACTTCCGTCCCTTTCTGAAGCGAATGCTGAAGCAACACCATCATCCCGGCCGGATTCTCCGGCCTACCCTTGGGCGACGAGTATGGGTGGGGTGCCTTAAAAAAGGGGTAACCCTTGGGACGCGGCGAACGGCGCGAACCTTGCGTTCCCGTACAGGCATGAAGTCCATCGGCGATCACTATCCCACCGTCAGCAATGCCGCCCTGATCGCGGCCGCGAAGATTCGCGCCTCGGAAAAACTCAATCCTGCCAGAGGCTTGCAAGCCCAATTGCATGAACAGGCCGATCCGGATATCCGCGCCAGCAACGGCAGGCGCAAGACCGACATGGTTCAATCTGGCACCGATCGGATCGTACCGTTTCGGTACGCATCCGACGCGCCGCGCCTGGATGCCGCTTTTGTCGCGCAATTGCTGGGACAGATGATGCCCGATCGCGAGCATGGCCATACGGGCGCACTTGCCGCCTATGGCGAAGCGCCCTCATCCGCACTGATCTTCGACACGCGTCTATGACGCGCACGCGCCGTCATCAGGTCCCATAAAAAAGCCGCGCGGTCCGCGCGGCTTTCTCATTTTGATCGGATTAGGCGGCGAGGAGGTTGCGCAAGACATACGGCAAGATGCCGCCATTCTTGAAGTATGCGACTTCGTCCGCCGTCAGGATCATCAACACCAGCGGCAGCTTCTCGGTGCTGCCATCGGGGCGATGGATGGTCGCTTCCACCCGCATGCGCGGCTTGATATCGCCGGACAGGCCCGGAATATCCACCACTTCGCGGCCGGTGAAGTTGTAATCCTTGCGCGTCTTTCCCGCTTCGAAGCAGAACGGCGCGACGCCCATGCCGATCAGATTGGAGCGATGGATGCGCTCGAAGCTTTCGGTGATGACGGCGCGCACGCCCAAGAGCTTGGGACCCTTCGCCGCCCAGTCGCGCGACGAGCCAGTGCCATATTCTTTGCCGCCGATCACGATCGTGTCCCGGCCGTCCTTCTTGTAGGCCTGGGCCGCATCGAAGATCGACATCTGCTGGCCGTCGCCGTTGATGTCGCGATAATAGAAGGTATTGCCACCTTCCTTGCCTCCCATCATTTCGTTGCGGATGCGGATATTGGCGAAGGTGCCGCGCTCCATGACTTCGTCATTGCCGCGGCGCGAGCCATAGGAATTGAAATCCTTTTGCGCGACTTGGCGTTCTTGCAGATACACACCGGCGGGCGCAGTGGCCTTGATATTGCCGGCCGGCGAGATGTGGTCGGTGGTGATGCTGTCACCGAACAGGGCCAGCACGCGGGCGCCGGCAATTTCCTTCACCGGGACCGGCTCGATCTTCATGCCGTCGAAATAGGGTGGGTTCTTCACATAGGTCGAACCCATTTCCCACTGATAGGTCTGGCCCTTGACCAGCTTGACCTTTTTCCAGTTAGCGTCGCCGGCAAAGACGTTGCCGTAACGGGCCTTGAAGCTGGACGCCTTCACCGCCTTGCGGATGGTGTCGGAAATTTCCTTCGGGCTGGGCCAAATGTCCTTCAGATAGACGGGCTCGTTCTTCTTGTCATAGCCCACCGGTTCCTTGGTGAGGTCCAGGTTGACCGAACCGGCCAGCGCATAGGCCACCACCAGCATGGGAGAGGCGAGATAATTGGCGCGCACCAACGGATGCACGCGGCCTTCAAAATTGCGATTGCCGGAGATCACCGCCGAGGTGACCAGGTCGGCTTCGGCGATCGCCTTGGTGACATCGTCGGGCAGCGGGCCGGAATTGCCGATGCAGGTGGTGCAGCCATAACCGGCCAACGTGAAACCAAGCTTGTCCAGCGCCTTGTCCAGGCCCGCTTTCTTCAGATAGTCGGTGACCACCTGCGATCCCGGCGCCAGCGAAGTCTTGACCCAGGGACGCACTTTCAATCCGCGCGCGACAGCCTTCTGCGCCACCAGACCGGCGCCGATCATCACATTGGGATTTGAGGTATTGGTGCAGGAGGTGATCGCCGCGATCACCACATCGCCATGGCCGATGGAGGATTCCGAACCTTCCAGCTTGGCGCGCTTGTTGGCGGCATCTTCCTTCTTGTAGGTGTTCATCAGATGGCCCGCGAAGCTCGAGGCCACATCGGATAGCGCCACGCGATCCTGCGGACGCATCGGTCCGGCCATCGACGGCTCGACCGTGGTCATGTCGAGCGACAGGGTGTCGGTGAACACTGGATCGGCGCTCTTCTTGGTGCGGTAGAGGCCCTGGGCCTTGGCGTATTTTTCCACCAATGCGATGCGCGCATTCGGCCGTGCAGTATTCTTGAGGAAGCGCAAGGTCTCGCCGTCCACCGGGAAGAAGCCGCAAGTGGCGCCATATTCCGGCGCCATGTTGGCGATGGTGGCGCGATCTTCCAGCGTCATCTCGTCCAGGCCGGGGCCGTAGAATTCAACAAAGCGGCCGACCACGCCCTTCTTGCGCAACATCTGGGTCACGGTCAGCACCAGGTCGGTGGCGGTGACGCCTTCGCGCAGCTTGCCGGTGAGGCGGAAGCCCACGATCTCGGGGATCAGCATCGAGATGGGCTGACCCAGCATCGCCGCTTCCGCTTCGATGCCGCCCACGCCCCAGCCCAGCACCGCCAGGCCGTTGATCATGGTGGTGTGGCTGTCGGTGCCCACCACCGTGTCGGGGAACGCCATTTCGACGGATTTCTTGCCGTCCTTGGCTTTGCGCGTCCAAACCGTCTGGGCGAGATATTCCAGATTGACCTGGTGGCAGATGCCGGTGCCCGGCGGCACGACGCGGAAATTCGCGAAGGCCTGTTGGCCCCAGCGCAGGAACGCGTAACGCTCCTTGTTGCGCTCATATTCGATGGTGACGTTCTTCTTGAAGGAATCCTTGGCGCCGAAATTGTCGACCATCACGCTGTGATCGATCACCAGATCGACTTCGGCCAGCGGATTGATCTTTTCCGGATTGCCGCCCAGCGCCTTCATCGCATCGCGCATCGCGGCCAGATCGACCACCGCGGGCACGCCCGTCAGGTCCTGCATCAGCACGCGCGCGGGCCGAAAGGCGATCTCGCGGTCGGAGGTCTTGGTCTTCAGCCAGCCGATAACAGCCTTGATGTCGTCCTTGGTGACGGTGTGGCCGTCTTCATGGCGCAGCAAATTCTCCAGCAGCACTTTCATCGAATAGGGAAGCTTCGAGAGCCCCTTGAGTCCGTTCTTCTCCGCCTGCGGCAGGCTGAAATAGGTGTAGCTCTTGCTGCCCACTTTCAGGGTGCGGCGGCATTTGAAACTGTCGGGGTGATTGGTCACGGGAGAGCGCCTTTTCGGTTGCATCGGCTGCGCCGGATTTAGTCAAAATCGCACCCAAAAGATAGCGGTTTAGGCGCGATTATGGACCCCGGAGGCTTAAAATAGCCCTATTCACGGGCCAGCATGTGGACAAGGGATGCATGCGGGATGTTTCGCGCATGTGGGGCAAAAGAACGAAGAAATATGAGCACGCGTGCGATTTCGTTTCTGCTTGGCCTGACGCTTTTTGGCGTGGGCAGCGCAATGGCGCAGGACCCCATCGATCCCATGGCCGCGCGACTGTCGGCCGAGAGGGTCAGTGGTGTGGCTGCGGGCGACTACAGCGCCGCCGACGACATCAACTTCACCATCCTGCCCTATGGCGACAAATACCTGCTGCGCTTTGACGACAGTCCCGAGAATTTCGTCCTGTATGGCGACCGGGTGGCGCTGGGCGGTCGCGAGCTGAAATACGATACCGGGGCGCTGGCCCTGAAGATCTCGGTCTGGGGCGGGGTCACTCTTTATACCCAGGAAGCCCCGGGCGGCCTGCCCGCCACTCGCAATGGCGACGCCTCCTCCCCGCCGCGGGTCACCGTCACCGCCGCCAATCTGACGGCTGCGCTGGCGGACCAGGAAAATCATATCGCTTATGTCCAGCGGCTGAAGCTGCGCTTTTCCGCCGATGAATCGATCCTGAAGAACAATGACGATGTGCGAGCCTACGCCTTCGATACACTGATCAACAGCGAGATGGGAATCGAGCGGGTCATCGCAACTCCCGCCGGCCGCAGCGCTTTCATCCGCCGCTTTGATGCCGTGCGTATCGTGGAAGGTGATAAGCCCACCATCGCGATATCGGGCAAGACCTTGCTCGTGAGTTTCGTGCCATCTGCCGGTGCCGCCGGCCGGGCTTCGTCCCGGGCCATCGCATTAGCGTTGGGAAAAATGCTCTCGCTACCCGAAGCGGGCTGACATTTTTATTTCCCCCATCTGTGCGGCACGCGGGCAAGCCCGCTACCGCACATCTTCCCCCGTCAGCGCTAAGCGCACGGGGAAGAAAGCCAATGATGGGATCAAAGAAAACTGGAGCCGCGCTTGATCAGAACCGCCATGCCGGCGGCGATGGAGCGGGCATCGCATAAGGCGTCGTGCGGGCGGCCCTCAAACGGGACGCCCAGCTTGGGGCCGATATCACAAGAATGCATCCCTCTTGGATCGATGCCGCGATCAGCGAACCATTCCCGCAGCTCCATAAATTGCGGCATTAGCGGCAGGCCCTTGAGTCCATAGAGACGGATATTCTCCTCCAGCACCCACTCGTCATGGCCGAAGGCGGCGATGATGCCGCCCCGGGCGAAGTCCACGAAACGGCGATAGGCGATCTCGAAATCGACGCCCTCCGCCGCCAGCCGCGCATTTGAAATTCCCGTGAGATTTTCGAGATAGTCCGAGACGTTGGCATTGATGCGCGGCCGGGCCAGACAGTCGAAACTGTCTTCCAGCGCCAGGCTTTCCAGATTCAGCCGGACCGCGCCGATCTGCACGACTTCCTTGAACTCGCCCGGCCCCAGCCAGTGGCGTGCCAGCGACCCGTCCCAGGCGGTGAATTCCAGATCAAAAATCGTCAGGGATGGGACTGTCATGGAACCGTGGTTACGAATCATGTATCGCTGCCGTTAAGGTCTTGTTAACCGGGTTAGCCGAGCCTGCGACAGCCCTTTTTAACGCTTGCGGGGAAGCGTGGCACTTACCGAATACAACAATATTACTGGCCGTCACGCCGAACCTTTACCGGTTTTGCCGATTGCTGCGCTCGACCAATTGGCGCGCCTGCATGTCGAAACCAGCGAAGCCAGCCGCCTGGCAAAATTGCTGCGCAATTCCATCCATGCCGCGTCGCTTTTCATGCTGATGGGGACCTGTGTGCTGTTCCTGGGGGGCGGGGCCACCATCGGGCAGAATTTCTCCTGGGCCGCTTTGGTCCTGATTGGCGTGGTGGGCCTGATCCATTCTTATATCTGCACCAACGCGGTCGCATTCGACCGCGCCCCGGTCTCGCAGGCCGCCCGGAATTTACGCGTGACATTGTTCTATCTGGGCATCGCCTGGGGCGCGGGCGCATTCTTGGCCGTCCCCCCCACTCTTTCGGCTTTGCAGGCCATCCTGTTCGCGGTCACGCCCGCCCTGCTGCTGGCCGTCGTGCTGAATGACAGCACTGGCCTTGCGGCCTTTCAGGCACCCGCCGCCACGTTGACGATCTTGGCCGCATTCATCCAGTCCTGGCCCGATGCCGGTCTGGATGCCCTGGTGATCCTCGCGGTGCAGTGTGGGCTTTATGCTGCCCTGGCCTTGCGCCGCCGCAATTCTCTTCCCGCTGGTCTCGCCTTGCGCTGAATTCATGCGGCGGAAACTGTCGCGGAAGCATAATCGGGGTGGATTAGCCTTTTCCCTCACGCGAGAGCTCTCATGACCGCCAGCAAACAGCATCTTTCCGGAGACGAAGCGGCGCAGATCCTGCTGGGTGAGGCACGCGCGCTCCTGAAGAAAGAGGATGAGCGGCAATTCTTCGACCGTCTGTTTGTCGGCGCTGCCAGCGAAGACATCGACCGTAGCAGCGCGGAAAATCTGGCCGCGCTGGCGCGCATGGCCTGGAATGAAGCCCTCCAGCACAAGACCGGCGATATCCGTATCACGGTGCTCAAGGACGGCAACGCGAAAGACCCCGAAAGCGTTGTCGTGGCCGTCAATGACGACCGGCCGTTCCTGTTCGATTCCGCACTGGCCGCCGCGATTGCCGCGGGCGCGCGCATTCGTACGGCCTTCCATCCGCTTCTCGATATCGCCGGCAAGCCCACCAGCGTGATCGTTCTGGTGGTCGATGCGGTTGCGGAAGGCGCCGCACAAATCGCGTTGCAGGACGGCCTGAACGCTGCCTTCGTGCAGGGCCGCGATGCGGTACGCGACTGGAAATCGATGCTGGCCCGGCTGAAGCAAACACGCGATGGTCTGGCCGCACAACCGCCCAAAGCCGCCGACATCGCCGAAGATCTGGCATTCCTGGACTGGCTGGGCGAAAATCATTTCACGTTTCTGGGCGCACGCGATTATGCGCTCTCGCCCGATGGCGAACATGGCCGCATGGATCCGGTCGCGGGCAGCGGCCTGGGCGCACTTTCCGACGAAGAAGCCCGCGTAATCCGGCAAAGCGCGGAACGGCCGGCACTGACCGCCGATGTGCGCGCCTATCTCGATCAGCCCGAACCGTTGATCGTCACCAAATCCAACGCCCGCAGCCTGGTCCATCGCCGTGCCCATATGGATTATGTCGG
Source organism: Alphaproteobacteria bacterium (assembly GCA_041690975.1). Taxonomy (GTDB): domain Bacteria; phylum Pseudomonadota; class Alphaproteobacteria; order Micropepsales; family Micropepsaceae; genus Rhizomicrobium. The sequence goes on from JBEPVO010000054.1 coordinate 11,188, forward strand.
CGTCAAAACCTTCGATGCACAAGGCCGCTTCAATGGCGAGCGCCGTTTTGTCGGCCTCTTCACCTCCAGCGCCTACAGCCTTTCCTCGCGCGAGATTCCGCTGCTGCGCCGCAAATGCGCCGCCGTGATGGCGCGCACCGGCTTCGCGGCCGCCAGTCATGACGGCAAAGCCTTGGCGCATATCCTGGATACATTTCCGCGCGACGAGCTGTTCCAGATCTCAGAAGGCGAATTGTTCGAGATCGCGATGGGCATTCTGCGCCTGGGCGGGCGCCCCAAGGTCAAACTGTTCCTGCGCTTCGATCGTTTCGACCGCTTCGTCTCCGCCCTATTGTTCGCGCCGCGCGATCATATCAATGGTGAATTGCGCGAGAAAGTTCACGCCATTCTCGCCAAGGCTTTGGACGGCCGCATGTCGGCTTCGATTCCCGCCATCGACGAAAGCGCGCTGGTGCGCATCCATTACATCATCGGCCGCAATCAGGGCCCGCGCCCGCAAGTCGATGTCCGCGCCCTGGAACGCCAGATCGCCGACGCGATCCGGACCTGGGACGATGCCCTGCTGGACGCGATGTCCGCCCGTCATGGGCGCACCGAAGGACTGCGCCGCCTCACTGCGCGTGTCGCACAATTCACAGCCGGCTATCGCAGCGCCTTCTCCGCCCATGAAGCGGCGGCCGATCTGGAAATCCTGGACGAGATGGCGACGCGCAAGGACGGCCTGAAGGTCGAAGCCCGCGCCTATCGCCGGGCCGATGATGCCCATAGCGCGCTGCGTCTCAAATTATATGTGCTGGGCGATGTGCTGCCGCTGTCCGCGTCGCTGCCGGTGTTCGAGAATCTGGGCCTGAAAGTGATCGCGGAAGACGCCTTCCCCGTTCATTTCAAGCGCGACGATGGCTGGGCGGAAGAAGGCTCCATCCTGGACTTCCAGATGGAGCGCGCCGATGGCGAAGCTGCGGGCCTGGACGAAATCCGCAAGCTGCTGCAAGACGTGTTTCATGCCGTGCTGGGCGGTGCCGCGGAAAGCGACGGCTTCAACCGGCTGGTGATCGGTGCCGGGCTGGAATGGCGCGATGTGGTGATCCTGCGCCTGGTGGCGAAATTCCTGCGCCAGGCCGCTTTCTCTTTCAGCCAGGACTATATGGAGCAGGCGCTGGGGCGCAATCCGGAAATCGCGCTGCTTCTCACGCAATTATTCCATGCCAGGCTCGATCCCAAGAACCGGTCCGATGCCGAAGTATCGCGGATCGCCAACGCCATCGAAACAGCGCTGGCCGATGTGCCCAGCCTGGATGATGACCGCATCATCCGCCGCTTCCGCAATGTCATCACCAACATCCTGCGCACCAACTACTATCAGGCCGGAATCGGCGCCATCGCCGTCAAGCTGGAATCCGGCAAGCTCGACGATCTGCCGGCGCCACGCCCCTGGCGCGAAATCTTCGTCTATTCGCCCCAGATGGAAGGCGTGCATCTGCGCTTCGGCAAGGTGGCCCGCGGCGGTTTGCGCTGGTCCGATCGGCGCGAGGATTTTCGCACCGAAGTGTTGGGTCTGGTGAAGGCACAGCAAGTCAAGAATGCGGTGATCGTGCCGGTGGGCGCCAAGGGCGGCTTCTTTCCCAAGACCATGCCGGCCAATCCCACCCGCGACCAGTTCATGAGCGTGGGCGTCGCCGCCTACAAGACCTTCATCAATACGCTGCTGGACGTCACGGATAACCTCAAGCCCGACGGATCGATCGTGCCGCCGCCTGATGTGATCCGCCTTGACGGCGATGATCCCTATCTGGTGGTCGCGGCCGACAAGGGCACCGCCACTTTCTCCGACATCGCCAACGGCATTGCCGAAGGCCGCGGCTTCTGGTTGGGCGATGCCTTCGCTTCGGGCGGCAGCCATGGCTATGACCATAAGAAGATGGGCATCACCGCCCGCGGCGCCTGGGAAGCGGTCAAGCGTCACTTCCGCGAGATGGGCCGCGATATCCAGAGCGAAGATTTCACCGTCATCGGCGTGGGCGACATGTCCGGCGACGTGTTCGGCAACGGCATGCTGTTGTCGAAGCATATTCGCCTGGTGGCGGCCTTCGATCACCGGCACATTTTCCTGGATCCCAAGGGCCATACCGCAAAAAGCTTCGCCGAACGTCAGCGGCTGTTCGATCTGCCCCGCTCAAGCTGGGACGATTACAACCGCGACGTGATGGGGCCTGGCGGCGGCATCTTTGCCCGCTCTCTGAAGGAAATCGCCCTGACACCGGAAGTGCAGGCGCTGATCGGCACCAGCGACACCAAGCTGTCACCCCAGGCGCTGATCCAGGCCCTGTTAAAAGCCAAGACCGACCTGCTGTGGTTCGGCGGCATTGGCACCTATATCAAGTCGGCATCGCAATCCCATCAGGATGCCGGCGACCGCGCCAACGATGCCCTGCGCATCAATGGCAGCGATGTCGGCGCCAAAGTGGTGGGCGAAGGCGCCAATCTGGGTGTCACCCAGCTCGGCCGCATCGAATATGCCAAGAATGGCGGCCGCATCGATACCGACGCGGTGGACAATTCCGCCGGCGTTGACACCTCCGACCATGAAGTGAATTTAAAGATCCTGCTCAGCGGGCCCTACCGCCGCGGCGAGATCGATTCCCAGAAGCGTGACGCGCTGCTGGCCGTCATGACCGACGAGATTGCCGATCTGGTGCTGGCCGACAATTACGACCAGACCCTGGCGCTGTCGGTTGCCGAAGCGGCGGCGGGCCGCGACATCGATGCCTGCGCCCGCTTCATCCGCGCGCTGGAAGCCAAGGGCAAGCTGGACCGCGCGGTGGAGTTTCTTCCGAGCGACGCCGACATCCAGAAACTGGAAAACGACAAGAAGGGATTCACCCGGCCTGAACTGGCGGTGTTGATGGCGTATGCCAAGCTGGATCTGGATGCCGAAATCCTTGACAGCGCCTTGCCCGATGATGGGGCCTTTGCTCCCACGCTCGCCGCCTATTTCCCCAAACAAGCGTCCGGGACATTCGCGGGAGAACTGCCCCAGCACCGGCTGAAGCGCGAAATCATTTCCACCACCATCGCCAACCGCCTGGTCAATCTGGCCGGACCGGTCTTCGTCGCCCGCATGAAGGAAATGTCGGGCTGCAGTGGCGCCGAAGTGGCGCGCGCCTTTGTGGTCGCGGAAGGCGCGTTCGGGCTGGAGGCGCTCAAGGCCCGTATCGACACCCTGGACGGCAAGATCGAAGCGCAAACCCAGGTCCGGCTCTATACCGAGATCGCAGAAATCCTGCGCCGGTTGGGCTTATGGTTTCTTACCCATGTCTCGGCCAAGGACGAACTCGCCGCCACCATCGCGCTGTATCGCGCCGGCGTGGAAGCCCTGCGGACACAACACAAGGATCTGATCTCGCCGGAGCAGGCCGAAGAATCACAAGCGCGCATCGCACGCTTTGCGGCGCCCGGCGTGCCCGCCGATCTGGCGCGTGATATCGGATTGCTGCCGCTGATGGGCGTGGCGCCGGAAATCGCGCAACTGGCCCGCACCACCGGCCATGGCATCGCCCCCGTGGCGGCGCTTTATTTCGGCGTCGGCGCGCAATTGGGTCTGGACCGCATCCGGTTGCTGGCGGCACGCATCTCCGCTTCCGAGCATTGGGACCGTCTCGCCATCCGCCGGTTGGTGGACGATCTATTCGCCGCCCAGCGCGCGCTGTCGCAATCACTGCTGGCAAAATTGCCCGGCACCGCGACGGCCGACGACGCTCGCAAGGCGCTTGAGGCCTGGGCCGCCTCGCACGCGGAATCGCTGGAGCGCACTCGAAGCTTCCTGGGCGCGTTGGAAACCACGGGCGAATTGTCGATCGCGAAACTGACGCTGGCGAACAGTCAGATACATAAACTGGCTGAAATCTGACCCCCTCTCCCTTCGCACGCTCGAGAGCGTGCTACGGGTATCTCCCCCGCCAGCATGCTGCGCATGCGCGGGGGCGAAGGGGCACGACCAAGTTTCGAGAATAATTGAGCGGCTTGGTTTTCACTTTCTCTTCGGGCACGCACCGCGAAAAGAGAAAGAAGAAACTACCGAACCAGATTCAGCCGGACCGAAGGCTCGATATGGGCGGTTTTTTCCTGGCCCACGAACTCGATGCCGATGCCGTGTTCGTGATGACGGGCGACGCGGCCGGCCATCTGGGCAATCAGCACGAACTCACCGACGGCGGGACGCACATCGGTCTTCAGCGAAACGCCGCTGGCAGAAATATCCATCACTTCGCAAGGCACGATCTGGCCATCGGCGCGGGTGAACTTTGCGAAGCCCTTATGGTTGGTGCGCTCGTGGCGGCGCATCACGGTCTCGTCCACCATGTCCTTGTTGAGGAACAGAGTGAGCTGTTCGGCGGTCCGTTCGCGCTTCAGGGCGGTGCAGGAAAAATGCACACCGAAGCTGGAATCGTTCATCCGCATTACTTGGCCTTCGAAACGGCCAAAGCCATCGACATACAGAACGACCTGGGTCCCCGGCTCGGGCAGCATCTCGCAGGCGATCGCGGCTCCGCCGGGCGACAGATCGCAGATCTGGCAGCGGGCTTCCTTACCGTCAGCAGGCGTGAAAAGACGGCCGGGCAGATCCACGCGCACGCGGCGGAATCGCCGGCGTTCGGTTCGGGCCTGAGCTAATGCGGGCTCGCCTTCTGTCATTACCAGCGCCAAGCCATTGAGGGCCAATCCCGGATCACGGTTGTCCAGCAAGTTTTACGGCGTTGAGGTCAATAGATGGTTACCAAATGTCCATCGCTTCCAAGGAATTCGGCGGTTTTTGCCCCTGTGCCGTCTTAACGACAGCGGAAGGGCAGGCTATATGTCCCATACCGAGGTTGGCCGGCTTGCCCGGCCTGGGGGGATGTCCATGAATTTTTTTGCGTGTTTCCGCGGCCCGCGCCGCTTGGCCTCCCTATCCGTCCTGTGTGCCAGTTTGGTCCTGGCGGGCTGCATGAGCGAGGAGGATGTTACCGCCTCGGGCTCTCCGTTCAGCCAAGCCCTGTTCCGTGACTATACCGACTTGGCCGCCCAGGCTGCCGCCGCTCCCGCACCGCAGGCGATGGAAAGCGATGGCGGCTTCTTCAGCGATATCAGCAGCATATTCGACAGTGGCCCCGAGAATCCCGCCGAAGCGGTGGCGGATGCTTTCCGCGCCAAGGCGAATCGCGCCGCGGCCGGCGAAGAGCCCGCCCCCGAACCGGCCCCGGGCGATGCCACAATCCAGGGCGTGCGCGCCCGCTTGGTCCGCGCCATCGCCCAGGGCAAAGACGGATTTCCCGATCAGGCCGCTCGTGCGCAGGCCGATTTCGACTGCTGGATCCTGGGCCGCAGCGCCGCCAATCTGAGCGGCGAAGCACAAGCCTGCCGCACCGCCTTCAGCACCTCGCTGGTGGCCCTGGAAAACGCAGCGCGCCCGGCGCCGGCCAGACCCGTGCCCGTCACGGTCGCACCCGTCGCCGCCCCGCCGCCTCCCGCCGATTACACGGTCTATTTTGACCTGGAATCCTGGACCCTGACGGCTGAGGATCTGGCGGTAATCACCAATGTGATCAACACCGCCCGGGCCGGCGGCCAGTCGCACATCACCATCGTGGGCCATACCGACACGTCGGGTTCCGCCGCCCACAACAAGCGGCTGTCCGTGCATCGCGCCAATGTCGTGGTCGAAGCCCTGGTGGATTTGGGCGCGCGCCGCGCCGCCATCCAGGCGACCGGCGTCGGCGAAGCCGATCTGGCGGTTCAAACGGAAGACGGCGTAAAAGAAGCCAAGAACCGCCGCGCAGTTATAGGGCTTCAACCTTAGCCCCCTCCGGCCTACGCAACCTCGAGAGGTTGCTACGGCCACCTCCCCCATCAGCGTGCTGCGCACGCACGGGGGAGGCGGGCCTCGGCAGGCGTCAGGAGCCACTAGATCGTAGGTCCTGGTTTTCTTGTCCGCGCGACGGACAGATGAGGGCTACTCAAGTAAGGCTACT
>JBEPVO010000055.1:0-16950 GCA_041690975.1 Alphaproteobacteria bacterium
ATCCAACCGGAGTCGCCAGTTTTTGTTAGTGAGCGAAGCGAGCTTACAAAAACTGAGCGCTATCGAGCGAGTTTAGCCCGCGAGTGGGCGTCGGGCTTCCGGTGCGGCTTTACTCGGCTGCGATCAGCCGCCGCTCGGCGCTTTCCACCACCATCGGCGTTTCCCAGTCCTGACGATGAGGCGGCGATGCCCAGCGCTCGGTCACGGTCGCGTTCCACGCTGGTGTATAGAAGGCTTCGGCGGCGCTCATATTTTCCCAAAGATAAATCCCGACCAGAGCGCTGCCATTCGGTGTAATCCCATAATATTTGCGGATCAGGCCGGGAATGCCTTCATAGGTGTGCGCCGTCGCGTTGATGGTCTCGACCAGTTGGGCCTTGGACATGCTGGCCGGCACTTTGAATGTCCACATCACGGTATGCATCGTGCGTCTCCGAAGTTATTTGGTCTTATCATGCGCCGTTATTCAGCCGCTTTTTCGACGCCGGATTTGGCGGCGCGCCGAGCGAAGATCAGAATATGGTGGATGGTCTCCTTCAGGCCAGTGGTGACGACATCGCATTCCGTCGCCTCGATGCTGTCGAGATAACGTGAATGGTCGTCGCCCAATCCCCAGAAAACGGCCATCACCGGTACGCCCACCGCACGCTTGTGCAAGCGGCGCACCTGATAGCGGGCGTTTTTGTATGTGCCGGGCTCCAGATAGGAGACGCACACCACCTGCACGCCGGTCACATCCAGGGCATCGATCTGCGCCGCTGACGCCTGATCGGACGAGACAACCTGCGCCCCAACACCATATTTCTCCAGCATGTCCACCAGCAGCATTGCTGCGGCTTCGTCCAGCGGTCCGCGTCCCGCGATGCAAAGGACAGGCTTGCCGCCCCGCCAGGCAGGTGGCAATTCCACCGGCTTGATGCTGCCGTCGTTTTTGCGCTCGGACAGATTGGCGATCACGCCTTCGATGGCGTCACGAATGCGAATCTGACGCGCCGCATCGAGCACGCCGCGATTGACGTCCGCCTGCGCCAGCATCAAGGCCCGCGCTACGACTTCATCGTAATAGGCCGCCAGGGTGCTGTCGCGCAGAAATTCTTCCGCGTCCTCGGTCGCGTCATCGGGATCTTCCGCCAGCATCCGCAGATAAAGGCTTTCTTCGGTCTTCAATGCGGGCGTGTCACCCAGCATGACTTCTAGGAATTCCAGGCTTTCGATGTGTCGCCCCAATACGACGAAACACATGGTGAGCGGGGTCGACAACAAAAGGCCCACCGGTCCCCATAACCAGGTCCAGAACACAGCCGCCACCACCACGGCCACAGCAGACAGGCCCATGCTGCGGCCATAAACGAAAGGCTCGATCATCTGACCGACCACCGCTTCGACGCCGCCGAACAAGGCCATCACTGAAAACAGCATCGACCAGCCGGGGTCGACCGCCAGCGCCAGGGTGGCTGGAAAAAGGAAGGCGATGGGAACGCCGACATAGGGCACAAAGCGGAACAGCATCCCGATCAGCGCCCACAGGCCGGCATTGGGAATGCCGATCAACCAGAGCCCGATCCCGATGATAGCGCCAAAACACGCATTGATGATGGTCTGCAGCGCCAGATAGCGCGACAGCCGCGACGCCGCTTCATCCAGCGCAACCGATGTGCGCTGCATGTCGTTCGATCCGGCCAATCGTACAAAACGATCCCGCAGATCATCTTTCTGCAGCATGATGAAGCCGACAAACACCAGCACCAGCGCCAAGGTGGCCAATGGTTCCAGCAGCGGGCCGAGAATGGTCTGCGCCACTTCCCACGGTGCAATGGACTGGCGGCGTATTTCCACCGGCACCGGCTTTTCTTCCGGCAATGCCCCGGTGGAGGATTGGCCTTGGTCCCGGGAACCGGTGATCTGTTCGGCAAGAATCTGAATCGTCTGATTGAGCTTGGCAATCGTCCCGTGACCGGTCGAAAGCCGGACGGACTGGATCTTGTGGCCGATATTGGTCTGATAGCGGGGAAGGTCAGCTGCAAGGCCCGCGAACTGCGAGCCGACAAAGGCACCGATCGCGGACAGAATCACCAATGCCAATGCCAGACTCAGCAGCACCGAGGGGATATGGCCCAGGCGCAGATGGCGCAGCAGGCTCACCAGGGGCGCGATGGCGAAGGACATCAGCACCGCCAGCGCCAACGGCATCAGAACCGGGCGCCCGAAATAAAGCCCGCAAACCACCACCGCCGCGATTACGGCAGTCATGAATTTTGGCGTCAGATTGCTGGTTGCGGGCGCGCGGGCTGGCATGTTCGGTCAGCGATGCTCCATGACCGCAAAAGCGCGGCACCACCCACTATAGCGTATGAAGCGGCAGTTCGTTCAGGCCAAATCGTTTAGGCCATCTGGCGAAAGAAGCAGGTCGGCGCGCCGGTATGGCAGGCCGGACCTACCTGGTCCACTTTCAAAAGCACCACATCGCCATCGCAATCCACCAGCGCTTCGACCAGCCGCTGGGTATGGCCGCTGGTTTCACCCTTGCGCCAGACTTTCTGGCGCGACCGCGACCAATAGGTAACTTCCTTGGTGGTCAAGGTGGTCGTCAGGGTCTCGCGGTTCATCCAGGCAAACATCAGCACCTGGCCGGTAGCGGCGGACTGGGCGATCACGGGCACCAGGCCCCGTTCGTCAAAACAGACGGTGTCGAGGAAGGCGGGTTGGGTCAGTGTATCGTTCACGTAGCATCCTTGAGGCGCAGGAAGCCCTGCTCCAGGTCGGCAATCAGATCGTCCGCATCTTCGAGCCCGGCATGGATGCGCACCACGGGCCCCTTGGCTTCAAAGGATGACGTGGAGCGCTGGATATGGCTGGGAAGGATCAGACTTTCAAACCCGCCCCAGGAATAGCCGATCCCGAAATGGCGCATCCCGTCCACGAGAGCCGCCACGGCGGCATCGGAAACCGGCTTCAGTTCGAAACCGAACAGGCCGCAGGCGCCCTTGAAGTCGCGTTTCCACAAGGCATAGCCGGGATCGCTTGGCAGAGCAGGATAGAGAATCCGCATCACTTCCGGGCGCTTGGCCAGCCATCCGGTCAAGGACAGCGCTGTTTCCTGGTGGCGCTTCAAGCGCACCGCCAGGGTGCGCAGGCCGCGCAACGCCAGAAAGCAATCATCGCCGCTGGCGGTCAGGCCCATATTGCCATGCGTTTCCTTTAACCGTGCGGCATGAGCTTGGTTGGCGCTGACATAACCGATATTCACATCGGCATGGCCGCCCAGATATTTCGTTCCCGCCTGGATCGACAGGTCGACGCCATGGCCATGCGCATCGAACAGCAGCGGCGTCGCCCAAGTATTGTCCAACAGCACCGATGCACCATGGGCGTGCGCGGTCTTGGCGATGGCGGGAATGTCTTGGATCTCGAATGTGAGCGAGCCGGGGCTTTCGCAGAACACGATTTTGGTATTGGGCTTCAACAGTGGCGCGATGTCGGCGTTGGGCGCGTAATAGGTCGTCTCGACTCCCAGCCGCTTCAACGTCGTGTCGCAAAGCTGCCGGGTCGGGCCATAGACACTGTCGGTCACCAGCATGTGATCGCCGCTGCTGACCACGGACAGGATCGCCGTCGTCACGGCATTCAGCCCTGACGGCACCAGCACCACCTGCGCGCCACCTTCCAGCTCACCGATTGCGTCTTCCAGGCTTTGTGAGGTGGGTGTGCCGCGTCGGCCATAGCTGTAGGGATGCTTGCCCGGCGCCATACTGGCGACGTCGGGAAACAGGATGGTCGATGTGCGATAGACCGGCGTGTTGACGGCGCCGAAATGCGCAGCGCTCATGCGGCCGCTGCCGATCACGATGGTTTCGGGTTTGTCAGGCGATTTCGTCACGTCTTGTTTTCCTCAAGTAGGGGCGCAAGCGGGCGGTCGATCGCATGAATGATCAATCCCGCGACGGCCGCGATCGCGGCAATCATCACAAAGAACAGGGACTTGTCCATCTTTTCCCAATAGCTGGCCAGCCAGCCCTGCAGAAATCCACCGCCCAGAAAATTGGGCAGGAAATTCACAGCCATCATCACAGAGATAATGCGCAGGGGCGCGACCTTGGAAAAGAGCGACATGCTTGCGGGATAGAGATAAATCTCACCGGTGGTCATGACGACGAAATAGAGAGACAGCCACAGCCAGCTGGATTTTCCGCCACCCGCATTCCAGGCAACGAACGCCATCAACAGATTGGCTGCCATCATCAGATAGCAGCCCCAGGCCATCTTCATGGTGCTGCTAGGTGCGCGCGGCCCCTGACGATCCCACAATGCCAATAGCAGCGGCGTGCCGATGAAGATCACACCCGGATTGACGGACTGGAACCAGGTCCAGGGGATATCCCAGCCGAACAAGGTGCGGTCGGTATTGTCGATCGACCAAAGTGCGATGGTGTTACCCTGCTGCTCGTTGCAGGCCCAATAGAGCGACAAGGGAATGACCAGCAGGAACAGCGCGCCGATGGATTTCCATTCCGCTTTGGTGAGCGGGGGGCGCGGGGCTTTCACGCGCGCCACGCGCGCGGGTTCGGGCGGCAAATGCCGCCAGCCGATCAAATAGACGCACAAGGCGAGCAGCATGCCGACACCGGCCGCGCCGAAACCGTAGGACCAGCCGACTTTTTCGCCCAGGGTGCCGCAAATGAAAGGCGCCAGGAATGCACCCAGATTGATCCCGACATAAAAGACCGAATAACCGCTGTCGCGGCGCGGATCGCCTTTGGCGTACAGCAACCCCACCTGGGTCGTGGTGTTGGTCTTGAAGAAGCCGACGCCGAAGATCAGCAAAGTCAAAGCGGGGAAAAGCAGATTCTCGAACGCCATCATGAAATGGCCGAACGCCATCATCACGATGCCGATCAAAGCGATCAGGCGCTGACCAAAGAAGCGATCCGCCAGCCAGCCGCCCAGCAACGGCGTAGCATAGATCAGCCCAGTATAGGTGCCATAGATCAGCGCGGATAGCGGCTGGACGCCGAGCGGTCCCGCCAGCATCTCGTAAAAAGCCTTGATCTGCGGATAGAGCCAGACCTGTTCGACATGGCCCGGCAGCAGCAGATATTTGACCAGATAGCCCACCAACAGGGCGCGCATGCCGTAATAGGAAAAGCGCTCCCACATCTCCGTGCCGAACAGGAAGGCGAGGCCGCGCGGATGGCCGAACAATGTGCGCGTCAGTTTCACGCGGCGCGCGCCCGTCGCAGCAGCCAATTGTACAGCAGGACGATCAATCCGATGAAGGCCAGCGGCGCGACCATTCCGCCAAGCTCATAACCGCCCGGAACGATCGACAGGGGTGCATCCCTGTTGAAGCCCACGATGAGGCCAGCATTGATCACGCCGAACAGGCTTTCGCCTACGATCATGCCGGAAGCCACCAACACGCCCAAGCGCTCGGCGCGCCCGCCACGCACGCTGCGATTATAGAGCCAGCCGATCACAGCCCCGATCACAACAGGGAGCGTGGCCTCCATCGGGAGATAAATCCCCAAGCCCACCGCCAGTGGCGGAATGCGCAAGAGTTTCATCATGCGCAAGATCTCGTCCAGCAGCACGATGCCTGCGCCGACCGCGGCTCCGATCTCGATCATGGTCCAATTGAGTTTGCCGCCGATCACCCCTTGCGCCAAGGCCGCCATCAGATTGGCCTGCGGCGCCGCCAGTGGCTGGGACGTGACAGTGTGGAGGTTGGGCGCACCGGCAAAGCCGTAAGCTTGAGCCAGAAGATTGAGCACGACGGGCACAGTGACGGTGGCCGCGGTCACACCGGCAAGCAATGCAACTTGCTGGCGCCAAGGCGTCGCCCCCACCAGCTGGCCTGTCTTCAAGTCCTGCAGATTGTTGTTGGAGCTGCAAGCTACCGCGAAGAGCATGGCGGTGATGAACAGCGCGATCGCCACCAGAGCTTTAGAGCCATCATTTCCGAAAAGGATGGCCAAACCCAGCGCCGAGCCCACCACAGCAAGAATGCCCACGCCCGAGATGGGACTGTTGGAGGAACCGATCAGGCCGGCCATATAGCCGCAAATAGCCGAGACGAGGAATCCGCCGGCCAGGACCACCGGGATGGAAAAAAGCGCGATCCCGAACGCTGATCCCGTCAAACCGGTCTCGCCGCTGAAGCGCCATACCAGCCAAGTGGTGAGCGCTGTCGAAACCGCACCGATACTCAGGATGATGGGGAAGGGCATGTCACGGTCTGTCTGCTCGATGAGACCGGCCGCGCCTTCCCGGGGCCGCATCATGGCTTTCAGGCCGCCGACAATGGGGCCCATGGTCCGAAGCAGCGACCAGATGGCCGCCACCGCCATCGCGCCCGCGCCCATGAAACGCACGTCGTTGCGCCAGATGCCGCTGACGAAGCTCGCCAGATCGCTTTGCATGGGCGTCATCGCTGCGATCAGGGGTACCGCAACCGCCCAGGCGATCAAAATGCCCGCCAGCATGGCGAGGCCCACAGAGATTCCCACCAGATGACCGGCGCCCACCAGCGCCAGGGAAAAGGAGAAGCTGTAGCCGGTTGCGGCCATGGCGCCGGTTTGGAAAAAACCGCGTGCGCCGTCAGCCGCCAGTTGCATCGCCGTGGCGATGGCAAGCCCGGCGGAGGCGAGCGACCCATAGATCACCGCCAGCAAACCTTCGCGCGCTTCGGGATTTTCGGCGCGCATGTCGGCGCCCACTTTGAGCACTTCGGCCGCGGCCACGCCTTCCGGATAGGGAAGGTCGGATTGGGTCACCAAAGCGCGGCGCAAGGGGATGGTGAAGAGCACGCCAAGCACGCCGCCCGCGGCGCAAAGAAGGAACGTGGTCCAAAACGGAAAATCCGTCCACCAGCCGATGATGACAAGGCTGGGCAATATGAAGATGACCGAAGCCAGTGCTCCGGCCGCCGAGCAGACGGTCTGGACGATATTGTTCTCTCGGATGTTGGAACCGGAAAAAAGGCCTAGAAACGCCATCGAGATCACAGCGGCGGGGATGGAGGTGGCGATGGTGAGCCCCACCTTCAGTCCCAGGTACATATTGGCGGCGGTGAAGAGAAAGGTGAGCGACATGCCCAGAGCAATGCCGCGCCAAGTGAGTTCTTTACCGTCGGAAGAATCCATGGCCCGCCCTGCAATTGCCAGCCCGACTGTGCCTTCAATCCCCGGTTAGGGCAATTCCACGAACCGCTCTTCCCGCGAGTAAGGCGTGAAGCCCAGCCGCTGATACAGCGGCAGCGCGCGCGGGTGGTCCAAGGTGCAGGTGTTGACCAGCAATTTGGAGATCGGTTGCGCCCAGGCGCTGAGGCAGGCCTGGTAAAGGAAGAAATAGCCCAGCCGCTTTCCCGTTGCTTCGGGCGTCAGCCCGAAATAAGCGATGTTGGCGGTGCCGTCGGCGCGGAAATCAAGTTCCGCCATGCCGGTCGGAGTTCCTTCCGTATACAGAACATAGAGGTGTGTGGTGGTGGCATGGATGATGTCGGCCAGCTTGTCGTCCGAGAGCTTCTTGCGGTCGACCCAGAGATACCTGCCGCCCACCGTGTCATAAAGATAGCGATAGAAATGCACCGGCGGATTTTCGCTTCGCAGGAAGGCGATCTTGCCGCGCGGCAACGGGGGCGGCAGGGCGGCCGGCTTGGCCACCATCTCCAGGAACGTAACAGTCATGGGAATACGGCGGGGGCTTTCGTTTTCCGGCATCAGGCAGGACCCGTCGCCACGGGAGTGTCATCGCGCCCGCCCCATTCCGTCCAGGAGCCGTCATAGATCGCGACCTGGCGGCTGCCCAGTTTCTCCAGCGCCAGCATCAGAATCGCGGCGGTCACGCCGGTACCGCAGCTGGTGATGATCGGCGCGCGCAGATCGATGCCTTTTTCCGCGAACAGTTTCTGCAAGGCCCCGTCATCCTTCAGTTTTCCTTCGCCGGTGAGGACGGCGCGATAAGGAATGTTCGCCGCACCCGGCATGTGGCCGGATTTCAGACCGGCACGCGGTTCGGCTTCGCTGCCTTCAAACCGTGGGGCACTGCGCGCATCCAACACTTGGGTATGTCCCAACGCCGCTTTGACCGCGCTGAAGTCGCGCAAAATGCCGCCATTCGGACGGGCGGTGAACCTCGCCGCCTTCGGCTGTGCCGGACCGCTTTCGATGGCGCCGCCGCCTGCTTTCCAGGCGGGCATTCCGCCATCCAGCACCGCGACCTGGTCATGTCCCATGGCTTTCAACGCCCACCAGACACGCGGCGCCGAAAAGATGCCGGTGCCGTCATAGACCACCACCATATCATTATCGCCGATCCCCAGTGCGGCCGCTTCGCGCGCGAATTGGTCTGGTGTTGGCAACATATGGGGCAAGGCGGTGCTGTGATCCGACAAAGCGTCTATGTCATAGAAGACCGCGCCGGGAATATGCGCCGCCTCGAATTCGCCTTTTGCATCGCGCTTTTCGGCCGGCATGTACCATGACGCGTCCACGACGTGCACTTGAGATGAATTCTGCATCAGCCATTCGGCGGAAACGATGTCGCTCATTTTTGGTATGGGACCACAATCGCGTCGCCCGCTTGCGTCAGCCAGGGCGGTGCGGGCAGTCCCTTTCCTTTCAGAAATTCAGGGTTGAACAATTTGCTCTGATAGCGATTTCCATAGTCGCAAAGCACAGTGACGATCGTATGCCCCGGACCCATGTCCTTGGCCATGCGAATGGCGCCCGCGACATTGATGCCGGAAGAGCCGCCCAGGCAAAGGCCCTCATGCTCCAACAGATCAAAGATGATCGGCAGGGCTTCTTCATCGGGAATTTCATAGGCATCGTCGATCGGTGCGTCTTGCAGATTGGCAGTGACGCGGCCTTGGCCAATCCCTTCGGTGATGGAGGAACCATGCGATTCCAGCTTGCCGGTTTTGATCCAGGAATAGATTGCGGCCCCCAGCGGATCGGCGGCGGCAATCTTCACGCCGGGATTATACTGTTTCAGGGCGATGCCAATGCCGGCCAGGGTGCCGCCACTGCCCACCGCGCAGGTGAAGCCATCGATCTTGCCTTCCGTCTGCCGCCAGATTTCGGGACCAGTGGTTTCGATATGGGCTTGGCGGTTGGCGACATTGTCGAACTGGTTGGCCCAGATCGCGCCATGGTTTTCCGTCCGCGCCATTTCGTCCGCCAGCCGCCCGGACAGGCGGACATAATTATTGGGGTCGCGATAGGGAACGGCGGGCACTTCGATCAACCGCGCGCCCATTAAGCGTAGCGCGTCCTTTTTTTCCTGACTCTGGGTTTCGGGAATCACGATCATAGTTTTGAAGCCAAGTGCATTCGCCACCATTGCCAGGCCGATGCCGGTGTTGCCGGCTGTCCCTTCGACGATAGTGCCGCCGGGTCTGAGTGTGCCTCGCGCCACGGCATCGCGGATGATGTATAGCGCGGCGCGATCCTTGACCGATTGACCCGGATTGAGGAATTCGGCTTTGCCCAATATCTCGCAGCCGGTCTGCTGCGAAGCGTGCTTGAGACGGATGAGCGGCGTGTTGCCGATCGCCGCAATGACATCTGGAAGACCCATGGCTGAAACCTAGAGGCCCCGCCCCGGTGCTTCAACCCTTGGAAATTGCCTTGAAGGCCATCAACGCGCGGGCCCGCCCTTCACTCAAATCCACAATCGGATTGGGATAATTCCGGGAAGGGGTGGGCGCGTCCCAGGGGTGGTGGATGTATTTGTCGGGCATGTCCTTCAATTCGGGGACATAGCGGCGGACATAGTCGCCCTTAGGGTCGAATTTCTCGCCCTGCAGCACAGGATTGAAAATGCGAAAGAAAGGCGCCGCGTCGGCGCCCGATCCGGCGACCCATTGCCAGTTGGCGGCGTTGCTGGCCAGGCCCGCATCTACCAGCGTGTCCCAGAACCATTCCTCGCCGTGTTTCCAGTGGATACCAAGATGCTTGATCAGCAGGGAGGCCACGATCATGCGCACCCGGTTGTGCATCCAGCCGGTTTGCCAAAGTTGGCGCATACCGGCATCGACGATGGGAATGCCGGTCTGGCCGCGCGTCCAGGCGTCAAAATCCTCGGCGCTTCGCCGCCAAGGGAATTTGCTGAAGCGTTCGTCGAACGGTTTTTCCGGCAGATGGGGATTGTGAAAAAGAAGCTGGGCGCAGAATTCGCGCCAGCCCAATTCCTTCAAGAAGGTTCGGGCACCGTCGCTGCGGGCATGGGCGTGCGATTTGACGGCATGCCAGATCTGGCGAGGACCGATCTCACCCCAGTTCAGATGCGGTGAAAGCCGCGATGTTCCCTCGATGCCGGGAATGTCGCGTGCCCGCGCATAATCGGGGAGGTCGTCCAGAAACGCCGTCAAAGTGTGATGTGCCGCCGCTTCTCCCGGCGTCCAGTCGAAATCCTTCGCCCAGTTGGGTTTGACAGGCAGCAGCTTCCAGGCCGCCAGCTTGTCACTTTTGATTTTCCTCTGGAAGTTGAGTTTGCGTGGTGCGGGATGTGGCTTGCCGGGTTCGGTCTTTGCCCGCAACGCATTCCAGAACGGTGTGAAGACGCGAAAGGGGCGCCCGTCCTTGGTGGCAACCTCCCAAGGTTCGAACAGCAGCGAGGCGTTGAAGCTTTCGACTTCAATTCCGTCTGCAGCCAGTTTCGCTTTCAACCTTTTGTCTCTGGCGACCGCGTAAGGTTCGTAACAGCGGTTCCAGGTCACCGCTTCGGCGTCGGTTTCCTGGATCAGGGCAGGCAGGGTTTCATCTGCGCGTCCCCGGCGCAGCACCAGTCCGCCGCCGTCATGCCGTCGTAATGCGTCGTCCAACGCGGTCAGGGAATGATGTAGCCACCAGCGCGCCGCGCCGCCCCATTTCCATTCGCCGGGCGTTTCGTCGTCCAGGATATAGAGGCAGATAACGGGGCGCCCGGACTTTGCTGCGAAGGCGAGGGCGGGATTGTCGGCCAGGCGCAGATCCTGGCGGAACCAGACGATGATCGGTTTCATGGTGCGATTACGCGCAGGCCCGGCGATTGGATCAACGCTTAGCGTGCCGGGCGCATTCGCCGTGCCTGAAACAGGTGGTGACATGATCGTTGAGCATGCCCACGGCCTGGGCGAAGGCATAGGAAATCACCGGCCCGCAGAAATTGAAACCGCGCTGTTTCAAATCACGCGCCAGGCCTTCGCTCATCTCGCTCTGGGCGGGAATCTGGTCGCGGGTCTTGAATTTGTTGTCCACCGGCTTGCCGCCCACATGTTTCCAGATGAAATCGCGGAACCCGCCGGGCTCCAGTTCGATCTCCTGCCAGAGCTTGGCCCCCTTGATCGCCGCCTCGATCTTGGCGCGGCTGCGGACGATGCCTTCATTCTTCAGCAGCCGGTCGATGTCGCGGGCGCCATAGCGCGCGATACGATGGGGATCGAAATCGTGAAAGGCTTTGCGGAAATTCTCCCGCTTGCGCAGGATCGTGATCCAGCTCAATCCGGCCTGGAAACCGTCCAGCACCAATTTTTCGTATAGCGCCCGGCCATCATATTCCGGCACGCCCCATTCGGTGTCGTGATAGGTGACGTACAGATCGTCGACTCCCGGCCATGCGCAGCGCTGTTTGTCTTTCATGAATCCAGCCATGCAGGCTTGGTGACGGTCACAGCGATCGTAGCGGCCGTCAATGACGCTTTGGCTTCGTCCAGCCGATCCAGGCGCACCAATGCGAAACCTTGCGTGCCGTAGGTCGAAACGATCTCGCCGATTTCCAGTGTGTCACTTGTGATTGCCGTGCCGGCCGGCGGCAGCATGCCCTCGGCACGCACGGACAGGACGCGTTTGCGCGCCGTGCCGCGATGCTTCATCCGCGCTGTCAGTTCCTGGCCGACATAGCATCCTTTGTCGAAGGCGACGCCGTGCAGTTCATCCAGCCCCGCATCCAGCGCGAACACTTTGTCGCTTCCGAAATCAGTGCCTTCGGGAATACCTAGCGCCAGGCGTTGCGCGTGATAGGTGGCAGGCCCTTCCAGAAAGTCCGGCATTTCCGCAGAGGCGCCGATGCTGCGCAGTCCCAGCGCGGCCAGCCTGGGATCGGCGAATGAGACGGCGCGCTCTGCCGGCCGTCCGCTCAAACCGGCATAGACCGAAAGTTGCGGTCGTATCGCGATGTCGATCTTGGCGCGCAGGCGATACATTGTAAGCCGCTTGGCCAGGGCATCGGCCCGGTCTGCGGCGCAATCCAGCAACACCGCGCCATCGCCCTCCGTCACCAGAAAATCGAACAGGATCTTGCCCTGGGGCGTCAGCAGCGCGGCGTAAAGGCCAGTTTCCGGCGCCAGAAGCTGGATGTCATTTGTGACAAGGCCCTGCAGAAATTCCCGCGCCTCGCCGCCTTCCAGGGCAATGACGGCGCGGTCCTTGAGATGAACGGGTTCCATGCCTTCCGAAGTAGCCTTCCCGGGCAAGGTTGCCAAGGTGGTGGGGAGGCGCTAACCCAGACCTTGCATGAGTGAAACATTCGATTTGTTGATCCGGGGCGGCATGGTTGCCACCCCGAACGGCATAGCCCCCGCGGATGTCGGGGTTGTTGCAGGCCGAATCGCCGCCATCGGCAGCTTCGCCGACGCCAAAACCCGGGAGGTTTTCGAGGCCAAAGGACTTCACGTCCTGCCCGGCGTCATAGACAGCCAGGTGCATTTCCGCGAGCCCGGCAACGAGCACAAGGAAGATCTGGAAACCGGCAGCCGCGCCGCCATCCTGGGCGGTGTCACCGGCGTGTTTGAAATGCCGAACACGGCCCCGCCCACGACCACTCGTGCCGCCATCGCGGACAAGCTCGCGCGCGCCAAAGACCGCATGCATTGCGACTATGCATTCTATGTGGGCGCCACGCCGGCCAATATCGGTGCGCTGGCGGAATTGGAGCGGTTGCCAGGTGTCTGCGGCGTCAAAGCCTTTCTGGGGTCCTCCACGGGATCGCTGCTGCTCAATCATCCCGACGACATCCTGGCTGCGCTCAAAGCCGGCAGCCGCCGCATGGCGGTTCATTCCGAAGATGAAGACCGGTTGATCGCGCGCAAATCATTCGCCGAGCGCGGCAATCCGCAGAGCCACCCGGTCTGGCGTGATGTCGAAGCGGCGCGCGCCTCGACCGAACGCGTATTGGGATTGGCGAAGCAGGCGGGTCGCCGCCTGCATGTGCTGCATGTCACCACGGGGGACGAGATTCCGCTGCTGGCGGCGGCCAAGGATTTCGCCACCGCCGAAACCACGCCCCAGCATCTGGCCCTAAGTGCGCCGGATTGTTACGAGCGGCTTGGCACCTATGCCCAGATGAACCCGCCGATCCGCGATGAGAGCCATCGCGTGGCGCTCTGGAAAGCGGTGCGCGAAGGCGTCATCGATGTGATCGGCTCCGACCATGCGCCGCACACGCGCGAGGAAAAAGACAAGACCTATCCCGACACGCCGTCGGGCATGCCCGGCGTGCAGACCCTGGTCACGATCCTGCTCGATCATGTCAACAAGGGCGATATGAGCCTGGAACGCTTCGTCGATCTCACCGCATCGGGGCCGCAGCGCATCTTCGGGCTGGCAAGCAAGGGCCGTATCGCACGCGGCTATGACGCCGATTTCACGATCGTGGATATGGGGCTGACCCGCATGATCGAAAACAGATGGATCGCATCGCGCTGCGGCTGGACACCCTTCGACGGCATGAAGACCAAGGGATGGGCGGTGGCCTCGGTGCTGGGCGGTCAGATTGTCGTGCGCGATTTTGCCTTGACCGGTAAAGCCACGGGCAAGCCGCTGCGGTTCGTGGAAACGCTGGAACCGTCTTCGCCGCCTCGGCCTTGACGGCCTGTCGCAAATTCCCTTCGCTCTGATTTTCTGCCAAGGCCGCTGATGTTCATTATTCTCATAGTCTCCGGCGTCATCATGGGGCTGATCGCAGCGGTACCGATTGGTCCGGTCAATCTCATCTGCATTCGGCGCAGCTTCGCGTTCGGCCCGGTCAACGGCTTTGTCTCGGGACTGGGTGCGGCGCTGGGCGATGGCGTGTTCGCGGCCATCACATTTTTCGGCCTTACCTGGATCGCCCAGCTGATCCAGAGTTACGATTTGATTATCGAGCTTGTCGGCGGCGCGCTATTGGTCTGGTTTGGCGCTCATACCATCCTGTCGCCGGTAGCCGGGAAAGTGGAAGACGGCGACAAGAACGAGCCCGGTGCATCGACCCTGGCGCGCGCCATGGTTTCGACCTTCGTTCTGACCATCACCAATCCAGCGACGTTGATTGCGTTCGCGTCCATGTTTGCCAGCTTCCATGCGCTGGTCGGCGGCGCCAATTCCTATGTCGATGCTGGGTTCGTCGTGGCCGGCGTGGTGGGCGGTTCGGCCGGCTGGTGGCTATGCCTGACCAGCGTGATCGGCATCTTCCACACCCGCATCACCGACCGCACGGTGCGGATCATCAACCGGGGATCGGGCGTCCTGGTGGCCATTTTCGGTCTGGCGGTCCTGATCCATGTCGTCTTGAAGGTGTTCGGCCACAGCGGCTGAGCCCTAATTTTTGCCCGAATCCCCTATTTCTGTGGGTTCGGGACCCTGTTCGAGACAGGCCTGGCCGCGCTAAATTCCGGCAACGAGTTGGGAGACGGTGATGAGATTTTCTGCGGCATTTGTGGCGGCGGTGATACTGGCCTGGCCACTAACGGCGTCGGCCGCCGATCCTATGCCCGCCCCACCGAACACCGATCCAACGCTCAGCGCCCAGGCCAACGCCGATTATCTGGCGGCGAATGCCAAGAAGAAAGGCGTCATCATCAAGCCTGATGGTCTTCAGATACGGATCGTGCAAAGCGGTTTCGGTCGCCGTCCCGCGGTGACCGATTCCGTCGAGGTCTATTACACAGGCGCCCTGATCAACGGCCGCGTGTTCGACGGCACGTCGCCCGGCCTGCCGGCTAACTTCAGGGTCAACCAGGTCATTTCCGGATGGACCGAAGCGCTTCAGCTGATGCGCGAAGGCGATCACTGGCAAATAGTGATCCCGTCCAATCTCGGTTACGGCTCGCGCGGCGCCGGTAAGACAATTCCGGCGGATCAGACCTTGGTGTTCGACATGACATTGGTGTCGAGCACACCGGCACCGCGGCGCGGCGAGCCGGGCTATATTCCCGATCCCAACGATCCCGACGACAAGCCACAGCATTAGGACGTTTTTGTTGACGCGCTTCCGGCAATTCTTGCGGCGACAGGTCCAAAATGGCGGGCGCCTGCGCATCCTCATTGCCTTGATCGCGGTGGTGGGCGCCAGTGCCTTGTTCTGGACCAGCCGCGATTACACCGTGGTGGCGCCGGACTGGGACGGGCAGGTGCGCGGCATCGCCTACAATCCCAGCCATCTGTTCCGCGCCAGCGATCAACTTCATGTCACGCCGGAACATATCGATCGCGATCTTGCCCAACTGGCGCATGTCACGGGGCATATCCGCACCTATACGGTGGATGGCGGCATGGACAAGGTGCCGGAGATCGCCCGCCGCTACGGCATGATCGTGTCTCTGGGGATCTGGATCAGTCCCGATCTGGCCAAGAATGACCAGCAGATCGAACTGGCGATCAAGACTGCGCTGGCCAATCGCCGGGGGATCGATCGGGTCATCGTGGGAAACGAGACGCAATTGTTTGGCTATGTCTCCGCCGAACAACTCGGCGTCTATCTTGATCGCGTGCGCGCGGCGCTACCGGCGCGCATCAAGGTAACGACAGCGGAGCCCTGGTCCACCTGGGTGGTGATACCCGAGGTCGCCAAGCATGTGGACGTGGTGTTCGTCCATCTGCTGCCCTATTGGGAAAGCGTCCATATCAGCAATGCCATGCGCTTTATCGGCAAGCATTACGATATCACGCAGCAGACTTTTCCGGACAAGCCGATCATCGTTGGCGAAGCGGGTTGGCCGTCGGAAGGCCGCACCCGCGGTTCGGCGCAGGCCTCGATCTCGAACGAAGCCTATTTCGTCCGCGCCTTCGTCCAGTTCGCGCAGGAAAGGGGCTACGATTATTACCTGATGGAAGGCTATGACTCGCCCTGGAAGAACACGGGCGAGGGTGCCGTAGGCGCCTATTGGGGCGTGTTCGACGCCACCGGCAATCCCAAATTCGGCTTCACGGGCCTGTTGCGCAGTTTTCCCGAATGGCGCGGCTACGCGATGCTGGCCGCGGTGCTGAGCCTGTCACTGGGGCTTCTGATCTTGGGCCGCATGCCCAAGGTGCGCCAGACCGGCTATCTGGTGATGGGCGGCCTGATCGCGCTGGTCTCGACGGGGTTGCTGGCGCTGATCGATGCCACCGCCCTGGAATATATTGATCCCACGGACATTGCCGCCATGATCGCGATGTCGCCCCTGGTATTGTTGGCCTGTGCCATCATTCTCACCGAAGGCATCGAGTTGGCCGCATCCCTGTGGCGGATGGATCGGCGCTTTGTCCCGGCCACAATCCCGGAAAAGAGCGCGCGCGTGTCCGTGCATCTGCCGACCTACAACGAGCCGCCGCAGATGGTGATCGAAACCATCAATGCACTGACCCGTCTGGATTATGACGATTACGAAGTCATCGTGCTGGACAACAACACGCCCGACCCGGAAGTCTGGCGTCCGGTCGAAGCGCATTGCAAGAGTTTGGGGCCGCGCTTCCGCTTTTTCCATTTCGACAACGTGAAAGGTTTCAAGGCCGGCGGTCTCAATCGCGCTCTGGCATTGACTGATCCGTCCGCCACCCATATCGCGGTGATCGACAGCGATTATCAGGTCGAACCCTATTGGCTGCGCCGCGCGATGCCGTTCTTTGCATCGCCGTCCATCGCATTGGTGCAAGGCCCACAGGATTACCGCGACGCGAGTGAGAACACCTTCAAGGCCATGGCCTATGAGGAATATCGCGGCTTCTTCCATATCGG
>JBEPVO010000056.1:0-16842 GCA_041690975.1 Alphaproteobacteria bacterium
CGCCTGTTCGGTGAAAACCGGGTGCAGGAGGCGCAAGGCAAATTCCCGCAATTGAAAGCGGAATTCCCGGACCTGGTCCTGCATTTGATCGGGCCGTTGCAGACCAACAAGGTGAAGGAAGCGGTGGCGCTGTTCGATGCGATCCAAACCTTGGACCGTATCCGGCTGGCTGATGCGCTGGCGGCGGAGCGCGACAGGACTGGCAAATGCCCGCGCTTGTTCATGCAAGTGAATACCGGCGAGGAACCGCAAAAGGCGGGTGTGCTGCCGGCCGAAACCGAGGCCCTGATCGCTTATGCCCGCAAGCTGGAATTGCCGTTGACCGGCCTGATGTGTATTCCGCCGGTCGAAGACGATGTTGCGCCGCATTTCGCGTTCCTTGCCAAGCTGGCAAAGGAAAACGGCCTAGACGAACTCAGCATGGGAATGAGCAGCGATTTCGAGATGGCAGTCCGCTTCGGCGCGACCCATGTGCGGGTCGGCAGCGCGATCTTCGGCGAGAGAGCAAAAATCTAAGCGGTCTCCGCCCCTGCCGCTCGCGTAGCTCGCGGCGTTCGCAACTCGAAATGGTCGTCGCACTACGCTGACGCTAGCGACGGACCATTTCGCCTCTCGCGGGCCGTTGCTCACCCCGTAATCTTGAGTTTGTCGCCGGCTTGAAACTGCGCCAACGCCGCGCGCAGATCGTGATCGGTCAGCGCCACGCAGCCCGCCGTGGGCGTATAGCCGTCGCGCGCCAAGTGCAGGAAAATCGCGCTGCCTGCGCCCGAAACTACCGGATCGTCATTGAAGCCCACGACCACGATGATGTTGTAGACATTGCTGTCGAGCCACAGATGCTCGGCACTGACGGGATAGGGGTGCGCCACCAGCTTGTTGTAGTTGGCATCACCCGGGGCATCGCACCAGCCATCTTCTGGCACCAATGCGCGCGCAGGCAAAATGGTCTTGGGTTTTTCGGTTCGGTCGGCGCGCCAGAAAACTTGTCGCAGCGAGAAAACGCCGATGGGCGTCTTGCCGTCGCCTTCCTTCTTCTGGCCCATGCCATGCGGACCAATGGCGCAGCGGCGCGGGCCTGCGCCCCAGTTCATCACCGGTCCGGCCCCAGAATTGGAAACGATCAGATCCATACGCCGAGCTTAGCTCAACTCGTGGCGGCGGCAACCTGGGCGTTGAGATTCATGGCCGGCAGGGCGACCGATCTGCGGTAGGCCGACATCGCCCGCCGCGCCAGATCGACATCGACGCCCTTGGCGTTCAGTGACGCCTGCAACGCCGTCATCTCGACGCTCATGTCGGCGGGCTGAATATCCGGCTGCTGGGCTGACGGTGCCGGTGTCGCGGTATTGCTGGCCACGGCCCTGTCATGATGGCCCGTGAACAGCGCCAGTATTGTGCTGCCGAAATCCTTGCCCGTAATCGCTTCGAACGCGGCGTCGGCAGCGCCAGAGACCGCGCCCCACAATCCGCCATACAGCGCATCGCCCGCGATCCGCTCGGGAACGCCGATATGGGTGCCGGTGATGGCGCGGTAGATCGTGCCGATGATGGGCAGATGTTCCAGCGGATTGATGATGGAAAGCAGATTGTGAAACGAAAAATCCCAATCCGAGGATTTCTTTTCCGGGGACGCATCTTTCTGTTCCGCCGGGACGGGGGACGCGGCAATGGGAAGGGTGGCGTCGATGCTCATTGCTTAACCATAAGCAAGAGCCCTGCCAGCGTGAAAACCGCTCTATTGCTGGAATTTCATCCTGTCGGGACGCTGTAAACGGCAGAATTTGCCGATTCAGATGGTTTTTGGGTCCGGCCAAATCGCGCTAGTCTCGCGCCACCCAAACCCAAGAGCGATATGGCCAGCGCCAAGCGAGTTTTATTGGTGGATGACGATGCCGTGCTGCGTGCCTCGCTGGCCGAACAGCTGGCGCAGGAAGGCCCGTATCTGGTCGTTGAAGCCGCCAATGCCGCACAGGCGCGCGGGCTGGCCAAAGACGGCAGCTATGCCGTGGCGATTGTCGATCAGAGCTTGCCGGACGGCAGCGGCGATGCCCTGGCGCGCGAATTGAAGGCCCAGGGCTTCGATGCCCCGATCCTGCTTTTGGCGGACAAGGACGCACCGCCGCCCGCCGCCGAATATCTCGAAAAGCCGTTCCGCTTCGCCGATCTGCTGGCGCGGCTGAACTTGCACCTCAGCCGTCACGCCGCCAGCGACGATGTGCCGGTGCCGATCGGGCCTTATCTGTTCCGCCCCGGCGCCAAGCTTTTGACCCAGGGCGCCCGCAAAGTGCGGCTGACGGAAAAGGAAACCGACATCCTGAAATTCCTGCATGCCGCCGGCGCCACGGTGGCGCGGGAAATCCTGCTGCATGAGGTCTGGGGCTATAACCCCGCCGTCACCACCCACACCCTGGAAACCCACATCTACCGCCTGCGCCGGAAGATCGAGGAAACCCCCGGTGAAGCGCGCATCCTGGTGACCGAAGATGGGGGCTACCGGCTGGGTTAATCGCTTGTTTGGTTGGGTTAATAAATTCTTTAAGCCCCATTAACCTTTGATTCGCCAACATCCCCCATGGGCAGAAAGCGTCCACCTTCCGACTTCGATGACGACGAACCGCGCATTTACCGGCGGGCGGCGGCCCCTGTGCAGATCTATGACGACGAAGACGAGGATTTCGAGCCCGAAGAGCCACGGCGGCGGCGGTTCTGGCCCTATGTCCTGATCATGCTGCTGGTGTGGGGCGTGATGTTCGGTGCGATCGTCTGGTCGCGCTTCATCTCGGACCTGCCCGATGTGCGCAACCTGATGGCGACGGCGGCCCCGCGCGACGTCACCATCCTGGACGATCACGACCGGCTGGTGGCGCGGCGCGGCCTGACCCAAGGCGCGACCGTCAATGTCGAAAGCCTGCCGTCCTATGTGCCAAACGCTTTCATCGCCATCGAGGATCGCCGCTTCCGCCAGCATTTCGGCATTGATCCCATCGGCATGGGGCGCGCCGGCATGCGCAACATGATGGCGGGTCATGTGGTGCAGGGCGGTTCCACGCTCACCCAGCAATTGGCCAAGAATCTGTTTCTTGATCCCGGCCGCACCTTCGACCGCAAGGTGCAGGAAGCGATGCTGGCGATCTATCTGGAGTCGCGTTACTCCAAGAATGAAATTCTCACGCTCTATCTCAATCGCGTCTATTTCGGCGCCGGCGTTTTCGGTATCGAAGCGGCGAGCGAAAAATTCTTCGGCAAGCATGCCAGCGATCTGGGCCTGACCGAAGCAGCGATGCTGGCGGGCAGCGTCAAGGCGCCGGCCCGCTACAATCCCATCGCCGACGCCGACGCATCCTTGGCGCGCGCGCGTGTGGTGCTGCAGGCGATGCAGGAAACCGGCTTCCTCACCGAACCGGCGCGGCTGCAGGCGCAGGCGACCCGGCCGCGCATCGTCACCAGCACGGGTACACCCCAGGCGGGCTATTTCACCGATTGGGTGATCTCGCAGCTGAACGGCATTGTCGGCCAGGGCGCCGAGGCGGTGATCGTGGAGACCAGTTTCGACCTGGGCACCCAGGACATGGCAGAACGAGCCGTGGCGCAAGGACTGGACGCAGAAGGCGAGAAGATCCACGCCAGCCAAGCGGCGCTGGTGGCGATGACGCCCGACGGCGCCATCCGCGCCATGGTGGGCGGGCGATCCTATGCCCAATCCACCTTCAACCGCGCCACCGATGCAGTGCGCCAGCCGGGGTCGGCCTTCAAGCCCTTCGTCTATCTCACCGCGTTCGAGAATGGCCACACGCCCGACGATATCATGCATGACGGGCCGGTGAATATTCGCGGCTGGAAGCCGTCTGATTTCGACGGCAAGTACAAGGGCGACATCACGTTGACAGAAGCCTTTGCGGAATCCTCCAATGTCGTGGCGGCGCAACTGACCGATCAACTGGGGCCGAAGGAAGTGGCGGCGACGGCGCGACGGCTGGGCATCACGTCACCGTTGGAAGCCGTGGCGTCGCTGGCGCTGGGTACGTCAGGCGTAACACCATTGGAGTTGACCGGCGCCTATGTGCCGTTCGCCAATGGCGGCAATGGTGTCGTTCCTTTCGCTATCATCAACGTCCGCACCAAGGCAGGAAAGATTCTCTATCAGCGCAAGCCGGGCGGATTGGGCCCGGTGATGTCGCAAGCCAACAACAGCGCCATGACCAAATTGATGGTGCAGACCGTGACGACCGGCACCGGCAAGTCGGCACGGCTGGCCGAGCGCCCCACGGCCGGCAAGACCGGCACCACCCAGGATTTCCATGATGCCTGGTTCGTGGGCTTTACCGCCGATCTGGTGACCGGCGTGTGGATCGGCAACGACAATGCCGCGCCGATGAAGAAAGTGACCGGCGGCGGCCTGCCCGCACGCATCTTCCGCGCCTTCATGGAGGATGTGGAACAGGATCTTCCAGTGCGGCCGCTGGTGGGAAGCGAAGTGCTCGTGGCCGATGCAAGCGATACCGCTGCCGCGCAGGGCGTGGCGGAGGCTGCGCCCGTTCCGGAAACGCCGTCGCCCGCGCCCGTCGTGGTGGCGAAGCCTCAGGATCCGTTCGAGAAGATCCTGAACAGCCTATTCGGCGGAAAGTGATATTTCCCCTCGGGCCTTGCAACGCGGCAGGATATTTTAGTTATACCGCAGCAAACTGCGGCCGTGATCGCGCAGCCATTTGCGGGCGCGGTCGACATCGGGCGACAGGGTCGCGACATGGGCCCAGAAACGCGCCGAGTGATTCATTTCCTTCAGATGCGCCACTTCGTGCGCCACGACATAATCGCGCACGAATTCGGGTGCGAAAATCAGCCGCCAGGAAAATGACAGCGAGCCGTTCTGGCTGCAGGAGCCCCAGCGGCTTCGCGTGTCGCGCACACTGACGCGCGAGGGCCGCAATCCCAGCCGTGCGGCATATTCGATTGCCCGCGCCGACAGCAGGGCCTTGGCTTCGCGCTTGAAGAAATCCGCGATGCGACGCGGTGCATGTTCGACCCGGCCATTGACCAGGATCGCGCCGTCCGCAGCCCACACCGGCGCGGGGCCGCGCGACAAGCTGTGGCGGATGGGATGGGAGGTGCCCAGGAAAGGCACCATCGCGCCAGGCATCAAGGCCACGGGCTTGGGCATGCGCTGCAATTGCCGCGCAATCCATTGGGTTTCGCCGCGCGCAAAAGCCATGGCGGGACCGGCGCCGCCGCGGCTGGGCGCGGTGACGGTGACTTCGCCCGTGTCGGAATGCACGCGCATGACAATACGGCGCGCGCGGGGATTGAGCCGCACATTCACCGCCACATCGGCACCGTCTATTGCAAGCAGTTCACGGCGAACGGCTCGCTTTTCGACGCGCTTGGCCTTAGGCTTGCCACGCAACAGGAACTTCAACATGTCAGAACGTCCACGCTTTCATTTGGCGTTTCCGGTGCGCGACCTTTCCGAAGCGCGCGCCTTCTATGGCGACCTGCTCGGCTGTCCCGAAGGCCGCTCGAGCGATGACTGGGTCGATTTCGATTTCTTCGGCCATCAGATCGTCGCGCATTTAAGCCCGGATGAGGCCGGACACAAAGCACATAATGAAGTTGACGGCGATTCGGTGCCGGTGCGTCATTTCGGTGCAATCCTTTCCATGACGGATTGGAAAAAACTCGCCGCGCGCCTGACGGACAAGAAAACATCATTCATCATCGAACCTGGGATCCGTTTCGAAGGATTGCCTGGCGAACAGGCAACATTCTTTTTCCTCGATCCATCCGGCAATGCTCTGGAGTTCAAGGCTTTCCATGACGACTCTGCAATCTTTGCGCGCTGAACAGATCGCTCTCCTGGTCGGCGCAGGCGGAACGTGTCTTTTTCTGGGCGCGCTGGGCTTTCAATATATCGGCGGGATTCCACCGTGCGAAATGTGTCATTGGCAGCGCTGGGCCCATATCGGCGCGGCGATCACGGGCATTCTTGCGGTGACCGTTGCGAAAGGTGATTCGACGGCGCGCGGGATGGCGTGGTTCGCGATCCTGTTCGTGCTGACGTCGGGCCTGATCGGCGCCTATCAAACAGGCATGGAATATCATCTGCTGCCGGGGCCTGCCGCCTGCAGCGGCCATCGCTATGTGTTGGGCAGCAGCGGCCCGCCGCCGGAAGTCCAGTGCGATGTGGTGGCCTGGTCGTTGTTCGGGATTTCGATGGCGTCGTATAACGCCCTCTGCTCCTTCCTCATCGCGGGCCTGGGCGCTTTTGGACTTTCCAAAGCCGCCACGCGGTCGAATGGCGATACGCTCGGTCAGCAAAATGCCGCGTAAGCCGAAACCGAAAGCGCCCGGCGCGGCGCCGGATACCGATGCCATGATCCGGGTGGATCATGCCGGCGAATATGGCGCAGTGCGCATCTATGAAGGCCAGCTTGCGGTACTGCGCGGCCGCGCCAGCGCCGACACCATCCGCCACATGGCGGAACAGGAACAGCATCATCTGAAAACCTTCGACCGGCTGGTGAATGAGCGCCGGGTGCGACCCACCGCATTGGAGCCGGTGTGGCGCATCGCGGGATTCGCGCTGGGCGCGGCCACGGCGCTGATGGGCGAGAAAGCCGCCTTTGCCTGCACCGCCGCCGTGGAAGAGGCGATCGACGAACATTATGCCCAGCAGATCGAAGATCTGGGTGACCGCGATCCGGTGCTGAAACAGACAGTCGAAGAATTCCGCGCCGACGAAGCCCAGCATCGCCAGACCGCGCTGGATCATGGCGCGGAACAGGCGCCGGGTTATCGCCTGCTCAGCGAAACGATCAAGGCCGGATGCCGCGTCGCGATCAAACTGTCAGAGAAAATCTGAGCCTACGGCTCGAGCTCGCTGTCCCAATACAGATAGTCTGCCCAGCTATCGTGTAGATAATTCGGCGGAAATTTCCTGCCGCACTCGCGCAGCTCCGTGACCGACGGCTGATGCGGACGATGGCGCGGACGCATGCGCGCTTGCGCCAAAGACCGGCCGCCTTTGTGCAAATTGCAAGGGCTGCAGGCCGTGATGACGTTTTCCCAGGTGGTGCGGCCACCTTTGGAACGCGGGATCACATGATCGAACGTCAGTTCCTTGGGATCGCCGCAATACTGACATTCGAACCGGTCGCGCAGGAAAACATTGAACCGGGTGAAGGCCGGATTGCGCGCGGGCTTGATGTAGGTCTTGAGCGACACCACCGACGGTAGCCGCATTTCGAAACGCGCCGACCGGACCACGCGGTCATACTCTTCCAGGATCACCACCCGCTCCAGGAACACGGCCTTGATGGTGTCCTGCCAGGACCAGAGTGAAAGCGGGTAATAGCTCAACGGACGATAATCCGCGTTGAGCACCAGAGCCGGACAATTGCTGGCTGAGCGCAAAGGGGCTAGCACGGGGGCAATCCTGTGAAGGCGGCACTCCTACGATTTCTTGGCCATAATTCGCGCCCAGTGTAAGGGCGATTCGACCCTGCCCTCAAGTCAGGGAATCAGTCCCACTTAAAATGCGATCCGAGTGTGACACGCGTGCTAAAGCGGACTGGAAACGGGTCCGTCCACCTGCAAATACCCGCCAAAAGCCAGCGCCATGAACAATCCCGCCATCACCAAGCCGTCCTGGTCGATGCCATGGCCCATGCCCCGCGCCAGATGCCATTGCAACGGCACGCCCGCCGCGCCCAGGGTCGTGGCAGCCGCCAACATAGCGGATGCCGGAATGACGGTGTCGGTATCGCCATGGGTGAGCAGAACCGGCGGGCGCACGCCTTCGGCGGGCGGCGGCCCTGCCAGCAATCCGGAAAAGCCGACAATCGCGGCGGGCGCGACGGCGCGGCGCAATCCCAGATGCAGGGCCAGCATTGTGCCCTGACTGAATCCGACCAAGGCCAAATGTTCCGGCGGCAGCCCCAGCCGCGCCAGTTCGGCATCCAGGAAGGATTCGATGGCGGGCGCCGCCGCGACCACGCCATTCTGCATTTCATGGGGATCGATCCGTGAAATGGGAAACCATTGGAAGCCCGACGATGCGCCCGGCACGCGGTCCGGCGCATTGGGCGCGACGAAGGCCGCGCCCGGCAGGAATTCGCGCCAATGCTCAGCCAGCCCGATCAGATCGTTGCCGTCCGCACCATAGCCATGCAGCAGCACGACCAGATGCGTGGCCGGACCCTTTGCGGGCGGCAGGCGGGGACCGGAGAGCAAAGCCATGGGGAGAAAAAATGTTTAAGTTGCCGCGATGATCGTTACACGCTTCGCGCCGTCGCCGACAGGGTATCTGCATCTGGGGCACGCCTTTGCAGCATGGACAGCGGCCCGGGCGGGAACGCGTTTCCTGCTGCGGCTGGAGGATCTGGACCAGGGCCGGGCACGGGAAGAATTCGTCGCCGGAATTTTCGAGGATCTCGCCTGGCTGGGATTGTCCTGGGAAGAACCCGTGCTGCACCAGTCCCGGCGCATGGAGATCTATCGCGAGGCGCTGTCCACGCTCTCGCCGTTCACCTATCCCTGCTTCTGCACCCGCAGAGAAATCACCGACGAGATCGCGCACGCTGTCGAAGCACCACATGGTCCGGCCCATCAAGGACCAGACGGTCCGCTTTATCCCGGCACCTGCCGTCCGCTGTCCGCCGATGAACGCGCGGTGCGCATCGCACACGGCGATGCCTATGCCTTGCGGCTCGATGCGGCGAAAACGGCGGCGGTTGTGGGATCGCTCACTTTTGTCGAACACGGTCGTCTTCGCACCGTCGAGCCGCTGCTGTTCGGCGATGTGGTGCTGGCGCGCAAGGACATGCCAGCGTCCTATCACCTGGCCGTGGTGGTCGATGATGCGTTTCAAGGCGTGACTTTGGTAACGCGCGGCGAGGATCTGTTGCCGGCTGTGCATGTGCAGCGCCTGCTGCAGGCCTTGCTGGGATATTCCGAGCCGGCCTATGCCCATCACCGGCTCATCCTGGACAAGGACGGACGCAAATTCTCCAAGCGCGATCAGAGCGTGACCCTGCGAGGATTGCGCGCGGCCGGTGTCACACCGTCCGGGGTTGAGGCGCTGCTTTGAACGGTATGCTGATGATGCGGTCCATGACAGCGACCAGCACCAGCAAAGCACCGCCGAAGCCCATCGGCGCATCCACGAATATGAACGATGCCACGACCAGCTGGGACGCAATGAGAAGGACTGCTTCGCGGCGGTTGAAGGGACGCTCGCGCCACAAAAAAGCGATGGCGACGGACAGAATGGGAAGATCGTAGAAATACAGATAGGGCGTCGCCAGCAAGGCCGCCACGCACAAGCCCGCGCATTTGAGCGCCAGCGGCCGCTCGCTCCGCCAAAGCCAGGCGACAAATATCGCCATCGCCGCAAGCAGAGCGCCCTGGGCCGCAAACGCGGCGTGATCGCCCACTCCAGACATCCGCAGAAGGCCATAGAGACTTTGCTGTCGGAAGAAACCTGCCGTTCCGCCGGTGAGAAAATTGTCGCTCATATTGCCGAGATGCGCGGCGAAAGCCGCAAGACTGTCTGCCGCCAAGAGCCAAGACAGGAACAAGATCGCGATCGTCGTGACAGCGGCGGAAAAAACCGCGCGCCAATAGCCACCGAAGATCAACGCGATGGGAAACAGCAGACCGAGATGCGGTTTGTAGGTGAGAAGACCCAGCAGCAGGCCGGCGATCAGCGGGCGCGTCTCCAACTGCAGCAAAGCACCCGCGATCAGGGCGGCGGAAAGAAATCCGTTCTGTCCCGGCATCACGCAGCCCAGAGCGGCAGGCACCGCACAAGCCAGCAAGGCGGCGCCGCGCTCGCGCGCCACGCAGGCTATCGCGACTGCATAAAGCGCCAAACTTGTGCAGACCCAGATCAAGAAGGAGGCCGCATAAGGGATCAGCGCCAGCGGGATGGCGACGCAGAAAAACAGCGGCGGATACGCCCAGCCCAGATAGCCGTCCGGCGCCCGCCCCATCAACTGCTGCTGCAGCAGATGCATGGCGGGCCAGTCATAGGCGGTGCCGGCATGACCGGTCAGCGCCAAATAGCCCGCGCTCCAGAAAGAAAGAAAATCCTGAGCGAGCGGATGTCCACTGGCATCGACGATCCAGTGATGGCCGGCAAGCAACACGCCCAACTGAACCAGGTAGGCGAAGGCGATGCCCCCGGCCGCTGCAACGGCCAGGGGCGGAAGACGTGACGGAATTTCCGGTCCCCGAAGCATGGCTGCATTGTGCCCATCAGCGATTGCGGAGTGCTTAACTCGGGCGGCGGGCCTTGTTACTGGTCCTGGACAGGTGGCCTGTGCTAAAGCCCGGCAATGAGCGCCAAGCCCATGAATGAAATCCACGCCATCGATCGCCTGTTCGCCACCATCGCGGCCCGCAAGGCCGGGGGCGACACGGACCAATCCTATACCGCCAAATTGCTGTCGCAGGGCGTGGAGAAATGCGCTAAAAAATTCGGCGAAGAAGCGGTGGAGACGGTGCTG
Source organism: Alphaproteobacteria bacterium (assembly GCA_041690975.1). Classification (GTDB taxonomy): domain Bacteria; phylum Pseudomonadota; class Alphaproteobacteria; order Micropepsales; family Micropepsaceae; genus Rhizomicrobium. The sequence continues at coordinate 10,503 of JBEPVO010000056.1, forward strand.
GCCTCGGTGTCGGGCGACAAGACGCACCTAGCCGCTGAAAGCGCCGACGCGCTGTATCATCTTCTGGTGTTGTGGGCCGCCGCGGGCATTACGCCCGATGATGTCTATGCAGCGCTGAAAGCCCGCGAAGGCCAGTCCGGTCTGGCGGAAAAAGCCGCCCGGAAAAGCTAGCCTGCCACCTCTTCTTCGTTGGCGAGGCTTTTGACCAGATCCAGCACGCGCTTGCGCACTTTCGGATCCTTGATCTTCATGAAGGCCAGGGAAAGCTGCAGCCCTTCGCCGGACGACACGAATTCCATCACCGGCGGCGCGGTGGCGCCGGGGCCTTCGGTGGATGCGGCGACGCCATCATAGAAAAAGTCGATCGGCACACCCAGAATGCGGGCGATCTCGAACAGCCGTCCCGCCCCGATGCGATTGACGCCTTTTTCGTATTTCTGCACTTGCTGGAAGGTGAGACCCAGATGGTCGCCCAGCTTCTCCTGACTCATGCCGATCAGCATGCGCCGTATGCGCACGCGATTTCCAACCTGAGCGTCTATGGGATTGGCTTTCTTGATCACAGCTTTTTCGGTGATTGAGACGGCGGAACTTAGCCGCAGCAGGGCAGAACGAAAAGGAATAAATGCCCGCTTAGTTACCAAGCCTCTTTTCGCGCCAGGACAAAGGCCCCGGCAGCCGCACCACCCAAAAGTATGAGAAACAAAAGATCGCCGAAGCGCGCATAGGGCGTCGCCGCCAGTGCGACGGGCAAGGGTGCATCCACCACGCCCATGCGGCCAAGATTAAGAGACGCTGTAATTCGTCCCAGCGGATCGATCATCGCCGAGATTCCGGTATTTGCTGCACGCGCAACGGGAAGACCCTCTTCAATGGCGCGCACGCGTGCAATCAGAAGATGCTGAAGCGGCCCGGCCCAGGGTCCGAACCAGGAATCGTCAGTGACGTTAACGAGCCAGCCGGGGCGCTGACTTGCTGTCACTGCGCCCGGGAAGATGATTTCGTAGCAGATCAGCGGGGTCACGTCGGGCGCGCCCGCGATCTTGTAGAGGCGCGGGCCATCGCCGGACGAGAAGCCGCCCTGACCTTCTGTCAATTTGGTGATGCCGATATGCCGGAGCAGGTCTTCAAACGGCACATATTCGCCGAACGGCACCAAGTGGAATTTGTCGTAGACGGCTTCGGTCTGGCCGCCGGGGCCGAACATATAGAGGGAGTTATAATAGGTGACCTCGTCGGCACCGGGCACGGCGCGGGCGGAGCCGGTAATGAGGCTGCGGCCGCTGCGAGTCAGGTTGGCGATTTCCTCCAGCGCGACGGCGGAGCGGCCAAGCAAGAAGGGCGTTGCCGCTTCCGGCCATACAATATGCGTGACCTTGCCGGGGGCATTGGACAGATCGAGCAACCGCTGCCAATTGCGCGACACATAGCGGCGGACATACTTTTCGTCCTGTGGCACATCGGGCTGCACCAAACGCATGACCACGCCCGGCACCGTTGCGGCCGGCGCATCGGCCAACCGAAGCGCGCCCCAGACCCAAAGACCCGCGAACAGGACGAACATGGCGATGGGCGCAACCAGGGTGCGCCGAAGCGTGCAGAATTCCGCCAGGGATGCGCCCAGAAGAATGGTGAGAAACGAAAGCCCGTAGGCGCCGAACAGCGAAGCGCTCTGCATCAGGGCCCAGGATGCGCCCCAGCCATAAGCCTGCAGATTCCAGGGAAAGCCGGTCAGCGCATGACCGCGCAGCCATTCACCCACGGCAAAGAGGATCGCGAATACCAAGAGCCGCGCCGGGCCATCCTGCCAAAAACAAAGCGCCAGCGCACAGGCGATGCCGGCATAAAGCGCCAGGCCCGCGCTCAGGATCACGATGGCGAACGGCATCTGCCACAGATGCGCCGACGGATCGACCATGAAGGCGTAGCCGATCCAATGCCAGCCCACGAGATATTGTCCGAACGCAAACGCCCAGCCCGACACCGCCGCCTTGCGAAACGGATGCGGGCTTTGGTCGGCGCCATCCAGCAACAGCACCAGCACGGCAAAGCCAAGCAACAAAGCGGGAAAGAAATTCAGGGGTGCAAAAGCCAGCGCCGAAACCGCGCCGGCAAGAAAAGCCAGCAGAAAGCGCCGCCAGCCGATCAGGCTGCGCATTGCGATGCCCTGACGCTCAAGCCATGCCGTCATGCGGAAACGGGTTGTTCGCCACGGCGGATGCGAAGCCGTTTGACTTTGCGTGGATCCGCTTCCAGCACTTCGAATTCATATCCGGCCGGATGGGCAACGATTTCGCCCCGCTGCGGCACCCGCCCCAGCAGCCACACCACCAGCCCGCCCAAAGAATCGACATCCACATCCGTTTCCGGCGTAGCCAGATCGATTCCGGTTTCGCTCTTGAAATCTTCCAGCTCCAGCCGGGCATCGGCGATGAAATCCTCGCCTTCGCGCATCAGGGGCGGGGTTTCCTCATCATGCTCGTCGGCGATATCGCCCACGATTTCCTCGATGATGTCTTCGATCGAAACCAGGCCATCGGTGCCGCCATATTCGTCGATCACTAACGCCAGATGGGTATGGCTGGCCTGCATCTTGAGCAGCAGATCGAGCGCCCGCATCGAAGGCGGTGCAAACAATATCGGACGTTTGAGGCGGGCAATGGACGACGGCACCGGGCGATAGCCGCCCGCGCCATCCGGCTCCAGCAAGGTCAGAACATCCTTCACATGCACAAGGCCGGTGGGATCATCCAGGGTCTCGCGATAAACCGGCAGGCGCGAATGTTTGGCGTCGCGAAACAACGCCACCAGTTCCGACATCGGTGTGTCCTCGTCGACCGCCAGGATCTGGGCGCGCGGCACCATCACGTCGGACACTTTCAATTCACCGAAGCCCAGCAGATTGGCGAGCATCACCCGCTCCTGCTGCGACAGGGCCGGTTCCTTGCGCTCGCTCTCTTCGATCACCTCTTCCAGACTTTCGCGCATTGCGGCGCTGGACGGGGTTTCGCCGCGCAAGCGCTGCATCAGGCGCTTGAAGATCGGCTGCGGACTTGTGGAGGTGTCACTCATGACGCCAGCTCATAGGGATTGGCGATTCCGAGTTTGTGCAGAATATCGATTTCCAATTTTTCCATTTTCTTGGCGTCGCGGTCACGAACATGATCGTGACCGGCCAGGTGCAGCACGCCATGCACCACCAGATGGGTGGCATGATCGGCAAAACTCTTTCCGGCGAGCTTGGCTTCGCGGCGGGTAACGCCAAGCGCCAGCGCGATGTCGCCGCGATAACCGTCATCATTGGGCGCGGCGGGAAAGGACAGGACATTGGTGGGATTGTCCTTGCCGCGAAAATCCCGGTTGAGGCTTTTGAGCTTGCTGTCCTTGGACAGTAGAATGGTGAGAACGGACGCCCCGCGAAACTTAGCGGCTTTTTCCGCCGCCGCGGCGGCGCGCTTCAGCCGGGGCAAAAGCCCCCGGATCTTGCGCCAGCCAGGATCGTCCACCACGACCAGAATGCCTTGTTGAAGCTTTGAGGCGGTCATTTTCCGCGCGCAGTATAAGCGGCGACAACCCGCCTGACGAGAGGATGGCGGACCACATCGCCTTCCCCGAATCGGGCAATCCCTACGCCTTCGACCCCATCCAGGATGGAAAGCGCCTCGTTGAGGCCCGAGGCGACATTGCCGGGCAAATCGGATTGTGACGGATCGCCCGTCACCACCATCTGGCTGTCCTCGCCCAAGCGGGTCAGCATCATTTTCATCTGGGCCGACGTGGTGTTCTGCGCTTCGTCCAAGATGATGAAGGCGCGGGTGAGCGTGCGCCCTCGCATGAACGCCAACGGCGCCACTTCGATCACGCCCTGCTCGATCAGCCGCGTGGTCTGGTCGCCCAGCACATCGAACAGCGCGTCATAAAGCGGGCGCAGATAGGGATCGATCTTTTCCTTCAGATCGCCCGGCAGGAAGCCCAGCCGTTCGCCTGCTTCCAGCGCGGGGCGCGACAGGATCAGCCGCTCGACCCGGCGCTGATGCAACATATGAGCGGCGAAGGCGGCAGCGAGATAGGTCTTGCCGGTGCCGGCGGGACCGACGCCCAACACCAGCGGATGCTCGCGCATCAGATCCAGATAGACGCTTTGGGTGGGGCTGCGCGGACGGGTGATGCGCGAGCCGGCGGTGCGGATGGAGCCTTCGCTGGAGGCGCGCTTGTTGTTGGCGTCGGGATCGGTGAAGCGGATTTCCGCATCCACTTCGGCCAAGGTGATGGCTTCGCCTGCTTCCAACCGCGCATACAGCGATTTCAGAATCGCGGCAGCGCGCGCGCGCGTATCGGCGGTGCCCGCGATGGCAACCAGATTGCCGCGTTGGGTGATCAGCACCGACAGCCGCTGTTCCAGCCGTGCGAAATGCTTTTGGTGCGGGCCGGTCAGCGCCGCCACCAATTTATTGTCGTCGAATTCCAAAGTGAGCTGCTCGGCGTGCGCCTTGCGGGGCAATGACTTGAAGCGCGCGCTCAAACCAATGTGCCTTTCAGACTGTTGGCGGTCAGCGCCTCGATCCGCACGGGATGAACCGTGCCGATCATCGATAAAGGCGCTTCGACATGGACTGGATTGAGATGGGGCGTGCGGCCCACGATCTGGGTCGCGCCACGGCCGGGCTTTTCAAACAGCACGTCCAGGGTCTTGCCGATCGCGGCCTTGTTCGCCGCGTCTTGTTGCGACAGAAGAAGTTTCTGCAGCACATCCAGCCGCGCGCTTTTCACAGTCTCGGCGATCTGCTTCTTCGCTGCCGCCGCAGGCGTGCCGGGGCGCGAACTGTATTTGAACGAGAAGCATTGCGCATATTCGACGTCACGCACCAATTGCAAGGTGGCCTCGAAATCCGCGTCGCTTTCGCCGGGATAGCCGACAATGAAATCGGACGAGAACGCGATGTCGGGGCGGCTTTTGCGGATGCGCCCGATCAGTTCGCGGTATTCGTTCGCCGTATGCTGGCGGTTCATTGCCGCCAGCACGCTGTCCGAACCGGACTGCACCGGCAGGTGCAGGAATGGCATCAGTTTTTCGATATCGCCATGCGCCTGGATCAAATCATCGCCCATGTCGCGGGGATGGCTGGTCATGTAGCGGATGCGCAGCACAGCATCGATGCCGGCCATGGCTTCAATCAGCCGCGCCAGGGACCAGCTTTTGCCGTCCGCATCCGTGCCGCGATAGGCGTTGACGTTCTGGCCCAACAGAATGATCTCGCGAGCACCGCGCGACGACAACGAGCGCGCCTCGGCAAGAATTTTTTCCGGGGGGCGAGAATGTTCCGGCCCGCGCGTATAGGGCACTACGCAGAAGGTGCAGAATTTATCGCAGCCTTCCTGGACGGTGAGAAAGGCGCTGACGCCGCTGTCCGACACGGATTGCGGCAACGCGTCGAATTTTTCCAGCGCGGGAAAATCGGCCTGCACACGCTCGCCCGCGCCACGCGCCAGACGTGCGATCATTTCCGGAAGGCGGTGATAGGATTGCGGGCCCACCACCAGATCCACCGTCGGCTCGCGGGCGATAATCTCTCCGCCTTCGGCCTGTGCGGTGCAGCCCGCCACCGCCACCAGCAGGCGGCTGCCATTGCCCGCTTTTCTGTCCTTCAGTTTCCGCAGACGGCCCAGTTCGGAATAGACCTTTTCCACCGCGCGCTCGCGGATGTGACAGGTGTTGAGGATCACCATGTCGGCGTCCTCCGGCGTCTCGGTGCCGGTGTAACCCAGGGGCGCAAGCAGCTCCGCCATGCGCGCCGAGTCATAGGCGTTCATCTGGCAGCCATAGGTCTTGATGAAGAGCTTTTTCATCCGGCGGAGGTTATCGCGGCGCTGGCCACTATATTCAATACCCTAGGAAACGCGGACTTTCTTCCCCTGCATGGCGAAGCCATTGGCGGGGGAAGATGTCTTCCGAAGGCTTGCCTGAGGAAGACAGATGGGGGCAGCTAAGGAAGTCCAGCTAGCGCAGCCGCCTGGCCTTTGCGCACTGTATCCCAGGCCAAACGGGCCAAATCCTTGCGATCCATGGGCGGCAGGGGGTCATGGAACTGCACCACCACGTCCAGGGGCCCGGCTTTCAGGGCCTCCCACAGGTGCGGGACCAGTTCCATGTCGCCATACCAGGCATAGAGCGGGCGGTTTTCCCGGCCCATCGGGATGCCCTGGCGCGCGACATAGGCGGTCGAGACCGGCTGCACCGGCACCGGCTGCCCGTCATCCAGGACGGTTTCCGCGGCCGCCAGCAGTGCGCTCTTGAACGGCAGCACGGCATTGCCGTCATTCGAGGTGCCTTCGGGAAACA